>JBIOVQ010000193.1:0-12679 GCA_044867805.1 Burkholderiales bacterium | reverse complement strand
TGCGGAACATGCAATTGCGGCGGCCAAGAATATCCAAAATCTGCGTGCACGATTCCGCAACAAGCATGGCATCTAGCTGTGCTGTGACGCGAACCGCTCATTCCCTACAGCTTTCCCTGCAGCTCCGGCGGGGTTTTTCGTTTACCCTAGGAACTCAGGTACAAGGGGCAAGGCTCAAGGTACTAGCCCTTGTAACTTGTGCTTGAACCTTGTAACTCGTTTCCAGGAGAATCGCATGGATACAGCAGTGAAATTCGAGAAGATCATCGCCCGGAAAGAGGGAGCGATCGGGTGGGTGATCTTCAACAACCCCGAGAAGCGCAACGCCATGTCGCTCGAGATGTACGAGGCGACCGCCGCGGCGCTGGAGGGCTACGCGAAGGACCCGGAGGTGCGGGTCGTTATCCTGAGGGGCGAGGGCGAGAAGGCGTTCATCTCCGGCGCCGACATCTCGCAGTTCAAGGACCGGCGAGCGAATGCCGAGCAGGTGAAGGCGGCCGAGGTCATCTCCGAGCGCTGCAACAAGGCGATCCGCGAATGCCCCAAGCCGGTGATCGCCATGATCCGCGGCTACTGCATGGGCGGGGGCCTGGGCATCGCGGTGGTATGCGACCTGCGCATCGCCTCCGACGACTCGCGCTTCGGCGTCCCGGCGGCCAAGCTCGGCGTGGGCTACCGCTTCATGGGCATCCGGCGGCTGTCGGAGCTGGTGGGGCCGTCGTTCACGGCGGAGATCTTCTACACCGGTCGCCAGTTCAACGCGCAGGAAGCGCTGCAGATGGGGCTGGTGAACCGCATCCTGCCCGTCGCCGACCTGGAAAAATACGTGCTCGACTATGCCGCGACGCTCTCCGCGAACGCGCCGCTCACGATCGCGGCAGTCAAGCGCTCGTTGATCGAGCTGCGCAAGGACCCGGACGAGCGCGACCTCGCGCTGTGCCAGAAGATGGTGGACGACTGCTTCGCCAGCGAGGACTACAAGGAAGGCCAGGCCGCGTTCATGGAGAAGCGCAAGCCCGTTTTCAAGGGGCGTTAGCCCCTTGAAAACGGCAATGAAGCGGGATAAGTGATAGGTGATAAGTGATAAGGGTTCCGCGCGAAGCGCGGAGGCTGTAACCAAGCCCTATCACCTATCACTTATCACTTGTCACGCTTTCAGAAGGGGAGCGACGCGATGGCGAAGCGCTGGAAGCGGCGCCCGGAAGGCTCGAACTGGGGCGAATTCGGCGACGACGACGCGCTGGGGCGGATGAACCTGCTCACGGCCGAGCGCCGGCTTGCGGCGCTGAAGGAAGTGAAGACCGGCCGCGCCTTCTGCCTCAGCCACCCGCTCGACCGCCCGGGCGGCAACGTGCTGAACCCCAACCGCTACCCGCCGGTGTTTCACCCCGTGATGCGGAACGGCCTGGTGTACTTCAATCTCCCGTTCGAGCAGGTGGATCCGCGCTTCACCGATGTCGGGTCCGACGAAGCGGTCATGCTCTACACGCAGTACTCCACTCACTGGGACGGGTTTCCGCACAAAGGATCCCAGTTCGACGCGGACGGCGACGGCGTTGCGGAAAAGGTCTTCTACAACGGCTACCAGATCGTGGATGCGGCCGGCCGCGGCTCGCAGGGACAGCTCGGCGCGGTCGCCTTGGGCATACAGGGCATGGCCGAGACCGGCGTGCAGGGGCGCGGGGTGTTGATCGATCTGCGCCACCACCTGGGGGACGGGCGCACCGAGGTCGGCTTCGAGCTGCTGGAAAAAGTCATGAAAGCCGACGGCATCCAGGTCGGGAAGGGCGACATCGTCTGCATCCACACCGGCCTCGGGCAGCTCATCCGCGACGCCGATGGCAAGCTCGATCAGTCGATCCGGCAAGCCTGCGCGGTGATGGACGGCTACGACAAGCGCCTCCTGGAATGGATCGCCGACAGCGGTCTCGTGGCGATCACCAGCGACAACCTGGCCGTCGAGCGCTCATCGACGCTCGGCGCCGATCCCCGGCTGCCTCATCGAGGACCCGCGCTGCCGCTGCACGAGCACTGCCTGTTCAAGCTCGGCATCCATCTCGGCGAGCTGTGGTATCTCACCGAGCTGGCGGCCTGGCTGCGTCGGAACAAGCGCAGCAGTTTTCTTCTGACCGCCCCGCCGCTGCGGCTGCCCGGCGCGGCGGGCTCACCGGTCACACCGGTGGCCACGGTGTGACAGTGATGCAGTGACCCTGTGACGAAGTGACGCACTCCCCTCCTGCCGATTTCCCCTCCTGCCGGAGGGTAAGGCGGGGTTTCGAAGAAGGCGCCTGCGCACCTTCGAGCCGCCGAACGCCAACCGCCTCTATGCGGTTGGCCGGGCGGGGTGGCACGAAGTGCCGGGGTGGTGGGAGAAGCTTCACCGCGAAGGACGCGAAGGACGCAAAGGGAAGAATAATTACAGGCAAGATCAGTCGTCGAGTGCTCTAACGTAGAGCTAAACGGCGCCCGTCTTTGGGCGTCCGTTTGAGCGCCAGGTTATACCTGCGAGCGCGCCAAATGCGAGCGAAACCAACAATCCTAGCGCCCCGCCCCACAGTGCCTGAAGGAACTCGAATGGAGCAGAAGAGTTCAGCAGGAACCCAAGAAAGAGCGAGAACCCAAAGAACATGATCACACCGCCCGCCGCACCGGCCAACGCCAACGACAAGAGGTTCAGCATTTGTGCGCGACGGAGCCCGTAAACCACAGGGAGTCCGATCACCAATGTTCCAACGTAGGCAGTAGCGGTGCTGAAAAACGCGACGAGTGACATGGCAGCGTGATTGTCTGCCGCGAACAACTGAATAGCCACGAATATCGCTGGGACGATCAGCGGTGCGAACACAGTGGCCATAACAAGGCGGGGGCGATCATCCATCGCAGATATAACGTCCACGCTCACCGGCGCGCGCCCGATGAGCAAGGTACAGCACAGCGCTCGCGCGCGCGTCCGCGTGCGGCGTGCTGTTAGGTTGCCGATGTCCTTGAAGCGAGCGCATTGACAACCTTACCTAGTACCACACCAAGTAGTACACCGACGGAAGCGACCACCGTAGTGACCAGGGCGATACCCAGCGCCAAGCCAACCGGGACTCCAGCCATTCCGAGGCCAACCGTTTGGCTAATGACTTCTCCGTAGGCACCACCGAGGCCACCCACCACCGTGCCCAAGAACAACGCAGGGAGAAGTGCCGCGATGCCACCGATTGCGCCGAGCACTCCAGGTAGATTGTGCAACTTCCAATAAGGTGGGGCGATACGGGCGCCGAACTTATTCATGATCCAAGTGCTCGCTAGATACGTGAACGCTACGCCACCCACGTACCCCAGTCCCATAGCGATCAGCACCACGTTCACGGCAACCTAACGTCTGAAATCAGCGGCGGGCCGTTCCTTTGGCACCTGCATGCCAAGGCAGCTCGCGGCCCGTCCACTCTGGATTGAGGGGTTAGGCAGCATTTCCGATTGGCATATGATTCTTGTCGAGTCGCACCACTTGGCACCCACCGCCAAGCCATTCTTCAAGCCGCGAAACGACCAAGCCCTTCACCTCTTCCAGCTCGGGCAAATCGGACACTACGTCAGATAGGAGCCATCTCTTTGCTCGGGAGGTGAGGTGTATCCGAAACGCTCCTGTCTTCGCATCGTCGCAAAAGATATCAATCGCCAGCAAAGTTGATCCCCGGCGAAACCATATGAACCAACCCCAGTCCTCCTGATTTGTCTGAGTATCCTCGAATCGCTCCTTCACCGTCGGAAGCAGAAGGTCTGCAACAACGTCACCACCGTAGCAGCAGTCGTTGATGTATTGGCTTACGTCGCCCACCGCGATCGGTTTCGAAAATGAGAGCTCGTAAGGCATATGGCGGGAATGCTGCCTAACGTGCAGCGTTCACCGGCGCGACGCTTGCCGGCGCGTCCGCGTGGAACGCTTGGTTAGACCCCGAGTCGGACGCTCGGGAAGAGAACGAAGCGCTTCATTCACCGCGGTGGAAGTCTTGAACCGCTTCGCAACGTCCGGATCGAGCACCACGACGTTGGTGCTTTCCAGATAGCGCTGGTAGTACTTGCCGCGGACGGCGCCGGAAAAGTCGTATTCCGCCCGCATCTGATTTACTTCGAGCCGCTGGCGTTTAGGATTCATATTGCTTCCGCTCATGTGATGTCGCCTCTCGGGCGCTGATGATGCGAATAGTATCGCCTTCCTCGGTATGTGACACAACGATCAGGCGCCCGTTCGCGGTAAAACCGATGGTGAGGAAGCGGGCTTCCCCCTCGCTGTGATCGGGATCAGGGATGGTTCCGGCGAGGGGGTCGGCAAAAACCGTCGTCGCTTCCTCGAATGAGACCCCGTGGCTTAGAAGATTCTCCTGCGCCTTCGTCGGATCCCAGTCGAATTTCATTCGAAGTGGTGGGTGAGAATTTCTCGGGGTCTAACGTCAGAAATCAGCGGCGCGCGGGTGGATAGCCGCGCGTCCGTTCTGGATTGAAGGGTTAGAAGGCAATCAGGCTCCCGCGCTGCGTGCTCGGCGCAAGATGCCAAGAAGACCTTTGGCGCCAAAGAGCAGCCAAATGCCTAAGACCAATTCAAGAACAGTCGAAGCGATCAAAGCGTACTCCTTTGCGCCGAGGTGGAGTAGCGAATTGGGCTTCGCGCCGTAGTAAGACATCAATACCCAGTAAAGGGCGCTTGGAATAGCGTTCGTCAGCATCCATAGCCCTAACAGAGAGAAACCAACAGCCTGAGCTTGCTCAAGAGGAAGGTTAATGCGGTCCTCGAGCTGGGTCTGCGGGAGAAGCTTACTTGCAATAGTCAACGGAAAGAACCACAGCAGCGCCACAACGGTAAATAGAACGCAGGCGACGATTGCCACCACGAGATTGGCCGAAGAGTCTGCCTCCAGCACGTTGTATTGCCACATGCCTGGAACATTCCGCACGACGTAAACGAAGAGCCAGACACTAAAGAGGCGAACTCCCAACGCGACGACTTGTGTGGCCGTCATTGATTGCCTTCTAACGTGTCGCGCTCCCCTGCGCGCGAAACTGCGACGCGCTTCGCGCGTCCGTGTGGAGCGCGGGGTTAGACCGCGCTTGCGGAGAGCAGTGGCACGAGCTCATAAATCGCGGCGGCGGCGAAGACGAGAGCAAATACCAAGTTGAGTCTCACGTACCAGAGCTGAAATGATCGCACGGGACCTTTTGTCAGGTTCTCAATGACGCCAGAAAGAAGAGCAATTCCCGCGAAGATTAGATACAGCGTCGGTATAAGAGGCCGTACAAGACCCTGCAACAGAACCATTAACGAGGCACCCATCCAAAATACCTCGGCGAGCATGAAGAAGGAGGTCCACCCCGTGGCTTTCCCATCTGGCTCAGTATCGGGAACTCCCTTCTTGCGGATGAGCATGATGTTATCCGCAATCAACAGTCCACCGACGAGCACCGACCCCCAGGGATAGATGATGGCAAGCGAGTTCATGCGGCGGTCTAACGTTCCCAGTAACCGGCGCGCGCCCACTGAGCCATGCGCACCGCTGCGCTTCCGCGCGCGTCCGGGTTGACTGGGGGGTTAGGTGTCATTTGGATTTCGCGTACGGCAGCGCTAGCCCATGCTCCACCAAGACCGCTTCATAGTGCGCCAGACGCGACTCAAGCTCATCCTTCAACTCGGTCGCGCTCTCGATTAGCTCGCGATCCTTCAATTGCGACGCGCGGCGGAGAACCTCTCGTGCGGCGGACACGAGGTTGAAGAGGCTATCTCCTTGCACGAGAGACCCGGGGAATCTACGCCCAGGGTGCCGCATCACGGCGTGATTCGAGGCGTCGGAATAGACTTCAACCAGCTTCGTTTCCACACGATTTCCTCTAATGACACCTAACTTCCAATAGTTGGTGAAAGTGCTTCATATCATTGGACCGCCCGGTTGATGACACTGTCAACCTCGCGTCAATTCAAGGGGTTGGAGTAGTGTCAGCCGGCACGGGCAAGTGCATATCCAGCAACTTATAGGTCAACCTCCTGAAAGTTATTTATTTTTCCCTTCGCGTCCTTCGTGTTCTTGGCGATAACCACCCCGGCAGCTGACGTGGCCACCCCTCCTAGACTAGGAGGGGTCGAGCGTATGTGAGGGGGTGGTTATTCCGGCTTTATTCCCGCCTGAATCACGACCTTCTTCCACTGGTCGTGGTCCTTGCGGATCAGCTCGTAGACCTGCTCGGGCGAGCCGCCGCCCTGGGGAAACACGCCGCTCGTGTGCAGCGTGTTCTCGACGTCCTTCCGGGCGACGATCTTGCGCACTTCACCATTGATGCGGTCCACGATGGCGCGCGGAATGCCCTTGGGGCCGATGGTGGCATGCCAGTTGGTCGCTTCGTAACCCGGCACCGTCTCGGCGAGCGCGGGGATGCCGGGCTCGGTGGGGATGCGTTGCGCGCTCGTCATCCCGATCGCCCGCACCCGGCCCGCCTTCACGTGCGGCAGCCCGGTCTGCGGCGGCGAGCAGACCACGTGGACGTGGCCCGCCATGACGTCGATCAGGGCCGGGCCGCCGCCTTTGTACTGCACGCCCGTCATCTTCACTTTCGCCATGTACAGGAACAGCTCGGTCGAGAGATGCACGATAGTGCCCAGGCCGCTGCTGCCGTACAGGATCTCGCCCGGCCGGGAGCGCGCCAGCGCAATCAGTTGCTTCGCATCGCGCGCGGGCAGCGACGGGTGGGCAACCACGACGAAGGGGCCCTTACCGACCAGCACGATGGGGGTGTAGTCGTTCAGGGTGTCGAACTTGAGCGGCTGCAGGCTGGGATTGATGGCGTAGGTCGGTGAGATCTGCAGGAGCGTGTAGCCGTCCGGCGCCGCGCGGATGACGGCCTCGGTGCCGATCGAGCTGCCCGCTCCGGGCCGGTTCTCGACGATGACCGGCTGGCCCAGCGCTTCGCCGAGCTTCTGCCCGACGAGGCGGGCGATGAAGTCCACGCCGCCACCGGGCGCGAACGGCACCACCAGCCGGATCGGTTTGGCGGGATAACTCTGCGCCAAACCCGCCGCCGGGTCGCATAGCAGCACCGCAAGCGCTGCGATTCTGCTGATTCTTCTCATGAGTTCCTCCTCACATTCATTCTATCGTGCGCGGCCGGGCGGCTAGGGCGAGTGGACAGTTGGCAGTTATCAGTTGGCAGTAACTGCACACTGCAAACTGCCCACTGCACACTCCTCATCCCTCATCCCTCTTCGGGCGCCGTGAGCGCCTTGATGTCGAGCGTGATGGTGCCGATCTCGCGCATCAGGTATTCCGGCGGGGGCTGGCGCTCCGCCTCGGTGCGCTCCGCGGGGGGCTTCAACTGCGCCTCGATGTAGGCGCCGAGCCGGCGGGCGCGGGCGACGATGCGCGAGCCGAACAGCCGCCGCTCGCGCTCGTAGCGCGCGAGCGCCGTGTCGAGGTCGCCGTCGGCCGCCTGGATCTCGCGCGCCAGGCACTCGGCGTCGAGCGCCGCCTTGGTCACCCCCGCGCCGACGTGCGGGCGCGCAACGAAGGCGGCGTCACCGAGCAGAACCACGCGTCCCACGGCAATGCGGGGCGTCTCGATATCGAATATGGCCTGGAAGAAGAGCTGCTCGGTCCGCTCCACCACGGCGGCGATCTGGGGCGCGAGCAGCTCGCGCGCCTCCGCCTTGATCCTCGCCGTGACCTCGGGCCGGATCAGCGGCGGCGGGATCGAGATGCCGTGGCAGTGCCCGGTTGTGTCGGTGCAGAGCTGCGGCAGCGCCGTGCGTCCGTCCGTCGGACGGTACCAGATGTGGTTGTAGCCGCGGCGTCCCCGGCGGGTATCGTTGTCGCGTCCGGGGACGGGGTAGCAGAGCATCATCTCGCCTTCCGGAAAGCACATCGTGTAGCGCTCGAAGAGCTCTGCGTGCTCCGCGGGCGAGAAGGTCGCCTCGTCCACCAGGCCGCGCCACGCGACGTAGCCGGCATAGCGGGGCTGCGCCTCCGGCAGCAGCATCTCGCGCACGGTGGAGCGCACGCCGTCGGCGCCCACGAGGAGATCGCCCCTTGCACGCGTGCCGTCCGCGAAGATGGCGGTAACGCCGCCGGCGTCCTGCTCGACGCGCTCGAGGCCCATGCCGAAGCGGTAGTCCGCCGCCGGGAACGCGTCCTTGAGCAGCCGGTAGATCCGTGCCCAGCTGCTCTGCATCTGCGAGGTGGCGAGCTCATGGGTGACGCGGCCGCCGCGGTCGAGGCAGATGCGGCCGTGCACCCAGACGCCGATCGTTTCGTCCACCGTCAACCCCAGGCGCCTGATCACGGCCCGCAGCTCTTCGTGGGTGCCGATGCCCGCGCCGCGGCTCGCCAGGTCGTCGCCGACCCGCTCGAACACGGTGACGTCCCAGCCGATCGCGCGCAGCCAGTTGGCCGCGAACAGGCCGCCGATGGAGCCGCCAATGACAATCGCGCGCCTGGGGGCGCTCATAAACGCGTGATAAGTGATAGGTGATAAGTGACGAGGCTCCAGCACTGCGTGCGGAGCTCTGCTGAATTTCGGCCCTTATCACGTATCACTTATCACCTGTCACCGGAGTCGTGTTGATATTATCTCCGCAAGCGTCAAGAATAGGGCGACCATGGATCACAACGTGGAACGCGTGCAACCGGCGCCGAGCACGCCGTCGAAGGGCATGGTGACGCTGACGCACGTGCTCTACGGCATGCACGGCTTCAGCGCCCTGATGGGCATGCTGGGTCCGATGTTCGTCGTGACGGCGTTCCTGACGGGCTGGCCGTCCATCATCGCGGTGATCGTCAACTACGTGAAGCGCGGCGACGCGCGCGGCACCTGGCTCGACTCCCACTTCGGCTGGCAGATCCGGACGTTCTGGTATGCGATCGCGTGGGTGGTGCTTGCCGGGCTGCTGTTCCTGACCGTGGTCGGCATACCGGTCGCCTGGGTGCTGTTGCTCCTGCTCGGCATATGGGTGCTCTATCGCATCATTCGCGGCTGGATTGCGCTCGGCGGCGAGGAGCCGATGCCGCTGCCGGACTAGTGAGGGAGTCGAAAGTCGAAAGGACTATATGAAAATCAGCAACCGGACGGCCGTGGCGCTGTTTTGCTGCTTCCTGGTTTGGGTCTTTTCCTTCCTCCTTCCTTTTCGCCTTGCGTCGGCAGCGCAGGCGGCCGACTACCCCTCGCGGCCGATCCGCATGATCGTGCCGTATCCGCCGGGAGGCTCGACGGATCCGACCGGGCGGGCCTTCGCGGCGTGGTTGAGCGAGGCGCTGGGCCAGCAAGTCGTGGTGGACAACCGGCCGGGCGCCGGCGCGACCATCGGGCACGGCCTCGGTGCCAAGGCGACTCCCGACGGCTATACGATCCTGCTCGGCACGTCCGGGGGCCTCGCGGTCAACCCCGCGTTCGGCACCAGGCTGCCGTACGACCCGCTGAAGGATTTTGCGCCGATCGGCCTCGGCGTCTACGCGCCTTTCCTGCTGGTCGTGCATCCCGGGCTGCAGGCCGCGGGCCTGAAGGAATTCATCGCGCTCGGCAAGGCGCAGCCCGGCCGGATCAATTTCGCCTCGCCGGGGATAGGCACGCCCAACCACCTGGGAGCCGAGCTGCTCAAGTCGATGACGGGCTTCCAGTTCGTGCACGTGCCGTACAAGGGCGGCGGCCCGGCGATGGTGGACCTGCTGGGCGGCCGCGCGCACGCGCTGTTCGGCGGTATACCCTACGCCGGCCCGAACGCGAGAGCGGGCAAGCTGCGGGCCATCGCGATCGGGCACCCCTCCCGCGTCGCCTCGTGGCCCGACCTGCCGACGGTTGCCGAGACGGTGCCCGGGTTCAACAACACGACGTGGTTCGGGCTGCTCGCGCCGGCCGGCACGCCGAAGTCGGTAGTGGACCGCATCAACGCGGAGATGAGGAAGGCGGTCGCGAACCCGGATTTCGCGAGGCAGCTGGCGGCGCTCGGGCTCGAGCCGGCGAGCAGCTCGCCGGCGGAGTTCCACGCCATGATCAAGTCCGAGCTCGAGCGCTGGACCAAAGTGATCAACGAAGCCGGAATCACTGCCGAAACTGCCCAGTGATCCCCAAGGATGAGGGATGAAGGATGAGGGATGACCCCACGCTGTGCGTGAGTGTTGTTGTCCCCAACCTTTCACTGACGTCCGGTTGGGCAGCCCCCGAGCGAAGGAAACGAGAGGTCGGGACGTCCCAGCTTCGCGCAAAGCGCGATGGTCATCCTTCATCCTTCCGCCTTCATCCTTTGCGCCCAAATGCTGCCTATCGCGATGTACTTTGAGAACCAGAGACGATTCATATGTTGATAGTGGACTCTCAAGTCCATATTTGGGCGCTGGACACCCCCGAGCGGCCGTGGCCGAAAAACCGCACGGTCAAGGCGCAGCGCGACGTGCCGCTCGGCAAGGACGAGCTGCTGCGCGAGATGGATGCCGCCGGCGTCAACCGCGTCGTGATCGTGCCGCCGTCGTGGGAGGGCGACCGCAACGACCTCGGGCTGGCCGCGGCCAAGGCGCACCCGGACCGCTTCGCGGTGATGGGACGCATCGACCCGGAGGCGCCGGAATCGCGCGGCAGGATCGCCGGCTGGCTCAGGCAGCCGGGCATGCTCGGGCTGCGCTTCGTCTTCCACCGCTCGCCGCTGCTCGAGCTGCTCACCGAAGGCAAGGCGGATTGGCTGTGGCCGGAAGCGGAGAAGCATGGCGTCCCGGTCTACATGCTGGTGCCGCACCGGCACATGCACCTCGTCGAGAGGATCGCCGAACGCCATCCGATGCTCAAGCTGGTGATGGACCATTCCGGGCTGGTGGATGGGAAGGACCAGGATGCGTTCCGTGAGTTCGACAAGCTGCTCGCGCTCTCGAAATTTCCGAACGTCGCGACCAAGGTGAGCTGCTTTCCCTTCTTCACCAGCCGGAAGTACCCCTTCCGCAACCTCCATGCCCGCATCCGCAGGGCGTTCGACGCCTTCGGCCCGAAGCGCACCTTCTGGGGCACCGATCTCTCGCGCCTGCCGTGCACTTACCGCCAGGGCGTCACGCTCTTTACCGAGGAGCTGCCGTGGCTCAGGGGCGAGGACCTCGAGTACGTGATGGGCAGGGGAGTGTGCGAGTGGCTCGGATGGAAACTGTAGTGATGAATGCAGAGTGCAGAGTGCGGAATCGCAACGGCCGGGTCGAATCACGAATCACCAATCACGAATCACGCCTTGGAGCAGATGATGGTTGTTGATGCTCAAGTTCACATCTGGGCGGCGAACACCCCCGAGCGGCCGTGGCCGGCGCGGCACGACCCGCACAGGCCGCAGCCCATCACCGCGGACGACCTGCTGCGTGAGATGAAATCGGCGCAGGTGGACCGCTGCGTGCTGGTGCCGCCGTCGTGGGAAGGCGAGCGCAACGACGTCTGCCTTGCCGCCGCGCAGAAGCATCCGGACAAGTTCGCGGTGATGGGGCGCTTGGACCCCGACGCGCCCGAATCGCGGGGCAGGATCGCGGGCTGGCGCAAGCAGGCTGGCATGCTGGGGCTGCGCTTCACCCTGCACCGCCCGTTTCTGCGGCCGCTGCTGACCGAGGGGCGCCTCGACTGGCTGTGGCCGGAAGCGGAGAAGGCGGGCGTGCCGATCATGACGCTCGTGCTGCATTCGGACATGCCGCTCATCAACCGCGTCGCCGAGCGCCATCCGGGGTTGTGGCTCACGATCGACCATCTCGGGCTCACCACGGGCAAGGACGAGGAGGCGTTCCGCCACCTCGACAGCGTGCTCGCGCTGGCGAAGCGCCCCAATATCGCCGTCAAGGTGAGCTGCCTGCCGCACTACACGACGGATACCTATCCGTTCAGGAAGCTGCATCCCTACATCCGCCGCGTCTACGACGCGTTCGGGCCGAAGCGCATGTTCTGGGGCTCGGACCTCTCGCGCCTGCCGTGCAGCTACCGGCAGAGCCTGACCTATCTTTCCGAGGGGGTTCCCTGGCTCTCCGCCGCCGACAAGGAGTGGATCACGGGGCGCGGGCTGTGCGAATGGATAGGCTGGAAAGCCTAAACTGGGTATTTCCTGCAAATAATCCGAGACTTCCGGCTCAGGGACATGTATACTGCTGCCCTCGTATTTTCGGGTATGGAAATGAACATCTTCGTCGGCAACCTCGGGCCCGACGTCACTGAAGCGGATCTCGCGGAGCTGTTCAAGCCGTTCGGGCAGGTCGCTTCCGTGCAGCTCGTGCGCGAGCTGTTCACCGGCAAGCTGAGGGGCTTCGGCTTCGTGGAAATGCCGGGCAAGAATCACTCGCGCGCCGCTATCGCGGGACTCAACGGCAGGGAATTTGCCGGCCGCCCGCTCAAGGTGAACGAAGCGCGCCCGAGGCCGGAACGCGGCCGCCGCGCGCGCTAGGGCAAGCGGAAACGCCGCCGCCCGAACTTCCCATGAGATGCCATCACTGCGGTAAGCTGACCACGGTACACACCGCCGGCAAGGGCGACGAGTTCACGCACCGTTGCCTGCATTGCCGTGGCCGCCACAAGTTCACCAAGACCGGGCACCATGGCTCGGGCGCCGTCAACTATCGCGTCACCAAAGTCGAGGCCACCCCCGGTGAAAGCCGGGACGCGGACCGGCAACCCGTTCGTTCTTCTACAGGAGGCTCATAGTGGCAATCGGAAC
>JBIOVQ010000192.1:0-3889 GCA_044867805.1 Burkholderiales bacterium | reverse complement strand
GTCAACTGGGAGCGCATGCGCAACTACCGCCTCGAGCGGGCGCGCGAGCGGATGAAGGCCCATGGATTGGGCGCCATGCTGCTGATGTACGACGAAAACGTCCGCTATGTCACGGGCACGCTCACGCCCGGCTGGAACCGGCTCAAGCCCGGCCTGCGCTACGCCCTGCTGTGCGGCGATGACAAGCCGGTCCTGTTCGAGCAGGGCGACATCGGCTACCAGATCCATCGCCACTCGCCGTGGATACCGAAGGACCACGTCCGCTGGTCCTACGCCTGGATCAAGGGCGCCGCGGGCGCGGCATCGCTCTCGCAGGTGACGAAGTTCACCAACGCCATCAAGCAGGAGATGAAGAAGGCGGGCGTCGCGGGCGCCAAGCTCGGGGTGGACTTCATGGACATCAACATGCTCCAGGTGTTCAAGGACGAGAAGATCGACTGGACCGACGGCATGACCCCGATGATGGAGGCGCGCGCGATCAAGAACGTGGATGAGCAGGAGTGCCTGCGCATGGTCGGCGCGATCGGCGACGGCGCGCACTGGGAATTCATGAACTTCCTCAAGCCCGGCATCACCGAGAACAAGCTGACCGCGCACATCATGGAATACCTCTACGCCATTCCCGGCATGGAGGATGTCGAGGACGTGATCGTCTCTTCCGGGCCCAACACGTGGCCCAACTGGCGCAATTTCTCCGACCGCATCGTCAAGCCCGGCGACATCGTGTTCATGGACCTCGCCGCGCTCACGTGGAACGGCTACAAGTCGTGCTACTACCGCACCTATTGCGCGGGCAAGGAGCCGACGAAGGAACAGAAGGACATCTACGCGACCGCGCTGAAGTGGCTCTACGATTCGATCAAGGCGGTGAAGGTCGGCACGACCACGCGGGAGATCGCGTCCAAGTGGCCCTCGGCGAAGGAAGCCTGGGGCTACGCGGAGGAAGACCAGGCCGCGGCCAACCTGTGGGGCCACGGCCTCGGGCTGGCGCAGTACGACCAGCCGGTCATCTCGCGCATCTGGTCGCTCGACCACCCGATCGAGATCAAGGAAGGCATGGTGTTCGCGCTCGAGACCCAGCACGGCAGGATGTACGAATGGGGCGTGCGCATCGAAGAGATGCTGATCGTGCACAAGGACCGCATCGAGATCATCTCCAACTTCCCGGTCGAGCAGATCACGGTCGTGGACCCGATGCCCGGCTACTCGACGCTTGCGGGACGCTGAGGGAGACTCAACCGAGGATGGAGGGGGCGATGAGCGCACGACAATGGATCCGGGCGGCAGCGGCCGCGCTGGCACTGGCGGCGGTGGGCTGCGCGACTACGCAACAGCCGCCGGTAGCGATGGAAGCCGTCATCGGCAACAACTTCGGCCACCTGCCGATGTTCGTCGGCGTCGAGAAGGGCCTGTTCAGGCAGCACGGCATCGACCTCAAGCTCAAGGTCGTCAACACCGGCACCGACATGGTGAACGCCATGACGAAGCGCGAGGTGCAGATCGGCGACATGAGCGTGACCACGTTCCTCAAGGCCCGGCACGCGGGCTCGCCGTTCCTGGTGATCGGCATGATCATGAACGATGCCACCAATACCAATGCCGACACTCCCCTCGCGATAGTCGCGAGGAAGGGCTCCGGCATCAACCGGGTGGAGGACCTCAGGGGCAAGCGTATCGGGCTCGCCAGGGAGCAGACTTCCGACGAGTACCTGAAGATGGTGCTGGCACGGCGCGGGATGAGCTACCGCGATCTCGACATCCAGAACATCATGGCGCCGCCGGCACTGGTCAACGCCTTTGCCGCCGGCAAGATCGATGCAATGGTGTCATGGGAGCCGTTCAACACCATGGGGCTCATGCGGGCGCCGGAATCGTACGAAGTGCTGCGCGGCGGCGGCCACCTCTCCTACATGATGATCGCCACGGTCCACGACCCGACGGTGCAGGACAACCCGAAGCTGATCCAGGCTTTCGTCAACGGCCTGGCCGCGGCCTCCCACTACACCCGGCAGCACCGCGGCGAAGCGGTGGAGATTTTCGCGAAGTGGGTTCCCAACGTGAACGTGGAGGTCGCGCGCAAGGCGATACGGCATATCAACTACGACCCGCGCATCTCGCGGGAAAGCCTGCGGGCATTCGAGAATGCGCAGAACGAGTTGCTGAGACTCACGATCAAGGGGGCGAAGCCGATCCGGATCACGGACATCGTCCTGACGTCCTACACCGAGGCCGCGCAGCGCGCTCATCCGGAGTATTTCGCGGACCTGCCTCCGCTGCGATAGCTGCGGGTGGCCGCCTCCACGGCGTGCCGCAGCGACCTCGATATCGACGCGCAGACTTCCTGAATCAGCCCGCTCACCCGGATGAGCCGATTCGTCATTCCCCTGTCCTCGCCGGAAGCGGCCGACGCGGCTTGCGTTGGCCCGAAAGCCGCAAACCTTGCGGCTCTTAGCCGCGCCGGGCTTCCCACTCCTGGCGGTTTTTGCGTGACAGCCGAGGCCTATCGCCTGCAGCTGGCACGCCTGGGGCTGGAAGAGACGGCGCGCGAGGTTTTTTCAGCCGATGATGCCCAGGCGCGCCGCAGCGCCCTTCGGTTGCGCATGCGGTTGATGGAACAACCGGTCCTGCCGGATGTGCAGGAGCCGTTGATCGTGGCGTGGCGGGAAATGACCCGGCACCCCGCGATTCCAGGCGTCGTACGGTCAACGGCGTTGGTCGAGGACCGCCATGGATCGAGCTTCGCCGGGCAGTTCGAGAGCTTTCTGGGAATAACCGACGAAGCCGACTTTCTCACCGCGGTACGCGCCTGTTGGGCGGCGTTGTGGGCGCCGCGCGCGCTGCGCTACATGGCCACGCACGACGTCGACCCGGCGCATACGGCGATGGCGCTCCTGATCCAACCCCTGGTGGCGGCGCGGGCGGCGGGCGGAGGTCTGAGCCGGGCGGCCGAAGGCGGCATGCTGATCAATGCGACGCCGGGTCTCGGCTCCGCAATCGCCCAGGGCGAGGTTGCCCCGGACCGCTATCGCCTCGACCGCGCCGGCACCCTGCTCGAGAGCCAGGCCGGGATTACCTATCACCAGGCGACTTGCGTACACCAGCCGCGCCTTTCCCGCCCGCGCCCGACCGGTAAATCCTGTCTCGTCCCCGCGCAAGCCGAGGAACTGGGGCGTCTGCTGCTGGCGGCGGAAAAAGTCATGGACATGCCGGTCGAGATCGAATGGGCGCTCGACGACGCCGGCTTCAAGCTCTTGCAGGCGCGTCCCCTCCACCTGGACGACGCGCCAGCGCCCATTCTCGACGCGGCATGGCTGCGCCAGCCGCGCCTGCGCGGCCAGCCGGCGGGAGTGGGCTGGGGGACCGGCCGTGCCCGCGTGGTGAACTGCGAATGCGAAGTATCGCGGATCGCGCCAGGGGATATCCTCGTGACGCGCGCGGCGGGGCCGGCCTTGGGCCGGGTTCTCGCCATGGTGGCGGGCGTCGTCACCGAGCTGGGCGGCAGCACCTCCCACCTCGCCTCGCTCGCGCGGGAGCGCTGCGTGCCGATGGTGCTGGGCGTGCCGGGAGCCACCCACCAGATACCCGAAGGCGCCCTGGTCGCCGTCGACGGCGTGGCGGGCATCGTGCGCTGGATGAAATCCGACCAGCCTGTCGTCGGATTTCATGAATGAGAGTCGATTCACGATTCACGAATCACGATTCACGGTCTTCGGGAAGAAAATGAGCCAGCGAATCCGCGGCATTACCGACGCCGAGGCGACCGGCGCGGCCAAGGAGCTGTTCGAGGCATCGAACCGGATGCTGGGCCGGACCGCCAACCTGCAGCGCATCCTCGCGCACAGCCCGTACGTGGCGCGCTGGCTGCTGCCCTTCATAGCCGCGGTTCGCC
>JBIOVQ010000191.1:0-12633 GCA_044867805.1 Burkholderiales bacterium | reverse complement strand
CTCCGCCGCGCCTGGTCCGAGACCACCTTCCACATGCAGCAGCTCCGGGACAACCCGGAGTGCGCGGCGCAGGAGCGCGACCGCAACCTGGACGCGCGCGACCCGGGCCTGAACGCGAAACTTACTTTCGACCTTGCCGAAGACGTGGCCGCGCCGTACGTGGGCCGCGGCGCGGCTCCGCGGGTCGCCATCTTGCGCGAGCAGGGGGTCAACGGGCAGATGGAGATGGCAGCGGCGTTCGACCGCGCCGGCTTCACCGCGGTGGACGTACACATGACCGACATCATCGCGGGGCGCGTGAGCCTCGCCGGTTTCAAGGGTTTTGCCAGTTGCGGGGGGTTCTCCTATGGGGACGTGCTGGGGGCGGGGGAGGGGTGGGCGAAGTCGGTGCTGTTCAACCCGCGCGCCCGCGACGAATTCGAGGCGTTCTTCCGGCGGCCCGATACGTTCGCGCTGGGGGTGTGCAACGGCTGCCAGATGATGAGCAACCTGCAGGAACTCATCCCCGGCGCCGGTGCGTGGCCGCATTTCGTGCGCAACCGCTCGGAGCAGTTCGAGGCGCGCTTCGTGCTGCTGGAAGTGCAGCGCTCGCCCTCGCTGTTCCTGCAGGGCATGGCCGGGAGCCGCCTGCCCATCGTGGTTTCCCACGGAGAGGGCTACGCTGAATTCAAGGACGCTGCCGCCCGCAAGGCCGCGGAACCGCTGGTCGCGCTGCGTTTCGTGGACAACCGCGGCGCGGTTACGGAAACCTATCCGTACAATCCCAACGGCTCGCCGGGCGGGATCACGGGGCTGACGACTCCGGACGGGCGCTTCACCATCCTGATGCCGCACCCCGAGCGCGTCTTCCGCACCGTGCAGAACTCATGGCACCCGGAGGACTGGGGCGAGGACGGTGCGTGGCTGCGGATCTTCCGCAATGCCCGGAAATGGGCCGGCTGACCTTGGGGAGCCGCCAGACGCCAGCCGTCAGCCGCCAGGAAAATCGGAAATTAGCCGCCAAGGCGCCAAGAACGTCAGGACAGCAACAGTTGGAGCTGAGCTTGAGCCGCCGTTCGTCGACGCAACTGCGGCTGAACGCAGATGAAACGCGGATGCCAGCTCTGGTTGTATTTAATGATTTACATCAACTTATTTTTATAAGTAATTGAGTATGAATCCTTAATATAGATGACGGTTTCGCACCCTGAACCCCTCGTCCATGCTTGGATTCAGATAACAAAACGGCGCACCGAAGTGCGCCGTTCTGGTTTCCATAGTGGTCGGCTGCCGAGATTACTCGTCACCCGTCACTCGTCACGCGTCACTCAATCTTGGCCTTCGCCCGCAGGTCGCCGACCACCTTCTGGATCAGCTTCTGGCGCATCTCCTGCTGGATCTGCGGCTTCACCTCTTCGTAGGCCGGGAACTTGAGCGCGCGCTCGTCGTCGAGCCGGATCACGTGCCAGCCGAACTGCGTTTGCACGGGCGCTTCCGTCAGCTCGCCCTTCTTGAGCTTGCTGAGTGCCTGCCCGAAGGCCGGCACGTAGCGCCCGGCCGGGCCCCAGTCGAGGTCGCCGCCGCGCGCCTTCGAGCCCTGGTCCTTGGACTTGTCCGCGGCGATCCGGTCGAAGCTGCCGCCCTTCTTGAGCTGGGTGATGATCTGCTTGGCCTCGTCCTCGCTCTCGACGAGGATGTGGCGGGCCTTGTACTCCCTGCCCGAGGAGGAGGCCTTGGCCTTTTCGTACTCCTTCTTCAGGTCGTCCTCGCTGATCGGGTGCGTCCTCACGTAGTCCTGCAGGTAGGCGTTGACGATCAGCGCCTGGCGCTGGACGTCCAGCAGCATGGCGACTTCGGGCTTCTTGTGGATGCCGCGCTTGGTCGCCTCCTGGACGACGATCTCGCGGTTGATCAGCTCCTGCTTGATCGCTTCGCGCACTTCCGGCGTGTCGGGACGGCCCTGGCTCGCCATGTCCTTCATGATGGCGTCGAGGCGTGCCCGGGGAATGGTGACGCCGTTGACCTTGGCGACCGCGGTGCCCTGGCCCAGCGCCGCAGTCACGGGCAAGAGCCCGACGACAAATACCATGCATGCAACAAGCAGCTTCATCAGTGATCCTTTCCTGGAAATATCAGAGTTCCCCGGGGGCATAGGCCTTGATCGCGAGCGCGTGGATTTCCTTGCGCATGAGCGTGCCCAGCGCGTCGTAGACCATGCGATGCCGCGCCTGCGCCGGCTGGCCCGCGAACCGGCGGGAAACGATGGTGAGGCGATAGTGGCCGCCGCCGCCCTTCGCGCCCTCGTGCCCGGCGTGCCGGCTCGATTCGTCCACGATCACGACAGATTCGGGATCCAGCTGCGCCAGCCTCTGCTTCATGAGCTCGGCGGCGTTCATTCGGCCTTCTTGTCCTGGATGTGGGGAGCGAGCATGAAGGCCTGCAGCACGACGAATGCCAGCATGAGGCCGATGCCCCCGAACACCTTGAATTGCACCCAGGCCGCCTCGGAGAACGAGTAGGCGATATAGAGGTTGAGGATGCCCATCACGACGAAGAACGCGATCCAGCTCGCGCTGAGCCTGCTCCAGATCGCATCGGGCAGGCTCATGCTCTTTTCCATCATGAGGCGGATCAGGTTCTTCCCGACGAAGGCCTGGGCGCCCGCCAAAGCCCCCGCGAACGCCCAGTAGAGCACGGTCGGCTTCAGCTTGATGAAAGTGGGGTCGCGCAGCACGAGCGTCGCGCCCCCGAACACCACCATGATGGCGAGCGTCACCCACAGCATGTTGTCCACCCGGCGCTGGCGCAGCCACATCCACGCGACCTGCGCGACGGTGGCCGCGATGGCGACCGCGGTCGCGACGAAGATGTCGTAGAGGCTCCAGGCGATGAAGAACAGGACGAGCGGAAAGATGTCGAACAGGAATTTCATGGACGCCTATTATCCCGCTTCGCGACTGGATAGTGAATAGTGATTAGTGATTGGTGATTAGTGCAGAGACTTGCGGCAGCTCGGCGTAGTCGCGTTCCAATCACCATTCACCATTCACTATTCACGCTTCTGAAATTTGAGGGAAGCGGAGTTGATGCAATAACGCAGCCCGGTGGGCTCCGGTCCGTCTTCGAACACGTGGCCGAGGTGGGCGCCGCAGCCGCTGCACAGCGTCTCGGTGCGGCGCATGCCGTAGCTGCGGTCGTCCTCGACCGCGACGTTTTCCTTGCGCGCCGGCTGCCAGAAGCTGGGCCAGCCCGAGCCCGAATCGAACTTGTGCTCGGAGCTGAACAGCTCCGCGCCGCAGCACACGCAGTTGTAGGTGCCTTTGTCGTGGTTGTCCCAGTAGGCGCCGGTGAAGGGCGGCTCGGTGCCTTTCTCCCGCGCCACGTGATACTGGTCCGGAGTGAGCTGCTTGCGCCACTCCGCCTCGGTCTTCCGGATCTTATCCGTCATCCCTATTTCCATCTCAAATGCGTGATTCGTGAATAGTGATTGGTGATTGGTCTGGGAACCGACCCAGCGAGGGCGCGGCGCGCCGGGCCTAATCACCATTCACTAATCACCATTCATGCCGTCAGTCCGGCAAGACCTTGCCGGGATTCATGATCCCGTGCGGATCGAAAGTAGATTTGAGTGCCCGCATCAGGCCGAGTTCCACGCTGCTCTTGTACCGGGCGATCTCCGCGAGCTTGGCCTGGCCGATGCCGTGCTCGGCGCTGAAGCTGCCCTGGTGCCTGAGCACGATGTCATAGACGAGCCGGGTGACGTCCTGCGCATCGCGCGCGGAAGCGTCCTCGCGCCGCCGTCCCGGAACGAACACGTTGTAGTGCAGGTTACCGTCGCCCAGGTGGCCGAAGCAGATCACGCGCGCCCCGGGAAAGCGCGCCTGCAGAGCCGGGTCGGCTTCCTCGATGAAATCCGGGGCGCGGCTCACGGCGACCGCAATGTCATGGCGGTAAAGCATGCCGCCCTCGGCGCGCGCGGCCTCGGGTATGGTCTCGCGCAGCTTCCACAGTGCCCGCGCCTGGCCCTGGCTTTCCGCGACCACGGCGTCCTTTGCGATTCCGGCCTGCAGCGCGTTGGCCAGGGCGTGCTCGAGGTCCCCGCGGAGGCCGCCCTCCCGCGCGTCGTTCAATTCGGAGAGCACGTACCAGCCGTGTGCCGCGGGCAGGGGGTCGCGCGTGCCGGGAATGTGGCGCAGCACGAGCTCGAGGCAGTCGCGCGAGATCAGCTCGAAGGCGGTGATCCTGTCGCCGGCGTCGCCCCGCAGCAACGCGAGCAGCTCGAGCGCCGCGCGCGGCGATGGAACGGCGGCCCACGCGGTCGCGGCGGAGCGCGGCCGGGGAAAGAGCTTCAGCACGGCGGCGGTGATCACGCCCAGCGTGCCTTCCGCACCGATGAAGACCTGCTTGAGATCGTAGCCGGTGTTGTCCTTGCGCAGCCGGCGCATGCCGTCCCACACGCGCCCGTCGGGCAGCACGACTTCCAGTCCCAGCACGAGGTCGCGCGTATTGCCGTAGCGCAGCACGTTGACCCCGCCCGCGTTGGTCGACAGATTGCCGCCGATCTGGCAGCTGCCCTCGGCGCCGAGCGAGAGCGGAAAGAGCCGGTCGGCGTCGAGCGCCGCCTGCTGCACGTTGGCGAGGATGCAGCCCGCCTCCACGCTGATCGTATTGTTCAGGGCATCCAGCTCGAGCACGCGGTTCATGCGCGCCAGGCTCAGCACGATCTCGCCGCCCTGGCGGTGCGGCACCGACGCTCCGCACATTCCGGTGTTGCCGCCCTGGGGCACGATGGCGGTGCGCGTTTCCGCGCAGATCTTGACCACTTCCACGACTTGCGCGGTGGCCGCGGGACGCACCACCGCCGGAGTCGCGCCGTGGTAGAGTCCGCGCCAGTCCTTCACGTACGGCTCCGCTTCCCGCGGGTCGGTGATCAAGCCCTGCGGTCCGACGGCGGCGGCGAGGCGCTCGATGAGCGTGTGGGCGGTCATGGCGGCATTCTCCCACCACCCCGTCTGCTTCGCATCCACCCCTCCTCGGGCAGGAGGGGAAACTCCCACCACCCCCGCTGCTTGCACTGTGCGACCCCGCCCGGCCAACCGCACAGAGGCGGCTGGCGTTCGCGGGCTCGGACGCACGCAGGTGCGTCCTTCGAAACCCCCGCTCACCCTCAGGCAGGAGGGGAAGGCGGCAGGAATGAGTACGTCCAGGCGGCGGCGGGGAGCTCACGGAGGACGCAGGGCTGGATGCCCGCGGGGGTAGTAGTCCACCTCGGTCGGGGTGTCGATGCGCGGTGCTGGCCCATATTGCGTTGCGTCAGGGTCATAGCGTAGTCCACGACCCGAAACTTGGGTAACATGGCGACCCAATAACAGAAGCGGGAAACACGGGAGGAGTTGCGATGACCGACCGCGTCATTTTCGTCTGCACTATCCTCGTCGCGGCGGTCTACCTGTACGCCACCACGCTGATTCCCACGCTCGAGATCGGCGATCCGCTGGGTCCCAAGGCCTTTCCGCGCCTGCTCGGCATCTTCCTGCTGGTCGGGGCCGGGCTGCTGTTCCTCGAGATCTGGAGGGAGCGCAAGGCCGCGGCACCCGTCTCCCAGACGAGCGGGCCGTCCGAGCTGCGACATCTGTGGGTGCTGGCGGGAGTCGCCGCCTGGACCGCGCTCTACTACATTTCGTTCGACAGGGCGGGGTACATAGTCGCCACCGCGGTCTATCTGCTCGCCCTGATGGCCTGGTTCAACCGCGGGAAGTGGATCGCGAACGTCCTCACCTCGGCGCTGTTCGCCGCGTTGAGCTACTACATGTTCCTGAAGCTCGATGTCAGGCTGCCGCAGGGCATCCTGTCGTTCTGAGGAGCGAGCCGAGATGCCGGATCGCTCCTCCCTCACCCCCGCCCCTCTCCCGAGTGGAGAGGGGAGATTCGAGCGCGGATGTGCTGGGCGCACATCGGCGATGGATTGATCGCCGATGGAACAGACGCTGGTCCATATCCTCAACGGCTTTTCCGTCTGCCTGCAGCCGATCAATCTCTGGTACACCTTCCTCGGCTGTTTTCTCGGCACCATCATCGGGGTGCTGCCCGGGATCGGGCCCTCCGCCGGCATCGCGCTGCTGATCCCGGTCACCTACGGCATGAACCCGACGTCCGCGCTCATCATGATGTGCGGCATCTTCTACGGCGCCCGCTACGGCGGCTCGACGACCGCGATCCTGATCAACACCCCGGGCGAGGCCTCCTCGGTGATGACCACGCTCGACGGTTACCAGATGGCATTGAAAGGCCGGGCGGGGGCGGCGCTGGCGGTTTCGGCGCTCGCATCCTTCATCGCCGGCACGGTCGGCGTGGTGGGGCTGACGCTGTTCGCGGTGCCGCTCACCAGCATGGCGCTCAAGTTCGGGCCGGCGGAGTACTTCACCCTCATGTTCTTCGCGATGACTGCGGTGTCTTCGCTCGCGGGCAAGTCCCCGGCCAAGGCCATGATCTCCACCGTCCTCGGGCTGATGATCGCCACTGTCGGCATCGATCTCCAGAGCGGCCAGCCGCGCTACACCCTGGGCATTCCCGAGCTGCAGGACGGGGTGGGCTTCATCCTCGCGGTAGTGGGACTCTTCGCCATTGCCGAGGTGTTTTGCGTCATGGAAGACATGACCAAGGGCAGGCGGCCCGAGATCATCCGGCTCAAGGGCAGCGTCTGGCTTACGCGCGAGGAGTGGAACCGCTCGCTGATGCCGATGTTCCGCGGCGGCATCGTCGGCTTCGTGATCGGCGTGCTGCCGGGCGCGGGCGGCACCATCGCGTCCATCCTCGCCTACATCTGGGAAAAGCGCATGTCCAAGCACCCCGAGCAGTTCGGGCAGGGCGCGGTGGAGGGCGTGGCGGGACCGGAAGCCGCGAACAACGCGGACACCGCCGGCGCCCTGGTGCCGCTGCTGACGCTCGGCATCCCGGGCGGCGGCGCGACGGCGGTCATGCTCGGCGCGTTCATCATGTACGGGATCCAGCCGGGGCCGCTCCTGTTCCAGAACCGCCCCGACCTCGTATGGGGCCTGATCGACAGCATGTACATAGGCAATATCATGCTGTTGATCCTCAACCTGCCGCTGATCGGGCTATTCGTGCGGCTGCTCTACATCCCGAGCGGTATCCTGATGCCGATGATCCTCGCGATATCCACCATCGGGGTGTACGCCATCAACGGCAACCCGCTCGAGCTCTACCTCGCGCTGCTGTTCGGCGTGATGGGCTACATCTTCCGCAAGGTCGACATTCCCGTCGCGCCCATGGTGCTGTCGCTGGTACTGGGCGGCATCATGGAGCAGTCATTCCGGCAGGCGATGACGATCTCCGGCGGCAACCCGAAGATCTTCGTCGGCAGCACGATCTGCGTGATACTGGTCGTGCTCTCGGTGGTCTCCATCCTGCTGCCGTTCCTGCTGCCGCGGCTCAAGGCGTGGCGCGAGGGGTCGCGCGACACGGCGTAGCCGTGTCACCCAGCCAACAGCGTGAGTCGTGATTCGTGAATCGTGATTCGACCTCGACAGCGCACTGCGTCCATCCTGGAACATGGTTTTGGCGAAGAGTCGGTTCACCAATCACGAATCACAAATCACGAATCACGCTTTTGAGAGGTGAGCGCGATGGGTAAGCGCATCGCATACGTAGGCGTGGGCGCAGTGGGCGGCTACGTCGCCGGCCAGCTGACGCGGGCGGGGCATGACGTGACGCTGATCGATCCCTGGCCGGAGCACGTCGAGAGCATGCGCAGGAACGGGCTCCAGCTCTCGGGGCTCACTCCCGCCGAGCGGCACACCGTGCCCGTCAAGGCCCTGCACATCACCGACCTCCAGGGCCAGGTGAAGGCAAAGCCGTTCGACATCGCCTTCCTGAGCGTCAAGTCATACGACACCGAGTGGGCGACCCTCATGATCCGCCAGTACCTCGCGCCGGACGGCTTCGTCGTGTCGCTGCAGAACTGCATCAACGAGGAGCGCGTCGCGGCGCACGTCGGCTGGGGCCGCACCGTCGGCTGCATCGCCAGCCTGATTGCAGTCGAGCTCTACGAGCCGGGGAAGATCATGCGCACCGTTCCCATGGGCGGCGACAAGCACACGGTGTTCCGGGTCGGCGAGCCCCACGGCCGGGTCACCCGTCGCGTGGAGGAAATCGCCGAAATGCTGCGGGCCGTGGACAGCTCCAAGGTCACCACCAACCTGTGGGGCGAGCGCTGGTCCAAGCTGGTCATCAACTCGATGCGCAACGGCCTGTCGGCGGCGACCGGCCTGTTCGGCAATCAAAGGGACACGACGGAAGGACCGAGGTGGGTCTCCATACGGCTCGGCAGCGAGGCAGTGAGGGTAGGGCAGGCACTCGGCTTCCAGCTGGAAAGAATGCTCGGAATGGAGCCGGAGGTCCTGGGTCGCGCCGGGGAAGGGCACAAAGACGCCCTGACCGAGGTCACCAACATCCTGATCGAGGGCTCGAAGAAGCGCTCCGACGACCAGCGGCCATCGATGGCCCAGGACATCGCCAAGGGCCGCCGTACCGAGACCGATTTCATCAATGGCTATGTCGCGACACGCGGCGCGGAGATCGGCGTTCCCGCCCCGCTGCACGTCAAGATGAACGAAGCGGTACGGCGGGTGGAACGGGGCGAGGTCAAGCCCAGCCCGGGGCTCATCGCGGGCTGGTAACCAGCCGTCAGCCGTCAGCCGTCAGTCGTCAGCCGTCACCCGCTCCAGGAGAATCCGTAGAGCTTGGCGGGATTTTCGACGAGGATTTTTCCTGCGTTGCGTAGGGCCAGACGCCCGGCCGTTTGATATGATGGAACGACCCGGCAAGGGATAACACGGACAAACGCCGCGGATCGGGCACGCGCCCGCCGGGAGCACCGGTCACGGGGCAAGGACACGAGGAGGAAGCAAACCATGAGAAGCACGCTTGTATTCGCCGCCGCCTTCGCGCTGGCGGCCGCCGCACCAGGGGTCGGCGAGGCCCAGACCTACGAGGGCAAGACGGTCACCATCGTCGTCGGATTCAAGGCCGGCGGCGGCTACGACCGGACCGCGCGCCTGCTCGCGCGGCATCTCCCGAAATACATCCCCGGCAAGCCCAACGTGATCGTCCAGAACATGCCGGGCGCAAACAGCATCACCGCCGCCAACCACGTGTATGCCGTGGCCAAGCCCGACGGACTCACCATCGGGACGTTCAACCGCAACCTCGTGCTGGCGCAGCTCACCAACGTGCCGGGCGTGAAGTACGACATGACCAAGTTTGCGTGGATCGGGTCGGCCGCGAGCGAGACCACGGTACTCGCGATACGCAGCGATCTGCCGTACAAGACCTTCAGCGACCTCAGGAAGGCGGGCAAGACCGTGGTCATCGGCGCGACCGGCCCGGGGGCCAACACTTACGACTTTCCGCTCCTGCTCAAGGAGTTTCTCGGCGTGGATTTCAAGATCGTCAGCGGCTATTCGAGCAGCGCCGACATCATGCTGGCAATCGAGCGCAAGGAAGTGGACGCGCGGGCGGGCTCCTACACCTCGCTGCGGCCGTTCATCGACCGCAATCTCGTGCATCCGGTGATCCGCGCGCGCGCCGTCGAGCCGGGAATCGAGCAGCTGCCGGTGGACGAGAATCTGGCTCCCAGCCCGCGGGCAAAAGCGATCATGGCCCTGCGCTCGGCGCCGGAGGTCATCGGGCGCCCCTACGTGATGACGCCGGGCACGCCGGCCGACATCCTCAAGATGGTGCGGGAGGCGTTCGCCAGGGCGATCAAGGATCCCGAGCTCATGGCTGAAGCGAAAAAGGCCAAAATGGAGCTCGAGTACGTGTCCGGCGACGAAACGCTCAAGATCATCCAGGAAGTGCTGACCCAGCCGAAGGACATCGTCGACGAGTTCAGCAAGTACATCAAGTTCGGCGAGTGATCGAAGCGCTTTTCGAGGGCCTGCTCCTCGTCCTGCAGTGGAAGGCTTTCGCCTTCATGCTGCTGGGTATCGGGCTCGGCTTCTGGGTCGGCCTTCTGCCGGGCCTCGGGGGCGTCACGACGCTGGCGCTGATGCTCCCGTTCATCTACGCGATGACGCCGATCGAGGGCTTCGCGTTCCTGCTGGGGATGCATTCCGTGGTGGCCACGACCGGCGACATCACCTCGGTGCTCTTCGGGATACCCGGCGAAGGCACCACCGCGGCGACGATCCTCGACGGCCACTCCATGGCGAAGAAGGGCGAGGCCGGGCGCGCCCTGGGGGCGGCGCTCGCCAGCTCGCTGGTGGGCGCGCTGGTCGGCGCGCTCGCGCTTGCGCTCGCGATCCCCGTGGTGCGCCCGCTGGTGCTGAGCTTCGGCTCCCCGGAGCTGTTCATGGTCTCGATCGTGGGCATCGCGTTCATCGCGTCGCTGAGCGCGGAGGGCGGGCGGGGCATGCTGCGCGGCTTCCTCGCGGGGGGCCTTGGTCTCCTGGTCGCCACGGTCGGCCAGGACCCGCAGGCCGGCATCGCGCGGTTCACCTTCGACTCGCTGTACCTCTGGAACGGCCTCGACCTGGTGCCGGTGCTGATCGGCATCTTCGCCATTCCCGAAATCGTCGACCTGGCCAGGCGCGGCACTTCCATAGCGGGTGATTTGCCCCAGGGGCGGCTCAACCGGGGCGCGCTCGAGGGCGTCAAGGACACCTTCAGGCACTTCGCCCTCACCATACGCTGCAGCCTGATCGGGACTTTCATCGGCATCATGCCGGGGCTCGGGGGCGCGGTCGCCCAGTGGCTCGCCTACGGGCACGCGGCGCAGAGCGCGCGCAGCGCGGAAGAGCGCGCCGGGTTCGGCAAGGGAGACGTGCGGGGGGTCCTGGGTCCCGGCGCGGCCAACAACTCGAAGGAAGGCGGCGCCCTCATCCCGACCGTGGCGTTCGGCGTCCCGGGCAGCTCATCGATGGCGATCCTGCTGGGAGGGTTCTTCCTGCTGGGCCTGGTTCCGGGCCCCGACATGCTGACGACGCACCTGACGGTCACCTTCTCGATGGTCTGGACCATCGTGCTGGCGAACATCATCACGGTGGTTGCGTGCTTCCTGTTCCTGAACCATCTCGCCCGGCTGACCGTCGTGCGCGGCCACCTGCTGATCCCGGTGATACTCGTGCTCGTATTCGTCGGCAGCTATACGTCCAACAACGATTACGGCGACGTGCTCGTGATGCTGTTCTTCGGCGCCGTGGGCTATCTCATGGTGGCCGGCGGCTGGCCGCGCGCGCCGTTCGTGCTCGGCCTGGTCCTCGGCAAGATCGTCGAGAACAACCTCTATATCTCGGTCGCGCGCTACGGGGCGGACTGGCTCACCCGGCCGATCGTCCTGGTGCTGGCCGCGCTGGCGGTGGCCGTCATGTTCTATCCGCTGATACAGGCGCGGCGAGCGGCCGCGAGGGGCGGTTGACGTGCACGGCATGGCGTCGCGGATCCTCGGCATCGCGGTCATGCTCGCCTCGGGCGCGGCCGTCGTCATCGCGACGGATTGGCCCTTGAAGGCCAGGCTGTTCCCGATGGCGATCGGGATCCCCGTGTTCTGCATGGCCGCGGCGGAGGTCCTGTGGGGACTGCTGCGTCCCGCCGAGCAGGTGGGCGCAATGGACTTTCAGCTCTCCGAGCAGTTGCCGCCGAAGATCGCCGTCCGGCGTACCTGGGTCGCCATCGCCTGGATGCTGGGATTCCTGGCGGGGATCGTCCTGGTGGGCTTCCCGCTCGCCGTGCCGCTGCTGGTATTGCTCTACGTCAGGCTGCAGGGGCGGGAGGGATGGGGACTGTCCGTCGGGCTGGCGCTCGCGGTGTGGGGGCTGTTCTACGGCGTCTTCGATCAGCTGCTTCATCTGCCGTTCCCGGCGGGGTGGATACAGGCTTGGCTAGGCCTCGCCTGAGGGCGAGGAGTTTGCAGTTTGCAGTGGGCAGTTTGCAGTAACTGCCAACTTGGGCCTCGACGCCCGACCCTCGTCCCTCGCCGCGCTATCAGGAAAATCCGTATAGCCGTGCCGGGTTGTCGACTAGGATTTTCCTCCTGAGCGCGGCATCGGGCGTCCAGGCGTTGAACAGGTCGAGCAGGTGCCCGGTATCGGGCATGTTCTTTTCCAGCCGCGGATGCGGCCAGTCGGTGCCCCATACCAGCTGGTCCGGATTGGCCTTCACCAGCGCTTCGTGCAGGGCCCGCGCGTCGCCGTAGTCGGGGTACTGGTCCGAGACGCGATAGGTGCCGGAAATTTTCAGCCAGATGCGGCCCTCCGCGAGCAGTGCCCTCAGCGCCTGGAAAGCCGCTCCCTTCATTCCTTCCGCGGCCCTGGCCGCGCCGAAATGATCGAGCACGATGGGCCGGTTCCAGTGCTTGAGATGCGGCATGACGTTGGGCAACTCGGCGGCATCGAGGAAGAACTGGACGTGCATGCCCAATTCCGCCATGTGCGGCGCGAGCTTCTCGAAGGCCTCGACGCCGAGGCCACTGTGGCGTCTGGCATGGTGCGGCAGGTGGTGGAAGCGCAGCGCGCGCACGCCCGCATCCGCCATCGCCTTGAGCTCGGCCTTCGAGGTCGTGTCCTTGACGATGGCGATCGCGCGCAGGCGCCGCGGCTCGCGCTTGAGCGCGTCGAGCAGGACGGTGTTGTCGGT
>JBIOVQ010000190.1:0-9637 GCA_044867805.1 Burkholderiales bacterium | reverse complement strand
GATGGCGGGATCGTAGAAAGGCGCGTCGCGCCGGATGAGCTCCGCGATCAGGCCCGCTTCAGTCTCGGGAAACAGCCGCTTTGCCGCCTCCGTCGCACGCGCCGGGTCGCGCTTGAGCGCCTGCTGCGCGCCGATGAGCGCGCGCACGGCGCCTTCGACGACATCGGGTTGCTGCTCGATGGCTTTCTGCGTCGTCACGAAGGCGGCGAAGGTGTAGTCGCGGGCGGCCGTTGGGCCGTCGCCGCGCCGCGCGTCGAGCACCAGCGTGCCGATGCCGTTGCGTACCGCCACCTCCGCTCCCATGCCGTTTGCCCAGAAGCCGTCGAGCTTTCCCTCCTCCAGGGCCCTGGCGGCTGCCACTCCGAACGACGCTCCTGCTCCCGCGGTGCCAGGCACCGGCCCGATCTTCACCTCGCGCTCCGGGTCGATGCCGGCCTCGACGAGCATGCGCTTCAAGCCGTCCACGGGCCCGGGCGCCGCGCCGATGCGCAGCCCCCTCAGCGCGGTCAGGTCACCGCGCGCTGCGCCTATATCCCTGCGCAAGACCAGGAACCAGTACATGTGCTGCGAAAGCGCGGCGAGCAGCCTGCACCCGCTCCAGTTCCTGAACGCGTAGAGCGGCGCGTGCGCGGCCCCGGCCACGAAATCGAGCCGGCCGTCGCGCAATTCCTCGCAGGTCTTCGTGACGGGGAATAGCAGCTCGATGGTGGCGTCGATGCCTTCCCGCTTGAAGAAGCCCAGCTCGACCGCAGCGATCGCCGGGAAGTAGGACGGCGAAATCAGGTCGGGGATGGCGACGCGCACCGCCATGGCTGGCGCAGCGGTCAGCCGCCAGACGCCAGCCGCCAGACGAACCGGCTTGGCCCCTCGCTGACAGCTGACAGCTGACGGCTGACGGCTATCATTTGTCGTAGTAGTGGAACTCCAGCAGCAGGCAGCCGCCGTCGGACTTGAACGGCCCGTGAGGCGTGCCCGGCGGCCGGCAGGCGTAGGTATTGGGCCCGAACTTCGTTCCGCCCTTCCCCTGCTTGTCGCAGCCCACGATGAGGTCGCCCGACACGAGGTACACCTCTTCCCAGTAGTCGTGCACGAACGGCTCGGTCGTGTAGACGCCGGGCGCGAAGCGCAGGTGGCGGGTGCGGTTCCCGCGCCTGGCCTTCTCGTCGAGAAAGCCGGCGAGGATCTGCTGCTCGATGCCGCGCGGGTAGCCTTCCGGCGTCTCCCACCCCTTGCCGGGGTCGGGCCGGTAGAACTCCTTGTGCTCCTTGCGGATCGCCATATGTTGTCCGTCACTAACCCCCTCCCTGGCCCTCCCCCTTGTCAAGGGGGAGGGATGGGTGGGGGTCACTCGCCTTTTATGCCCGCGGAACCATTCCCGGCGCGAAGTAGCGGTCCGCCATGACCTGGCAGCGCTTCACCAGCCGGTGCTCGGCCGGCCCGTAGTCCGCGACGGCGCGGTGTATGGTGCCGATGTCCTCCCACATGAGGACGTCCCCTTCCTGCCACTCGGATGTATACCGGTATTCGGGCTTCAGCTGGTGCTCGAACAGGAAGGCGAGCGTCTCCTCGCTTTCCTTCTCCGGCAGCTCGTTGATGCGCACGGCGTAGCCCGGGTTGGCGTAAAGCACCTTGCGCCCCGTCAGCGGATGCGTGAGGAAGATAGGCTGCGAAACGGGCGGCTTCGCCCTGAGCTGCGCCTCGGTAAGCGGCGGGCGCTTGCTGCCCTTCTCGCGGCGCATCATTTCCCAGAATTTGTTGAAGTGGTGCTGCACGGTCTTGCCTTCGAGGCGCCGCTTGAGATCCGCGGGCAGGCCGTCGTAGGCCGCGTGCATATTGCTGAACTCCGTCGCGCCGAGGGGCTTCCCGTCCCGCCGCGGGATCTTGATGCCGTACAGCACGTTGGCGAAGGCAATCGTGCGGCTGTACGACATGTCGGTATGCCAGTCCTGCCCCGCGTCCGCCAGGCCGATCGGCCTTCCGTTTTCCACGATGTTGGAGAGGATCATCACCTCCGGCACGCCCGGCTCCTGGTAGTTCGCGCTGGCGACGTTGGTTTCCAGCATCCCGAAGCGGGCGCTGAAGTCCGCGAGCTGCCGGGCAGTCAGCTTCTGGTGCGGAAAGCGCACGACGCCCCGCTCGCCCAGCGCGCGCAGCACGGCCCCGTAGGCCTCGTCCGACAGGGGCTGCGCCAGGTCGATGCCCTCGATCGCCGCGCCGAGGGCGTGCGCGCTGTTTGTCACTTTCATGTTTGTCTCGTTCTTAGCCGCCGCAAAGCCGCAAAGGCGCAAAGAAAACCCTCATTGAATATCGGAAGAAAAACTTTGCGACTTTCTTCTTCCTTGGCATCAAGTGTGTTGAGGTTAATCCTACCCGCGCTCATCTGCGTTTATCTGCGGTTCCATTCGCTTTTCGCGATAGCTAATCGATCTGCAGGCCGGCGTCCTTCACCACCCTGGCGTAGCGCACGATATCGGCGCGCACCATCGCCGCGAATTCCTCCGGCGTGCGCGTGACGGTGCCGTCGAAGCCGACCTCGACCAGACGCTCGTGCGCACCCGGAGCCTGCATCGCCTTGTTGATGTCCCCGTGCAGGCGGGTGACGATGGCGGGCGGGGTGCCCGCCGGCGCGAATACGCCGTACCATGTGGTCATCACGAAGCCTTTCACCCCGGCTTCCTCGGCGGTCGGCACGTCCGCGAACTCCTGCACCCGCTTCGCGCTGGTTACCGCCAGCGGGCGCATCCTGCCAGCCCGCACGTAGGACGAGGCAGCCGGCATGGTATCGAACGCCACCTGGTGCCGGCCTGACAGCAGGTCCGGTATCGACTGCCCGGTGCCCTTGTAGGGGACGTGCAGCATCTTCGTCCCGGTCAGGAGCTTGAATAGCTCGCCGGAAAGGTGGGGTGTGCTGCCGTTGCCGGCCGACGGGAAGCTCAGCTCGTCCGGCCGCGCCTTCGCCAGCGCGATCAGCTGCTTGACCGATTTCGCCGGCAGTGCCGGGTGCACGACCATCAGGTGCGGCACCGCGGCCGCCAGCGTGATCGCGGCGAAGTCGGTGCCAGCGTCGTAGGGCAGCTTCGCGAACAGGCTCGGCGCGATAGCGTTGACGGAGATGTGCCCCATCATGATCGTGTAGCCGTCGGGAGGCGCCTTGGCGACCAGCCCGGCGGCGACGGTACCGGTCGCGCCGGCCCGGTTCTCGATGACCACCGACTGCCCCAGATACTCCGAGAGCTTCGGCTGGATGATGCGCGCTACGATGTCGGTGCCGCCGCCCGGAGGGAAGCCGACGACCATGCGCACCGGGCGCGAGGGATACTGCTGCGCGACGGCCGCCGGGACCGCAAAGGCAGCCGCCACCAGGATGCTGAAGACTTCTCTCAATCGATCGCTCCGCAGGTCTGATTCACTCGTCGGGCCGGCGGCCGAGTGGGCAGTTGGCAGTTATCAGTTGGCAGTAACTGCACACTGCAAACTGCCCACTGCACACTCCTCATCCTTCCGCCTTCATCCTTTGCTCCCAGGCCGCCGCAAGCTGAGGTTTCAGCGCGGACTCGGGCGTCCCGTCCTTCCACGGCAGCGGGACGTCGTAATCCCGCAGCAGGCAGTCGTCCGGCAGGCACTCGAGCGCCGCGAAATCGCGGTGCGCGATGTACTCGGGGCGCTTGAAGCGCCGGATGTGATTCGACACCGCGCACAGGCTCAAGTACACCGCCACGCGATTCCACGGCGACAGGTTGGAAGTGGAGGCGTGCACCAGGCAGGAATGGAACAGGATCATGGAGCCCGGCGGCCCCTTGGGCGCCACGATGCCCCCGCGCGCCACGAGCTTGGCGATCGTCTCGTGGTCGATGGTCCACAAGGGATAGCTGGTCGTCTCCAGGTCGTGCTGCGCTTCGATCACACCGAGCTGGTGGCTGCCGGGGATGAACATGAGCGGGCCGTTGAACTCGTTCACCTCGTCGAGGAAGATCGCGACGTTCATGGCGCGCGCCTCGGGCATCAGGTCGTCGTTTTTCCAGGTGCCGTAGTCCTGGTGCCATTGCCAGACGTCGCCGTCGAAGGCCATCTTGCCGTTGATCTTGAACTGGTGCATGTAGAGGCCCTCGCCCAGGATCTGCATCACCGGCTTCACCATGCGCGGATGGCGCGCGAGCTTCGCGAAGGGGTAGCTGTACATGTGAGCGGCGAAGTTGGTGCGCACGGCGTCGCTGCCCTTCTCGCGCACGTTCTCCGGGCGGCGCTGGGCGTAGAGGCGCGGCACCTCGTCGAGGAGGACTTTCACCTCCTCGGGCCGGAACAAACTCGGGAAGAACAGGTAGCCCTCACGCTCGAATTGCCCGATTTGCCGCGCGGTGAGTTTCATGGCTTCGTCAGTCGTCAGCCGTCAGTCAGTTTTTGTAAGAAGAATCTCTCTTGTCGAGCATGCGCAGCAGCGCCTTCCATTCCGGCCGCTTCGGCTTGTAGGGGAGCGCCTTGAACTGGGCCGCGGTCTTTTCCGCAACCGCGGGCGCCGGTATCCGCACTTTCGCGCCGCCGGCCAGAGCGGCGATCTGGGTCTGGCACGCGCGCTCGAGGTAATACATCAGGTCGAAGGTCTCGGGAATGGAAGCGCCGCAAGTCAGCAGCCCGTGATTGCGCAGGATCATCGCCTTGTGGGGACCCAGGTCGCGCACCAGCCGCTGCTGCTCGTCGAGCTCGAGCGCAAGCCCCTCGTAGTCGTGGTAGGCCACGCTCCCGGTGAAACGCATCGCGTGCTGGGAGATCGGCAGCAGGCCCTGCTCCTGCGCCGACACGGCGATGCCGGCCGGGGTGTGCGTGTGCATCACGCACTCCACGTCGGGCCGCGCGCCGTGCACCGCGCTGTGGATCACGTAGCCGGCGCGGTTGAAGCCGTAGCCGGTCGGGTCTTCGACGATCTCTCCCTCGAGCGTCACTTTCACCAGGGTGGACGCGCTGATCTCGTCCCACAGCTGGCCGAACGCGTTGATCAGGAAATGGTGCTCCGGCCCGGGCACGCGCGCGGAGATGTGCGTGTAGATGAGGTCGGTCATGCGGAAATGCGCGGCGAGGCGGTAGGCGGCCGCGAGATTGACGCGCGTCTCCCACTCTTCGGGACCCACCCGCTGCTGGATCGAAGTCCCGGCGACATTGCGCAGCTTGGAGGTCATGGGTGAGCTGTACGCGGTGGAGTCCCGTCCATCATATCAAGGGACGAGTGTCGAGGGAGACCACTCTGCACTCATCGCTACGCTAGTGCGCCGTCCAGCCGCCGTCCACCGACAGGATTGCGCCGGTGATCGAGGCCGCCTCGTCGCTCGCCAGGTACGCCGCGAGCGACGCGACCTGCCCTACCGTGACGAATTGCTTGGTGGATTGGGCCGCGAGCAGCACATCCCGCACCACCTGCTCCTCCGTGATGCCGCGCGCCTTCGCCGTGTCCGGGATCTGCTTCTCGACCAGGGGCGTGCGCACGTAGCCCGGGCAGATCGCGTTCACGGTGATGCCGAGCTCGGCGACCTCCAGCGCGACCGTCTTGGTGAGCCCGGCGACGCCGTGCTTGGCGGCTACGTAGGCGGACTTGAACGGTGAAGCGACCAGCGCATGCGCCGAGGCGATGTTGATGATGCGCCCCCATTTGCGGCCCTTCATGCGCGGCAGCGCGTGGCGTATGGTGTGGAACGACGCGACCAGGTTGATCGCGATGATCGCGTTCCACTTCTCGACCGGGAACTCCTCGATCGGCGCGACGTGCTGGATGCCGGCGTTATTGACGAGCACGTCCACCGCGCCGAACTCGGCGATGGCCTTCCTCATCATGGCCTCGATCTCGCCGGGCTTCGTCATGTCGGCGGCGTCGTAGCGCACGGTGACGCCGTGATCAGCGGCAAGCCTCGCGCGCAGCGCCTCGATGTCATCGGTGCGCCCGAAGCCGTTCAGCACCAGGTTGGCGCCGGCCGCTGCGAACGCCTCGGCGATTCCCAGGCCGATGCCGCTGGTGGACCCCGTCACCAGGGCGGTCTTTCCTTTCAGCTGGCTCATATCCGTATATTATTTGATCTGGACACCTGATATGAAGCTCCAGCTCAGCATAGCGATGGCTTCCAATCCGCGGACCTGGCCGGTCCTCGACGGCAGGGTGAAGCCCGACGGCATCGATCTCGTCGCGACCCGCGTCCATCCTTCCGAATTGTTCTGGCGGCAGCTCAAGTTCGCGGACTTCGACGTCTCGGAGATGTCGTTCTCCTCCCTGATCATGGCGAAAACGAAAGGGGACGAGCGCTGGACCGGCGTGCCGGTCTTTACCACCCGCAAGTTCTACCATGCGGCGATCCTGGTGCGGCGCGCCGCGGGCATCCGCTCGCCGGCGGACCTGAAGGGCAAGCGCGTCGGCGTGCCGGAATACCAGCAGACCGCGGCATTGTGGGCGCGCGGGATACTGCAGCAGGAATTCGGCGTCGAGCCGCGGCACATGGAGTTCTGGATGGAGCGCGGGGCATCCCACAGCCACGCCGGCGCGGTCGGCTTCACGCCGCCGCCCGGGGTGACGATACACACCATCCCGCCGGAGAAGAGCCTGGGCGGCATGATGCTCGCGGGCGAGCTCGACGCGGCGCTCCACTACATCGTGGACCACAATCTCGTTGACCGCAGCACCGCCGACCTGTGGAGCCACCCGGACATCGGGCCGCTCTTTCCCGATCCCGTCGCCGAGGGTGTCCGCTATTACCGCAAAACCGGCATCTTCCCCATCAACCACGGGATGGTCATCAAACGGGAAATCGCGGAGAAGCACCCGTGGGCGGTCCTGAACCTGCTCACGGCCTTCAACCGCGCCAACGACATCGCGAACCGCGAGCGCGCCGAGCACGCCGAGTACCACCTCGCCACCGGCCTGCTCCCGGCGTCTGCCGCCGAGGCCCTGAATACGCCGCTCGTGCGGCACGGCATCCGTGCGAACCGCACGACGCTGGAGACCGCGGCGCGCTACTCGCACGAGCAGGGACTGACGCCGCGGGTCGTCAAGCTCGAGGAAGTTTTCGCGAAAAGCGCGATGGAGCAATAACGGCAGTGGGCAGTTGACAGTTGCTAGTTTGCAGTAACTGCACACTGTCCACTGCAAACTGCACACTTTCCCTAGACGGGCACCGTCGTGACGTCGTAGGCAAACAGCCACTCGTAGCGCGTCTTCACTCGCTCCTCGGACCACTCGCGATCCACGTACTCCTGCGCTCCGGCCGGGTCGGCCATCGTGCGGTTCTGGAAGCGTCGCATGTTCTCGGCGGACCCGTGCACCACTTTCGCGGTCCGTTCCTTGCGCGCGCTTTCGTAGCGCGCCAGGGCCTGGCCGATGTCGGCGCCGGCGCCGTCCAGGGCGCGCGCGAGTATGTAGCCGTCTTCCAGCGCCATCGCGGCCCCCTGCGCGTAGGCGGGCAGCGCCGGGTGGCAGGCGTCGCCGAGCAAGGTCACGCGCCCGACGCTCCATCCTTCCATCGGCGCGCGCCCCATCAGCGCCCATTTGTACGGGGTCTCGATGTGGTCGATCATCGTGTGGATGTCGGGGTGCCAGCCGTCGAAATCGGCGTGGCACTCCTCGCGCGTGCCGCGCGCGGTCCACGATTCGACCCGCCAGTCGTCCCGCTCGACGTTGCCCACGAAGTTCATGTACTCGCCGCGATGCACCGGGTAATGCACCACGTGCGAGCCCGGGCCGATCCAGTTGGTGCCGACGAGGCGCCGCATGCGTTCCGGCAGCTTTTCCATGGGTATCGTGCCGCGCCAGGCCACAAAACCCGTGAATTGCGGCCGGTCTGGGCCGAAGATCGCCGCCCGGATCCGCGAATGCACCCCGTCGGCGCCGACCAGGACGTCGCCGCGCGCTTCGTCCCGCTCGAGCCGCAGGCTGACGCCGCTCGCCGATTGCTCGACCCCGGTGCAGCGGGCGTCCAGGTGGATCGCGTCCGGCTTCTCGCGGCGCACGCCGTCCGCCAGCACCGCGAGCAGGTCGGGGCGGTACACCAGGTAGTAGGGAAAACCATAGCGCTCGGCCGAGATGGCGCCGAGGTCGAACAGCTGCCACGTCCGGCCGGTGTTCCACAGGCGCACTTCCTTGCCCACGGCCTCGCACGCGAGCGCGCGCAGCGCCTCGTGCACGCCGAGCTCGTGCAGCACGCGGATGCCGTTGGCGCTCAACTGCACGCCGGCGCCGACTTCTCTCAGCTCGCCAGCCTGCTCATAGATGTCCACGTCGAAGCCGCGCTTGAGCAGCGCCAGCGCCGCGGCCAGGCCGCCGATGCCGCCCCCGGCCACCAGTACATGAGACTTATGTCGCTGTTTTCCCATGCGCAACGCGCAAGTATCGTCTACTTTCTACGCCCTGGTAACAATTTGTTACCACGGCCCGGCTGGCCTGGCGTCATTAAAGTGCTAGAGTGATCTCATGCGCATGCCAGCCCTGACCGGCTTCCTCATCACCGCGCTCGCGATGCTCGCTTGCGCGCCCTCGTCTGCCGCGCAGCTGTACAAATGGGTGGACGAGCGAGGTGTCACCAACTATTCCAACCAGCCGCCGGACGATCCGAACTCGGCACGGAATGTCGGGTCGGTCGAGGGCAATCTTTCGGTTTACAGCCCGGACCCGGCGCTCACCCGGGCGGTCGCCGCTTTTCGTCAGGAGAGCGGCAACCGCGCCCTTGCCGAACGAGTGGACTATCTCGAGCGTCAGCTCGCGGCCGAGCGCCTTGCACGCCAGTACGCGGCCCCCGTAGTGCCTGCTTCGGCTCCTTGCCAGGCGGGCGACTGCTACGGAAACGGAAGCTACGGGACTTACTACCCGGCCGGGATCGGCGGCGGCGGCTTCTTCCCGGTCGGTCACAGGCACAAGCGCCTGGTCCAGGCGCAGCTGCCACTGGGCGTCACGGCCGGAAATGTCGTGGGCATGAGCGGCTTCATCCCCGGGCAGTCGGCGCTTGCCGCGTCCCTGGCTCCGCCCCGCCCCGCCCAGGTGCGGTTGCCGCTGGAGCGCGCGTCGAGGTGATTCTCGCCAGGCTGCCCGCAGGCAACAAAAAAACCCCGCCGCAGCGGGGTTTTTGTTTGTCCAGCCCTCGTGAACGGCAATCAATGCCTGCTCAGAATTTGAAGACTAGGCCGAGTCCGATTACGTCGATATCGCTCTTACCCGTGGTGGCGTCGTCGCCAATGTCGTTGTAGCGCTGCCACTGCGCCTGCAATGCCAGATTCTTCGTGAAACTGTATCTGACGCCAATAGCGTAGGTGAGGTCCGTTCCGTCTTCGCTCAAACTTCCTGGCCCAAACACGGAACTGGTCGCCTTGACGTCAAGATCCCACATGAAGAAACCCAGTTTTCCGTAGACGGAGAATTTCTCGTTGATCGGAAGGGTCCCGACGCCCGATAACTCGAACCCCGTTGCCTCAAAGCTGACTGTGAACGTTCCAAGGAACGGATCGGTGCCGCTCGCACTGGCTTTGCCGAGGTCGACATAGCCAAATTCGACGCCGAAGTTCCTGTTGAATTGATACCCGGCGAAGATATTCAAGGCGGTATCTTTGTCGTCGCAGGCGGTTGTGCCCGTACAGTCCAAATCAGCCTTTGATGATCCGACATTGAATCCGGCGT
>JBIOVQ010000189.1:0-17522 GCA_044867805.1 Burkholderiales bacterium | reverse complement strand
GCCGGCCCCGAAAAATGATAGTTCTTCATTGAAAATTTCACGATATATTGGCAATGAATCGTTCGGCGCATGACGCCCAGCGATCACACCCTCGAATATCATCGGTCTTTATCAAAAATTTCCGGGTATAGTGATCACGGTGACAAAAGCGGCACCTTGAAAGGCTCCATTAGCGCATGTTGAAACCGATAGCACCGGAAATTTTCAAGGCCTACGATATCCGCGGCATCGTCGGCCGCAATTTCACTCCCGAAGCGGTCGAGCTGATTGGCCATGCGATCGGGTCCGAGGCCCTCGCCCGCAAGCAAAGCCGGGTCGCCGTCGGCTACGACGGGCGCCTCTCGGGACCTTCCCTCGCCGCGGCCCTCGCCGCCGGCATCCGCAAGAGCGGCAGCGGCGTGATCGACATCGGGCGGGTCACGACGCCGATGGTCTATTTCGCCGCGCATCACCTCGGGACCGGATCGGGAGTGGCGGTCACCGGCAGCCACAATCCCCCGGATTACAACGGACTGAAGATGATGCTCGGCGGCGAGACGCTGTCCGGGGAGGCCGTCCAGAAGCTGCGCCAGCGCATCGAGAACGGCGATCTCGCCCGCGGCTCGGGCAGCCTGGCGCGGCAGGACATCTCCCGCGACTACGTCGAGCGCATAGCCGGCGACGTGAAGCTTGCGCGGCCGATGAAAGTGGTCGTGGACTGCGGCAACGGCGTCCCGGGCGCGTTCGCCCCCGCTCTCTACCGCCGCCTCGGCTGCGAGGTCGCCGAGCTCTACTGCGAGGTGGATGGGAACTTCCCCAACCACCATCCCGATCCCTCGCAGCCCGCGAACCTGAAGGACGTGCAGCGGGCGCTGGCGCAGGGCAAGGGCGAGATCGGGTTCGCTTTCGATGGCGACGGCGACCGGCTCGGCGTCGTGACGAAGCGCGGCAACATCATCTTCCCCGACCGGCAGCTGATGCTGTTCGCGGCCGACGTACTCAAGCGCCAGCCGGGCGCCCGGATCATCTTCGACGTGAAATCCACGCGCAACCTCGCCCCATGGATCGAGCAACACGGCGGAACACCGGTCCTGTGGAAGACCGGCCACTCCTTCATCAAGAAGAAGCTGCAGGAGAGCGGCGCGGCGCTTGCCGGCGAGATGAGCGGCCATTTCTTCTTCAGCGAGCGCTGGTACGGCTTCGACGACGCGCTATACGCCGGCGCGCGCCTGCTCGAGATCCTCGCCAGCGAGGCGGACCCCGGCGCGGTGCTCGAAGCCCTGCCCGACGCCGTCAATACTCCCGAGCTTCACCTCAAGCTCGTGGAGGGCGAGAACTACGCCCTGATCGAGAAACTCGGCAAGACCGCGCGCTTCCAGGGCGCGCGCGAGGTGATCACGATAGACGGCCTGCGGGTCGAGTACGCGGACGGATTCGGGCTCGCGCGGTCCTCCAACACCACGCCGGTGGTGGTGTTGCGCTTCGAAGCGGACGACGAGGCCGCCCTGAAGCGGATCCAGGGCGATTTCCGCCGCGCCATCCTCGCGGTCAAGCCCGACGCGAAGCTGCCCTTCTGACCCCCTCCCAACCCTCCCCCTTCAGCAAGGGGGGAGGGATAGGGTGGGGGTCAGTTCCCCACGAGCCTGGCGAGCGCGGCGTAGCCGCCGGTCGTGCCGTGCCCGCCGGCGAAGGTGGTCGGCTTGAGCCCGTGCTTCTTCACGCCGGCAACCAGCTCGGTCAGCCCCCTGGTCGGCTTCGGCGGCAGCGGATCGCGGCCCGGGCTCCAGATGTCGGTGGCGAAGCCGAGCCGCGCGTCGGCTACGTAGAAAATCAGCGTGCCGGTCGAGTGCGAATGATCGATCAGGTAGGCGCCGACCCGGCGCTTGCCGTCGCTCACGATATGCCTGTCCGTGACCTCGATGATGTCGGCCGGACGCGGATTCCGCTGCAGGCGGTCGTTCGCCACCGTCGCGGGCGCGCTGAACATGCGCGCGAAATGCTCCTTGTTGCCCCTGCCGACGACGATCGTGGCGCCTTCCGCGACATAGGTGCGGGCGCCGTTGGCGTGGTCCCAGTGATGGTGCGTCTGCATCAGGTAGCGGATCGGCTTGTCGGGGTATCTTTTCTTCGCTGCCCGGATCGTCCACTCGGACATGACCTCCCCGGTCGGCGCGTCGAACACGATCAGGTACTTGTCCATTTCCACGACCACGCTGTTCGCCGGCGTTCCCCGCGACTGGCTCACGCCCGGCGCGATATCGACCAGCTCCGGCTCGCCCCTGCCCGCCGCGTCCCAGTTGAGGCCGTCGGAGTCCATCAGGTTGCCCCAATAGCCGCGGCGGATCATCCACTGGTAGGGAACGTCGTTTCCCATCGCGGCGCGCACTGCGACCGCGCGCGCCATCGTGGGAATCTCGAACAGCTGCGGGCTCAATGCGGGATTCGGCGTCACCTGCTCGTATCTGGTTGCGGCGAGATGCTTGCCGTTGAGCTGGTAGGCCAGGCGGTGCGCGATGCGCAAGCCGCCCACGTTGCGCCAGTCGCCGAGCACCAGGTCGTAGTTGGAGTCGCCCTGGATGGGATCGAAATCGCGCGTGCGGATGCGCGACGGGAGCCCCGACTGCGGATCGAACATCACGATGAAGCTCCAGTTGCGCACGTCGTACTGCACCGCTGGAAGCTGCCTGCCGTCCGCGGTCTGCGCTCCGATCGCCTTCACGGACCTCGGGTTGACCTTCATCTCGAGCAGAAGGCGCGGGGACTGCCGGACAAGCTCGCGCTGCGTAATCGAGGCGCGGGCGGCGGACATGGGGTGCCCCGGCGGGTTACTCTTCAGGCTGAACTCGGTGCGCACCTGGGAATCGATCCCGTGCACGTAGCCGATGCCGCCTGCCAGTATCTCGCTGTAGGTCTGGCGTACCGGCCTGGGCGTGCGCAGGACGGTGCGGTCCCAGTCGATGCGCGCGGAGCCGCTGGCGAGGTCGCGCTGGATCCGGAACTTCGCCTCGGCGCTGTCGCGCGGCTTGTCCACCGGCCGGTACGACGACTCGTATTCCCATACCTTGACGTTGCCGGCGATGGCGATGGTCTTGAGCTGGCTCAACGCGGCTTCGCCGCCCAGCGCGTTGACGGCCTTGTTGACGAGGTCCTGCTCACCCGACGGCCCCGTTGCGCAGGCAACGGCGAGCAGCGCAACCGGCACCAGCAATAGCAGCCGTTTCATGAGCCCTCCTCCGTTCGAAGTTGACAGTTGGCAGTTACCAGTTGGCAGTAGCTGCAAACTGCACACTGCACACTGCAAACTTGATCGTCAGTCGCCCGCGAGCGCGACAAGCAGCGCGTAGGGCGCGGTCGAGCCGTGGCCGCCGGCGAATATCAGCGGCTGGATGCCGGCTTTCCTGACGCCGTTCACCAGCGACGCGAGCGCCGGGTTGATCTTGGCCGGCAGCGGCGGCCCCGGGCTGTAGACGTCGGTGACATAGGCCAGGCGCGCGTCCGCGACGTAGCCCATCAAGTAGGAAGCGGAATGGGGATTTTCCAGCGTGTGCGCGGACACCTCCCGCTTGCCGTCGCTGAACACGTGCTTGTCGCCGACTTCGATGATCTGCACGCCGCTCAGGCTGCTGCGCGACTGGAGATCGGGATTGCGCGTGTAGGGCGCGGCGAAGATCCTGCGGTAGTGGTCCGCGGCGCCCTTGCCTACGACGAGCGTGGCCCCTTCCGCAACGTACCCCCGCACTCCGCCGTTGTGGTCCATGTGGTGGTGGGTGAGCACGATGTAGCGGATCGGCTTGTTGGGGTACTTCTGCTTCGCCGCCGCAATCGTCCAGTTCGACTGCCAGTCGGTCACCGGCGCGTCGAAGGCGACCAGGTAATCGCTCATCTCCACGATCATGCTGTTGTGGGTGCCGCCGACGACGTGCTGCACGCCCGGCGCGATTTCGTTCAGCCGCAGCCCCGCGGTTCCCCTGACGTCGTAGCTCACGTGGTCGGAATCCATGTAGGTGCCGATGAACTGGCGACGGATGATCCATTGGTGCGGCACGGTCCCGGTCGCCGGGCGTGCCGCTCCGGCCTTGATCGCCGCCGGGGGCTCGAAATGGCCGGCCGCGACGGGGACATTGACGGCCACGTCCGTGAGCTTGATGTCCATGATGGTGCGCCCGTTGAGCTCGTATTTCCGGCTCGTGGCGATCTGCACGCCGCCGAACGCGCGCCACTCGGACAGCACGAGGTCGTAATTCACGTCGCCCCAGACGTTGTCGTAATCGAGCGTGCGGATGCGCGCCGGCAGCCCGCTCGCGGGGTCGAACATGACGATGAAAGTATCGCCACCCGCGCGGTAGGACACGGCGGGGTAGGTCACGCTGCCGATCGTGATCTCGGGGCTCGCGATCACGCGGCCGGCGTTGCTGCGCATCTCGAGCAGCAGCGAAGGCGAAGCGCGCCGCAGCTCGCGCTGCGTGGTGGCCAGGCGCAGGCCGGACATCGAGTGGGCCGGCGGTTTCATCCCCGCGGCCTGCTTGTTGAGGTTGTTGGCCTCCCTCCCCACGACCCAGCCGGCCGCGGGCGTGACGATCTCGCTGAACTTGAACGTGCGCGGCGCCGGGTAGGCGAAATTCTTCACCCAGTCGATGCGCATCGCCCCGGCGCCGAAATCCCCCGCCGCCTCGAAGGTCGTCTCGTTCGCGAGGCGCATCTCGCCGCCCGGCGCGAACGACTGCTCGGGCTCCCATTGCTTCATCGTGCCTCGCGCGGACAGCGTTTTCACCCTGGCCAGGGCATCGGCGCCGCCCATGGCGGCGAGGGCGCGGCTGACCAGGTCCTCGGACGAGGGCGTCGTGGCGCAGGAACCGATGAACAACGCGGACAAGAGCGGAAACAGGACTCGTTTCATGACGCCTCCCATTTTGCGAGCTCCCCGCCGGTGGGGCGGGGGACGATGGGTAAACACTTTACCCCTTAAGGGGATTCCGTACGGGCTACCCAAGGGAAAATCCAGGAAAGAGAGGATTCAAACGCGCCGGCAACTTCCTGTGACGACGCAGCACTTGATGCTAACTGATTGTTACAGCCGCTGTTCTATCCAGCCGCGCACGGATTCGAGCGCCGCGGGCAGCTTCGCCGGTTCCGTGCCTCCGGCCTGCGCCATATCTGGCCGTCCACCGCCCTTGCCGCCTACCTGCTGCGCGACGAAGTTGACCAGGTCGCCCGCCTTGATCCGGCCGGTGAGATCGGGGGTGACACCCGCGATCAGGGATACCTTGCCGTCCGCGACGGAGCCGAGCACGATCGCCGCGCTTTTCAGCCGGTCTTTCAGCTTGTCCAGGGTGTCGCGCAGCGTCTTCGCGTCCGCGGCCTCCAGCGCGGCGGCGAGCAGCCTGATCCCCCTGACCTCCACCGCCTGCGAGGCGAGATCGGTGCCCTGCCCCATCGCCAGCTTCGAGCGCAGGCGCGCAAGCTCCTTTTCCAGCGCCTTCTTTTCCTCGAGCAGCGCCGCCACGGCCTTCCCGACCATGCCGCCGCCGGGCTGGGCGCGGAGCTGCTTCGCGACCTCCTGGAATTCGCCCAGCTGATTGTCGACCAGCGCGAGCGCGTTGCTGCCGGTCGTCGCTTCGACGCGGCGGACGCCAGCCGCCACGCCGCCCTCCGAGTAGAGCTTGAACAAGCCGATGTCCCCGGTGCGCTCCACGTGCGTGCCGCCGCAGAACTCGCGCGAGGAGCCGATATCCAGCACGCGCACCTCGTCTCCATACTTCTCGCCGAACAGCATCATGGCCCCGGATTTCCTCGCTTCCTCGATCGGCATGATCTGGGCCCGGGTCGGCGTGTTCTGCAGGATCTCGGCGTTCACCCGCGCCTCCACCCGGCGGATTTCCTCCTGGCTCATGGGCTTGTCGTGCGAAAAGTCGAACCGCGTCTTGTCGGCGTCGACCAGCGACCCCCGCTGCTGCACGTGCGGCCCCAGCACCTCGCGCAGGGCCTTGTGCATGAGATGGGTCACCGAGTGGTTGCGCATGGTGCGCCGGCGCAGCTCCACGTCCACTCGCGCCTCCACCCTGTCGCCGACCTTGAGCGACCCGGTCTTGAGCGCGCCGTGATGGCCGAAAACATCGGCCTGGATCTTCTGCGTGTCGGAAACGGCGAAGGTCCCGCCCGCCGCGACCAGCTCGCCGCGGTCGCCGACTTGGCCCCCGGCCTCGGCATAGAACGGCGTGCGATCGAGGACCACGATTGCGGCCTCGCCCGCGGCGATCGAGCGGACCGAGACTCCTTCCTTGTAGATCGCTGTCACCCGCGCGTCGTCCACAGCCAGCGACTCGTAGCCCTTGAACTCCGTCTTCGCGCCCTTGTACTCGACGCTGGCGCCCATCTGGAACTTCGACGCGGCGCGCGCCCGCTCGCGCTGCTGCTCCATCGCCGCTTCGAAGCCGGCATAATCCACGCGCACCCCGCGCTCGCGCGCGATGTCGGCGGTGAGATCCACCGGGAAGCCGAAGGTGTCGTAGAGCTGGAACACGGTCCCGCCGTCGAGCATCCGGTCCTCGCGCGTGAGCGCGGCTTCGAGCACCTTCATGCCGTTTTCCAGGGTGTCCGCGAAGCGCTCCTCTTCCTGCTTCAGGACCTGCTGCACGCGGTCGGCGGATTTCGCCAGCTCGGGGTAGGCGCCGCCCATGACCCGGGTGAGATCGGGCACGACGCGATGGAAGAAGGGCCGGGTCTGGCCCAGCTTGTAGCCGTGACGGATGGCGCGCCGGATGATGCGGCGAAGCACGTAGCCCCTGCCCTCGTTCGACGGGATGACCCCGTCCACGACGAGAAAGGACGTCGCGCGGATGTGGTCGGCGATCACCCGCAGCGACTTGCTCGCGAGGTCCTGGGTCCCGGTCTCGCGCGCCGCGGCCTTGATGAGGCTCTGGAACAGGTCGATCTCGTAGTTGTCGTGCACGCCCTGCAGCACGGCCGCGATGCGCTCGAGGCCCATGCCGGTGTCCACGCAGGGCTTGGGCAGCGGCGTCATGACGAAGTCGTCGCCGCTTTTCTCCCTCTGGTACTGCATGAACACCAGGTTCCAGATCTCGACATAACGGTCGGACTCGGCGTCCTTCGAGCCGGGCGGGCCGCCCGGTATCCCCGGCCCGTGGTCCCAGAAAATCTCGGTGCACGGCCCGCACGGCCCGGTGTCCGCCATCTGCCAGAAGTTGTCGCTCTGGTACCTGGGCGCGCCCGGCTTGTCGCCGATGCGCACGCAGCGTTCTTTCGGCACGCCGATGTCCTTCGTCCACAGCTCGAACGCCTCGTCGTCCTCGCGGTACACCGTCGTCCACAGGCGGTCGGGCGCCAGCTTGTAGACCCGGGTCAGCAGCTCCCACGCGAAGCGGATCGCGTCGCGCTTGAAGTAGTCGCCGAAGCTGAAGTTCCCCAGCATCTCGAAGAACGTGTGGTGGCGCGCGGTATAGCCGACGTTCTCGAGGTCGTTGTGCTTGCCCCCGGCGCGCACGCAGCGCTGGGCGGTCGTCGCGCGTACGTAGGAGCGCCTGTCCTGCCCGAGGAACACATCCTTGAACTGGACCATGCCGGAGTTGGTGAAGAGCAGCGTCGGGTCGTTCGCGGGCACGAGCGGGCTCGATGCCACGACCGCGTGGCCCTTGTCGGCGAAGTACCCAAGGAACTTGCTGCGGATGTCGCTGCTTTTCATCTAAACCCAGTGACCTGTGACCGGTGACTTGTGACCAGCAAACCATCAACCTTACTGCAATTCACGCGGCTCCGCCTTCTGCCTTTCGCCATCCGCCATCCGCCATCAGTCGTCATCCCTGCCCTTGATCACCTTCATGATCACGTCCAGGTCGAAGCCGCGCCCCTGCAGGAACCGCACCTGGCGCGCGCGCTCCCCCGGCCGGCCCGCCTGCCGGCCGCCGAATTTCCTGAGCCACACCGCGCGCGCCGCTTCCAGCTCCCCCTCCTTCAGCTGCGGGAGCACCGCGGCGACGCTCTCTTCCGAAACCCCCTTGTCGAGCAGCTCGCGCTCGATGCGACGCGCGCCGAAGCGGGGCCGCCTGGCGTGCACCACCTGCTCCACCACGCGCCGCTCGGACAGCCAGCCGCGGCTTTCCAGCTCATCGAGCACGCTGTCGATTTCCGTGGATTCGTCCGCGTGCGGCGCGAGCTTGCGCGCGAGCTCCGCGCGCGAATGCTCCCGCCGCGCGAGAAACTTCAGCGCCCGGGCACGGAGGCTCTCAGCCATCGCGGCGGGACCGACAAGTTTGCAGTGGGCAGTGGGCAGTTTGCAGTTGCTGCCAACTGTCAACTTCCCTTGTGTCAGTGCGCGGCTTTCCTGGCCTCGGCCTTCGCCTCCGCCCGGGGCTGCGGCGCGGCGGGCTGCGCCGCGGCGGCGCCTGCAGCGGCGCGGATTTTCGCCTCGATTTCCTGCGCTACCTTCGGATTCTCCTTCAGGTAGTCGCGGGCGTTGTCCTTGCCCTGGCCGATGCGGTCCTTGCCGTAGGTGTACCAGGCGCCGGTCTTCTCCACGATGCGGTGGAGGGTCCCGAGCTCGACGATCTCGCCCTCGCGCGAGATGCCCTCGCCGTAGAGGATGTCGAACTCCGCCTGCCGGAACGGGGGCGCGACCTTGTTCTTGACGACCTTGGCCCGGGTCTCCGAGCCGACCACTTCCTCGCCCTTCTTGATGGCCCCGATGCGCCGGATATCGATGCGCACGGACGCGTAGAACTTGAGCGCGTTGCCCCCGGTGGTGGTCTCGGGATTGCCGAACATCACGCCGATCTTCATGCGGATCTGGTTGATGAAGATCACCAGCGTATTGGAGCGCTTGATATTGGCGGTGAGCTTGCGCAGCGCCTGGCTCATCAGCCGCGCTTGCAGTCCCATCTGCGGCTCCCCCATCTCGCCCTCGATCTCGGCCTTGGGCACCAGCGCGGCCACCGAGTCGATGACCACGACGTCGACCGAGCTGGAGCGCACCAGCATGTCGGCGATCTCCAGCGCCTGCTCGCCGTTGTCGGGCTGCGAGATGAGCAGCTGGCTCACGTCCACGCCGAGCTTGCCCGCGTACTGGGGATCGAGCGCGTGCTCCGCGTCGATGAAGGCCGCCGTGCCGCCCAGCTTCTGCATCTGGGCGATGACCGACAGCGTGAGCGTGGTCTTGCCCGAGGACTCGGGGCCGTAGATCTCGACCACCCGCCCCCGCGGCAGCCCGCCGATGCCGAGCGCGAGGTCCAGGCCGAGCGACCCGGTCGATACGACCTGGATGTCCCGGGAAACATCGGATTCGCCCAGCCGCATGATCGAGCCCTTGCCGAACTGCTTCTCGATCTGGGATAGCGCTGCGGCCAGCGCCTTGGCCTTGTTGTCGTCCATGGACGGAATCCTTGTTGTGTGTAGCTGCATATTTTAGACCAGTCGCGCCGCGGGGCACGCTAGCCCACTCAACGCGCGGCGTGAAATTTCAGTTGACTTTGCGCGCACCCGCTCCCGGGAGGCCGCGTAGGCAACGCAATCCAACACCCTTACCATATGGCTTTTTTCGAGATGTGGGAGGCAGGCATGGCAAGGATTGCGTTCATCGGCCTGGGCGTCATGGGCTACCCGATGGCCGGGCACCTGAAGCGCAAGGGCGGGCACGAGGTCACGGTCTACAACCGCACCCCGGCCAAGGCGGCGCAGTGGGTCAAGGAATACGGCGGCGGCTCGGCGCCCACGCCGCGCGACGCGGCCCGGGACTGCGCCTTCGTCATGATGTGCGTCGGCAATGACGATGACGTGCGCGCGGTCGCCTACGGCAAGGACGGGGTGCTCGCCGGGTTGAAGCAGGGGGCGATCCTGGTCGATCACACGACCGCCTCGGCGGTCGTGGCGCGCGAGCTGCATGCCCGGTGCAGGGAACAGGGCGCCGGTTTCGTCGACGCGCCGGTTTCGGGCGGCCAGGCGGGCGCGGTCAACGGCCAGCTCGGGATCATGTGCGGCGGCGAGGCGGCGGACTTCGACAAGGCCCGGCCGGTGCTGGATACCTACGCCAGGATGTGCGCGCTGATCGGCGCTCCCGGCTCCGGCCAGCTCACCAAGATGGTCAACCAGGTGGCGATCGTCGGCCAGCTGCAGGGGCTCTCGGAGGCCCTCAATTTCGGCAAGCGCGCCGGCCTCGACATGGAGAAAGTGGTCTCGGTCATCTCCAAGGGCGCCGCGCAGTCCTGGCAGCTCGAGAACCGCTGGAAGACCATGGTCGAGGGCAGGTTCGAGGGCTTCGGGTTCGCCTCCGACTGGATGAGGAAGGACCTCAATATCGCGCTCGCCGAGGCGAAGAGGAACGGCGCCCATCTGCCGGGCACCGCGCTGATCGAGCAGTACTACGGCCGCATCAGCGCCGCGGGCCACGGCCGCTGGGACAATACCGCGCTGATCGACCTGCTGAAGGGCTGACCGGGTGGGCACGACGGGACCTGAATCCGCGTCCGCGGGCGCTGTCTGACTGCAACGGAGTCACGCTTCATCGCCATGCGCCACCCGATACTGTCCTCGATACTGCTCGCGCTGATGTCTTCCGCCGCTCATGGCGCCGAGGCCGCCGGGGCATCCTCCACCGCGCCCGGGCAATACACGTTCGCCTGGCCCCTGGGCGAGGGCGCGTTGAAGCCTCGCGGCGCCAGCACGCGGGGCGCGCCGGTGGTGCTCGACAACGGGCCCACGAAGGAATGGCAGCGCCTGCGCGAGGCCGGCCTGGCCCCGTTCGAGCGCGACCGGCGGGCGATACTGGCGATGGCCGGGCCCTACCGGGTCAGCTTCGATTTCCTGGAAGTGCTGCGCTTCGACCCTGCCCTGAAGCCCGACGCGCCCTACCAGAGCTGGGGCACCGAATACGTGTTCGTGGCGGAGGACCGGGGGGAAGTCATCGCGCTCCAGCACATCCTGGTGATGCGCATGCGGCTGGAGGGCGGCAAGGTCAGCGAGCCGTCGGTCGTGCGCCACTGGCGCCAGGAATGGCGCTTCGAGCCGCAGACCCTGCTGGTCTACCAGGGCGCCAACACGTGGGTGCGCCGCGCGGTGGCCGCAGAGGAGCGCCGCGGCGCATGGTCCCAGAGCGTGCTGCAGGTCGACGATTCTCCCCGCTATGCGGCGAGCGGGCGCTGGGAGCACGGCGACAGCAATTCCACATGGATCGGCGGCGAAACCTGGCGCCCGCTGCCGCGCCGGGAATTCAGCGTGCGCAATGACTACGACGTGCTGGTGGGAACCAACCGCCACACCATCACGCCGGGCGGCTGGGTGCAGGAGGAGAACAACCTCAAGCTCGCGCTCGACGAGACCGGCCGGGCGCGCGCGCGGATGCCCTACCTGGCGCGCGAGTACGGCGTCGCGCGCTACGAGCGCATCCGGGACTACGACTTCAGCGAGGGCACGCGCTACTTCGAGCGCACCGAGCCGTTCTGGGCCGAGGTGCGCGGCGCCTGGCGCGAGCTCGAGGGCCGCGACGGGCGCTTCACGCTGCGGGCGCCGGTGGACAAGGGGCAGTTGTTCCTGCCGTTCTTCGAGTATGCCGGGAAGCTCGCCGACGGCGCCCTGCTCAATCGCGAGGAAGCGCGCGCGTTCATCCAGCGCACTTTGCGCGAGGGCTACCTCGCCGCCAAGTAACGCCTGGGCGCCGCCCCAGGCGCCCTTGCACTACCTGATCACCAGGAACGGCAGTGCGCCCAGCGCCGCCGCGACCAGGGCCGGCCACGCCGGCCCCGACCGCGTCAGCTTGATCGCGATTGCCGCGCCAAGCGCGGCGAGCGCCAGCCAGAAGCAGGTGACGAGCGTCCAGGCGCCACTGAAGGCGAAGAACAGCGCCCAGCCCATATCCCGCTTCCCGAACGACTCCGCGTTCACCGCCCAGTGCGCGAACAGGGTGTACAGCGACGCCGCGGCGGCGAGCCCGACCAGGCACCACGAAGTCGCTCTTGCGGTCCGCTCGACGGTCACGTGCGGGTGGTGACTCCGGCGCAGCTCCCCTGCTATCCCGCCTGCTGGCGATACTCGGCCACCGAAATGATCCGACGGGCGCGCGCGTCCCACAGTATGCATTTCATGGCCCGGGGGACGTCGCCCAGCCTGATGCGGGTGATGCCCGAGAACAGCTCCTGGTTTTCGTTATGGATTTCGGCCAGGCAGTAATTTGGAATCCTGAAAGACAAGTGGTGGATATGATGGTAGGCAATGTTCGCGGTAAACCAGCCGAGCCAGCGCGGCAGATCGAGAAAACTCGTGCCCTGTATCGCCGCGGCATCGCTGTCCCAGCCCTCGCTGTCGGTTGCGTACGAGTGCTGGAAATTGTGCTGGACCGTAAAGATCACGAGCCCGGCTCCCCCGGCCAGTGACACGCTGCCCAGGTACACCGAGAAAAACAGGGCGGGCCCGATAGCCCACGACATCAGCCCCCACAGGCTCAGCAGGACGGCATTGTTCCAGAACATGTGCCAATACTCCTTGCTGTCCTTCCAGTAGGGCGTCTTGAACCCGGCGGCATGCTCGCTGAGGGGGGTGCCGGGCCGGGCGATTTTTGCCTTGAGAAGATGGCCGACAAGGCGGACGCTGCCCGCGATCCAGGTAAAACGGGGGTTGAATATCAGGTACACGAATCCGCCAAACGGAGCCATCCAGATATTGCGCACAAGCAGATAGAGCCGCTGCTGACCGCGGGCCAGGGCCCGGAATTCGTCCACCGACAGGATATTCAACGCGCCGCGGTATTTCGCCCAGTTGCCGTTGGTCGCGTGGTGATACGCATGGTGCCGCGCCCAGACGAACTGCGGCATGCCCGTCAATACTCCAAGCAGGAAACCGAACGCCCGGTTGAGCCATGCCGTGCGGAACAGGCTGCCATGGCCGCATTCGTGCATCAGGACGAAAGCGCGGATCAGGAACAAGCTCATCAGCAAGGTCACCCCGGCGGTCAACCAAAGCGAAAAGCCGGCGCTCAGCACAGCGCAGAACCAGAGCGCCGCAAGAGGTGCCAACGTCGTGAGAATTTGCGTGAATCCCTTGACGTTGTCGGCCCGGTAGCGGTGACTGATGATGGTTCGCTTCCGTTGCTTGATAAGCGATAACGAAGACTCGACCAGGAACCCTCCCTGCGCTTGGTAGGCAGCAAACCGTGGCCCGAAAACAGCCACTCGCGATTCTAATGGATACGCCGCCCGGATAGGCGTCGAAAATCAACGCGCTGCGGAGAGACCCGCCACAACCCGGGTTCCACGGCAGGGAGGGCGCCTGCTCCGGCCGCCCTCCCCCGTCAGCCACGACCGGGAGCAAGCAATGCAAGCACGCCCTTGAGCGCGCGCTCCACCGATTGCCTGCGCACCGCTTCCCGGTCGCCCTTGTAGCGCTGCGTCTCGGTGCGGGGAGCATTGTCCTTCATCGCCCACGCGAAGCACACGGTGCCGACGGGCTTCTCCGGCGTGCCGCCGCCGGGACCGGCCACGCCGCTGACCGCCACCGCCACCTGGGCGCGGCTACGCGCAAGCGCGCCTTCCGCCATCTCGCGCACGACCTCTTCGGCGACGGCGCCGTGCCGGCCCAGCGTCGCTTCTTTCACGCCCAGCATCTCGCGCTTCGAGATGTAGGTATAGGTGACGAAGCCGCGCTCGAACCAGTCGGAGCTGCCCGGCACCATGGTGACCGCCTCGGACACCCAGCCGCCGGTGCACGATTCCGCGGTCGCCAGCATCAGCTTGCGCTGCTTGAGCGCCGCGCCGACTTCTTCTGCCAATTTGTAAAGGGCGGGATCGGGCATCTTTCTATCCGTAACAAGGCGTGATTCGTGATTTGTGATTCGTGATTCGAGCACGGTCACGGCCCACCGTGTCACGTCCCACCACGTTACGCTCCATCATGTCACGCTTTACCACGTCACGCCGTTCATGATCGTCTTTGCGATCGCGAAGACGATCAGCGTATAAAAGGCCGCAACGAGGTCATCGAGCATGACGCCGAAGCCGTTCCTGAACGTGCGCTCGTAGTAGCGGATCGGCGGCGGCTTGAGGATATCAAACAGGCGGAACGCCAGGAACGCCAGCGCCTGCCACGCCGGGTGGGCCGGCACGAAAAACAGCACCAGCAGGAAGGCCACCGTCTCGTCCCATACCATCCCGCGATGATCGGACACGCCGATCGCGCGCCCGGTGATCCCGCACGCCCAGATGCCGAGCGCAAAAAGCCCGCCCACCAGCACCAGGAACGAGGGCTGCACCTCGCCTGCCGCAGTGAACCACGGCGCGATGAGCCAGTAGAGCGGCAGCGCGAGCAGCGTGCCCCAGGTGCCGGGCGCGACCGGCACCAGCCCGGCGCCGAACCCGAACGCGAGGAAGTACGCGGGGTGCCGGAGCAGGAAGCGCCACGATGGCCGCAAGACGAGGTCCGCATTCATGGAACGGCGTGATTCGTGATTGGTGATTGGTGATTCGACTCCCACCACCCCCGCCGCTGCGCTGTGCGACCCCGCCCGGCCAACCGCGCAGAGGCGGCTGGCGTTCGGCGGCTCGAAGGTGCGCAGGCACCTTCCTCGAAACCCCGCCTTACCCTCGGGCAGGAGGGGAAAAAACCGCGGAACCCTCCGGCAGGAGGGGAGTGTACAGAGGGCTGGCGGCTGACGGCTGACGGCTGACGGCTTCTCTGATTCGGCTCCCACCACCCAGTGGGCTGACGGCTGGCGGCTGAGGGCTGGCGGCTTCTCTGATTCGGCTCCCACCACCCGGTGGGCTGACGGCTGACGGCTGACGGCTGACGGCTTCTCATAGGCGCCCATCCACTTCGATGCCGCGGTAGAGCCAGTCGACTTCCCAGGGATTGTCCGGGTCGCGGCGGCGCGCCAGTTCGTTGCGCAGCTCCCGGGCGCCGCCATCCGCGTGGATATAGTCGCCGAAGAAGCGGGAGCTCAGCGTCACGCGCGCGGTGCGGTTCATGCGCTCCCGCTGGTAGGCGAGGAAGGCGCGGCCGTAGTCGCCGTCCGCCGCCGCGGTCTTTTCGGCCAGCACGACGCCGTCCTCGATCGCCATGTTCGCCCCCTGCGCGAGGTACTGCAGCGTGGGATGCGCCGCATCTCCGAGCAGCGTCACGCGGCCGCGCGTCCAGTTGGTCACCGGCTCGCGATCATGCAGCACCCAGTTCCGGTCGCGCCCGAAGTAGCGCAGCATGTCGCGCACTCGCGGGTCGGCGCGCGCGAAGACCTCCTCGAGCTCGCTCCAGCCGCCGAAATCCTTCTCGCCGCGGCGGAAGCGCCGGCTGGCGACGGTGGCGACGTTGTTCATTACCGCTCCGCCGCGCAGGCGGTACTGGACGAGATGAAGGTCCGGGCCGATCCAGATCGTCATCGAGTCGAGGTGGCTGCGGTCGATGATCTCCTCGGTCGGCACCACCCCGCGGTAGGTCACGTGACCTGCAACCCGCGGCGCGCCGTCGCCCACGATCACCGCCCGCGTGGGCGACCACAATCCGTCGGCGCCGATCAGCGCCGCCCCTTCGCACTCGGCGCCGTCCTCGCAGCGCACGACGACCGAGTCGCCGCGCTCCTCGAAGCTCACCAGGCCGCGCGAGGCTTCGAGCGTGATCTCCTCGCGCCGCTTGCAGGCCGCGAGTATCTCGCCGTGCAGGTCGCGACGGTGGATCACGAAGTAGCGGTACTGGTAGCGCTCGAGAAACTTCTTTCCGAGGGAGATCCGCGTGATCTCGCGGTTGTCCACCGCATCCACGAGGATCAGCGCGTCGGGAAACACCGAGTGCGGCTCGAGCGCCTTCAGCAGGCCCAGGCGGTCCAGCACGCGGCTCACGTTGGGCCCCATCTGTATGCCGTAGCCGATCTCGCCGAACGTGTACGCCTTCTCGAGCACGCGCACGCGCCGGCCCTTGAGCGCAAGCGCCAGCGCGACCGAGAGCCCTCCTATGCCCCCCCCCGCGATCAGGATCGGCAGGTCAGTCATGAGCACGATAAAGCAACCGCAGATAAACGCAGATAAACACAGATAGGACCCCGCACAGAATCTGGACGCAATGGCGCAAAGACGCAAAGGGAAAACAACATGAGATCAATGGTTGAGATTATTTCATTTCTGTCTTTCTTTGCGCCTTCGCGTCTTTGCGTCGAGATTTTCCGGCGTGCATCGGCGTTCATCGGCAGCTAGAAATGCTCGTAGCCCGCGCGCTCGACGCGGACCGGGCGGCCGGCGGCGTCCAGCACGGTGACCGGCGCCGTGCCGCGCCGTGGGCGTGTGATGGTTCCGATGCGGGACAGCTTGAGCCCCAAGCGGCGGGCGAGCCGCGCAATCATTTCGCGCCGGGCGCGCCCCGCAGTGAAGCACAGCTCGTAGTCGTCGCCGCCGGCAAGCAGCGCCGCGCGCCCCGCCGGCCGGTCGAGATACGGTTTCAACGCCGCCGACACGGGGAGGCTCCGCAGCTCCACCACCGCCCCGACCCGCGAGCGCCCGCAGATATGCCCGAGGTCGGCCACCAGCCCGTCCGACACGTCTATGGCGCTGCGCGCGACACCGCGCAGCGCTATTCCCAGGCCAATGCGCGGCGTGGGCGCGTCGAGTCTCGTTTCGAGCGCCCGCCGCTCGCGCGGCGCCAGCCGCAGCCGGCCGGCTGCGAGCGCCAGTGCCGCGTCGCCGAGCGTGCCGGAAACCCAGATGTCGTCGCCCGCGCGGGCCCCGTCGCGCCGCAGCGCGCGCCCGCGCGGCACCTCGCCCGCGACCTGCACGCAGATATTGAGCGCGCCGCGCGTCGTGTCTCCGCCGACGAGGTCCACTCCGTGGCGGCGCGCGAGGCGCATGAAGCCACGCGAGAAAGCGGCGAGCCAGCGCGCGTCCGCCCGCGGCAGCGCCAGCGCCAGCGTCGCCCAGCGCGGAGTTGCCCCCATCGCCGCGATGTCCGAAAGGTTAACGGCAAGCGCTTTGTGCCCGAGCGCTTCCGGGTCGGCGCCGGTGGCGAAGTGCCGGCCCTCGACCAGCATGTCGGCGGTGATCACCAGCTCGTGTCCCGACCGCGCGCGCACGATGGCGGCGTCATCGCCCACGCCCAGCACGGCGCCGCGGGCGCGGTGCGTGAAGTAGCGGCGGATCAGCTCGAATTCTGAAAGTTTCACGAATGCGTGATAAGTGATAGGTGATAAGTGATAGGACTATAAACCACCGCTGATATCGAATTCTGCCACTTACGCCCGTCACTTATCACTTATCACTTATCACCGGATTCTCGCCGCTGGCAAAAAAACGGGGGCAACGCTGCGCCCCCGTTCCTGGCGAGAATCCCCGGCTAGGCGGTCTTGAGCTCCGTCGTGTCGAACGGCAGGCCGCGCAGCCGCTTGCCGGTGAGTCATGCGGAAAGCACCGCCGGGCGCCGCGCATGGCCGGAGAACCACGGAATCAAGGGCTTTTGGTTTTCTGCTCGCTTCCCTCGATCCCTGACCCTCGACCGTCGACCCTCGTTCGCGCCTGGGCTTCTTCCCACTTCCTCTTGAGCACGCGCGGAAACCAGAAATCCACGGCGGCGAACGC
>JBIOVQ010000188.1:0-9853 GCA_044867805.1 Burkholderiales bacterium | reverse complement strand
CACGGAGCGGGCGGCACGATGTCGGCGGCCCGCGCCTCGTCCATGGAGGAGGGATGGAAGCTATGAGAGCGTTCAAGTTCTGGTTGGCGGTGCCTGCGCTGCTGGTCGGGCTGGCGGTGGGCGTAGCGTCCGCCAAGCTGCCCCAGCCGCCGATGGACGACGCGGCCAAGGCCAAGGCCAAGGAAGCCGCGGCCAAGAAAGCCGAGGCCGGCAAGAAGGCGCGCATCGCCGAAGAAAAGGCGATGGACCGCGCGGTGGCGCGCTACAAGAAGGAAAAGGGGATCAAGGCCTCTGCGACGCCCGCCGCGGCCAAGAAGAAGTAGGCGGGGCGCTCCAACAGCGACGAAAAAGCGCGGGATTCCCGGGCTTTTTTGTTGCGGTCGCCCGTCGGGCGCCGCTCAAACGACGCCTTCCATGACCTGCACTTCGACCAGCGTCCCGGGGGTGACGTTGCCCTGCTCGGTGGGCAGGATGATGAAGCAGTTCGCCTCCGCCATCGAGCGCAGGATACCGGAGCCCTGCTCGCCGGTGACCCGCACGCTCCAGTTGCCCGCTGCGTCCTGGCTGAGGATGCCCCGCTGGAACTCGGTGCGGCCGGGGGCCTTCTTGAGGGTCGACGTGCACGGCACCTTGAACGTGGGCAGCGGCGGTACCGGGTCGCGCCCCGAGAGCACGAGCAGGGCGTCGCGCACGAACTGGTAGAAGGTGACCATCACCGAGACCGGGTTGCCCGGCAGGCCGAAGAAGTGCGCCGCGCCGATCTTGCCGTAGGCGAGGGGGCGCCCCGGCTTCATCGCGATCTTCCAGAACACCACTTCGCCCAGCTTGCTCAGCAGGTCCTTCACGAAGTCGGCTTCGCCCACGGACACGCCGCCGCTGGTGATGACCACGTCCGCGCTCGAAGCCGCCTCGCCGAATGCGCGCTCGAGCAGCTTCGGGTCGTCGCGCACCACGCCCATGTCGATCACCTCGCAGCCGAGGCGCGTCAGCATGCCGTGGATCGTGTAGCGGTTGCTGTCGAAGATCTGCCCTGCGCCGGGCTGGGTCCCGATCGAGACCAGCTCGTCGCCGGTCGAGAAGAATGCGACGCGCAGGCGGCGATAGACAGTGACTTCACCGATGCCGAGCGAGGAAATCAACCCGATTTCCGCAGGGCGCAGCGCCAGGCCGCGCTTCAGCGCCACCTGCCCGGCCTTGAGGTCTTCGCCGGCTCGACGCAGGTTCTGCCCTTTCTTGTGGCCCGGCGCGATGGTGACCTCGTCGCCGGCGGCCTTGACGTGCTCCTGCATGACGATGGTGTCGGCGCCCTGCGGAACCACGCCGCCGGTCATGATGCGCACGCACTGGCCGGCCGCCACGGCGCCCTTGAAGGGGGCGCCTGCAAACGAGCTGCCTGCGACCTTGAGGGTTACCTCGCCGTCGCTCCCGAGATCCGCGAAGCGCACCGCGTAGCCGTCCATGGCCGAGTTGTCATGGGCCGGCACGTTGAGAGGGGAGACCAGGTCTTGCGCCAGGACACGCCCGAGGGCGGCGCGCACGTTGACGCGCTCGGCCGCCGCCACGGGCTGCAGAAAGCGCGCGATGACTTCTCGCGCCTTCGCGACCGGCATCGAGTTGGGGTCGTAATCGTCGGCGCAGCTCAGCGTACGCGTATCTCTAACAGGCTCATTCATGAAGCTTTTCCCCGGCCCGCAAGCTGGCAGGCCGCGTTCATTCTAGCCCAGGGAAAGGACCGGTGGAATTTTGTGCTATAAAACGCGCTTCAACAACGTGTAAACCAGCATAGAGGAGACGACGACATGGAACGACGCAGATTTCTCCAGACCACCCTGGCGCTTCCAGTGATCTCAGCCGTGCCTGGGGCCTGGCGGGAGGCGCTGGCAGCGGGGCAGGCGGATGGCTGGCGCACTTTCGAGACCGTAACCAGGGTCGAGATCGCGAATCCCTCCGGTGTATCGCGCGCCTGGGTGCCGCTCCCCTACAAGACAAGGACGAACTGGCACAATCCGCTGGGCAGCACGTGGACAGGCAACGGGGGGATGAAGGTGGTGCAGGATGGGAAGTACGGCGCCGAGATGCTCTACGCGGAATGGAAGTCCGGTGAAAAGGCGCCGGTCGTGGAGGTGACGAGCCGCTTTGCCACGCGCGATCGCGCCGTGGATCCATTCAAGCCCAATCCCGACGCGCCCAGGCTGTCGGCGGCGGAGGTCAGGCTCAACATAGCGGCCACGGAACTGATCCCGACCGACGGCATCGTGCGCGAGACCGCGCAAGCACTGGTCAAAGGCGCCAAAACGGATGTCGAGAAGGCCCACGCGATCTACGAGTGGGTAGTGGACAACACCTTCCGCGACCCGAAGGTGCGCGGCTGCGGCTGGGGCGACGTCAAATCCATGCTCGAAACGAAGAACTTCGGCGGCAAGTGCGGCGACCTCAATGCCATGTTCGTGGGCCTGGCGCGCTCGGTGGGCGTGCCGGCACGGGACGTCTACGGCGTGCGCGTGGCGCCATCCCAATTCGGCTACAAGAGCCTGGGGCTCGGCAGCACCAACGCCAGCAAGGGGCAGCACTGCCGCGCGGAATTCTTCGCGCAGGGCATCGGCTGGGTGCCGGTGGACCCGGCCGATGTGAGGAAGGTGGTGCTGGAAGAGCCTCCCGGCAACCTGTCGGTGCACGACCCGAAGGTGGCGGCCATGCGCAAGAAGCTGTTCGGCGCGTGGGAGATGAACTGGCTCGCCTACAACACCGCGCACGACGTGCGCTTGCCCAACTCCAACACCAAGGTCCCGTACCTGATGTATACGAACGGGGAAACGGGCGGCAAGGCGCTCGACCAGCTCGATCCCGACTCGTTCAGGTACTCGATTACCGCCGTCGAGGTCAAGGCTTGATCATCGAATCCGTGCGCAGCACCTCGCGCACGGAGACGGCTTCTCCCATGCCGTCCGTGCCGTAGCCGGGGAGGGCACGGACGCGCTTCTGGTATGCGGCCGCTTTCAGCGCCGCGAGCAGCGCCTGCGCGGCCGGGCGGGCGAGCGTAGCCGCGCGCGCGGCAAGGTAATAGCGCTCCGTCGCGAGCGGCACGAAGTCCAGCCCCTGCTGGCGCGCGGCGGCCTCGATCCCGAAGCCGGCGTCCGCCTTGCCGCTGGCGACCGTTGCCGCGACTGCGGCATGGGTGAACTCCTCCGACTGGTAACCGTTGATGCGCGAGGGTGAAATCCCGGCGGCGGCCAGCAGTTGGTCGAGCATCAGGCGGGTGCCGGAACCGGGCTGCCGGTTCAGGAAGCGCACGCGCCCGGAAACGAGATCGGCAAGGGTCCTGATGCGCTTCGGATTGCCTCGCACGACCATCAGCCCCTGCCGGCGGGTCACGAAACGCAGCAGCTTGAGCGAGCGGATCCTGAGCCACGGCCGATACGGCGCGTAGGGATCATCTCCGGCCGCCGGCTCGGGCATGTGGAAGCCGGCTATGTCGCACTGCCTGCGGGCGAGATCGGCGAGGCATTCAAGGCTGCCGCGGAAGAGCAGATCCAGGATAACTCCTTTGGAACGGGGGAGGGCGTCCCTCAACTCGGCCACCGCAAGGTCGTGGCTGGCATGGATCACCAAAGGCCGCGCGGGAGCCTGCCGGCGCAGCAAGGTCACGTCGTGGTTGAGCGAACGCAGGGCGCCGGCCAGCTTGCCGCTCAAAACGCGGGCAGCCGCGTCATCGGCCGCGACCAGTCTCTCGCCCAGCGGACTCAGGCGCGCACCGCGCCCACGCTCGAGGATGACCAGGGGCTGGTCGAGGAGACGCTCCATTTTGCCGATCAGCCCCCACGCCAGGCGGTACGACAGCTTGAGTGAGGCGACAGCCTGGTTGAGCGACCCGCTGCGGGCCACGGCGCGCAGCAGAGGGAGGAGGCGGGGATCGAGCTCCTGGTGTCCGGCCAGCCAACGGGCGGCAAGCTGCAGGTCCATAATTATGCTTATATCAGCATATTTAGCTTGCTGTCGTGTTATTCCATAATCAAACGACCATTTATCTATATATGCTCATATAAGCATAACATACTTCATGAATGAAATCACCTTGGCCCTCGGCGCGGCGGGCTCGCTCATCGCGGGTCTCGATGCGCAGCTGGTGCAGATCGTGGGGCTCAGCCTCCGGGTGAGCCTGACCGCGGTGCTGATCGCGTGCGTGCTGGGGCTGCCGTTGGGCGCGGCGATCGCGGTCGGGCGTTTCCCGGGCCGCCGCGGGCTGATCGTGGTGCTGAACGCGCTGATGGGATTGCCGCCGGTGGTGGTCGGTCTCTTCGTCTACCTGATGCTGTCGCGGGCGGGGCCGCTGGGCGAGCTGGGGATACTGTTCACGCCCGCGGCGATGGTGGTGGCGCAGACCATCCTCATCGCGCCCATCGTGGCGGCACTGTCCCGCCAGGTGATCGAGGACGCCTGGCAGGAGTACCGGGAGCAGCTGCGATCCCTCGGCGCCGGGCCGCTTACGGCGGCGGTGACCTTGCTTTGGGATACGCGCTTTTCGCTGGTCACTATCGTCCTGGCGGGCTTTGGTCGCGCCGCCGCGGAAGTGGGTGCGGTCATGATCGTGGGCGGAAACATAGACGGCGTGACGCGCGTCATGACGACAGCCATCGCGCTCGAGACGAGCAAGGGCGATCTGCCTCTCGCGCTCGGCCTGGGCATCATCCTGCTGTCGCTGGTGCTGGCCCTCAACGCTGCGGCGTACTGGGTCAAGGAAGCCGCGCAGCGGCGCTACGGATAGGAATTTGCAGGATGTCGGTCTGCAAATTCCTCAAATGAAAGACAGGGAACGATTGTGTTGCCGCTGGTACTGGAGGACGTTTCGTTTGCCGTCAACGGCAGGACCATCATCGATCGCATATCGGTCGAGATTGCCACGGGTCCGCGAACCATCATTCTCGGACCCAACGGCGCGGGCAAGAGCGTACTCATGCGACTTTGCCACGGCCTGCTGAGACCGACGGCAGGCGTTATCGCCTGGCGCGGTACGACGAGCGGAGGGCTGCGCCAGGCGATGGTGTTCCAGCGGCCGGTGATGCTGCGCCGCTCGGCACTTGCAAACGTCGTGTACGGACTGAAGCTCGCCGGCGTCACGCTGCGCGAGCGCGAGCTGAGGGCGCACGACGTGCTCGAGGCGGTAGGGTTGGGGGAATCCGCGCACCGGCCGGCGCGGGTGATGTCCGGCGGGGAGCAGCAGAAGCTCGCACTCGCTCGCGCCTGGGCGCTCGGCCCGGAGGTGCTGTTCCTCGATGAGCCCACGGCGAATCTGGATCCCGGCGCAACGCGCGAGGTCGAGACGATCATCGGTCAGATCGGCGCTGGCGGCACCAAGATCGTGATGACCACGCACAACCTCGGCCAGGCGAAGCGCCTGGGCGACGAGATCCTGTTTCTCAGCCAGGGGCGGCTCGCGGAGCGCGCCCCGGTTGGCCAGTTTTTCAACAAGCCGGCGTCAGCCGAAGCCGACGCCTTCATAAGAGGAGAACTGCCGTGGGGTTGATGCGCAGTCGAATACTCGGCCTTGCCCTGTCCCTGTTGCTGCTGGGTGCCGCGCCCTTGGTGCTGGCGCAGAACTTCATCACAGTGGCGTCCACCACCTCAACCGAGCAGTCGGGCTTGTTCAAGCACATGCTGCCGGTGTTCCGGAAGAAGACCGGTATAGAGGTGCGGGTGGTCGCCCTCGGCACCGGCCAGGCGCTCGACATGGCGCGGCGGGGCGACGCCGACGTAGTCTTCGTGCACGCGAAATCGGCGGAAGAGAAGTTCATTGCGGAAGGCCATGGCGTCAAGCGCCTGCCGGTGATGTACAACGACTTCGTGCTGATCGGGCCGAAATCCGATCCCGCGAGAGTGGCCGGCGGCAAGGACATCACTGCGGCGTTGCAGAAGATCAAGAGCGCGTCGGCCACGTTCGTCTCACGCGGCGATCGCAGCGGCACGCACATGGCGGAGCTGGCGTTGTGGAAACAGTCCGGCATCGATATCGCGGCCGACAAAGGTCCCTGGTACCGCGACACCGGGCAGGGCATGGGGCCCGCTCTGAACAGCGCCTCCTCGATGGGTGGCTATATCCTCGCGGACCGCGGCACGTGGATCTCGTTCAAGAACCGCGGTGATCTCGCGATCCTCGTGGAAGGCGACAAGCGGCTGTTCAACCAGTACGGCGTGATCCTGGTTAACCCGGCAAAACACGGGCACGTCAAGAGGAAGATGGGACAGGCCTTCATCGACTGGCTGGTTTCGCGCGAAGGCCAGAAGGCCATCGCCGACTACAAGATCGGCGGCGAGCAGTTGTTCTTCCCCAACGCGAGCACCAAGGGCATGTGATGGTTGCGCGCGATTGAGCGGAGAGCTAGGCTCTTCCCGGATGAGTTCACCCGCGCCGTCAGGCACTTCGGAAGCTGCAGCCGCATCCGCCGGCAGCACGGCGCTGCGCTTCGACCGGCGCGAGTGGGCGGGCGCTTTCGGCGACCTCGGCACGCTGGTCCCCTTCCTGCTCGCCTACGTCACCGTGGTCGGGGTCGAGCCCGCCGGAATGCTGCTCGCGTTCGGCGTGGCGCTCGTTGCCGCGGGCGTGTATTACCGGACCCCGTTCCCGGTGCAGCCGATGAAGGCCATCGGGGCGGTCGCCATCACCGGGGCCGCGCAGACCGCGGTGATCTCCCCTCAGGCGGTGGCGGTGGCCGCGCTTGCCACCGGCGTCATCTGGCTCGCCCTCGGCCTGACCGGTACCACCGAGCGGGTCGCGCGCTGGGTCGGGCGCCCCGTCACCCTCGGTATCGTTCTTGGCCTGGGCATCGCGTTCATGCTGGACGGCACGCGCATGATGGCCATCGGAATCTGGCTGGCGGCGCCGCTGCTGCTCGCCACGATACTTCTCTTGTCGAATCGCGCCTTGCTCGCCATGGTCCTGATCCTGGCCGCGGGCGCGGCGTGGGCCGTGCTGACGGAGCCGGCGGTGGCGGGCGCTTTGGCGGGGGTGGAACCCGGGTTCAGATCTCCAGTCTGGCCCTTTCAGACGCTAACGTGGGAAGCCGTTTTCGTGGGGGTAGTGCTGCTCGCCCTGCCACAAGTGCCGCTCACCCTCGGCAACGCGGTGATGGCCCCAGTCGAGTTCAACAACCGCGAGTTCCCCGCCCGCCCCACGGACGAGCGCCAGGTCGCCGTTTCGACCGGCGTGATGAACGCGCTGGGGAGCCTGATCGGGGGGGTGCCGATGTGCCACGGCGCGGGCGGCATGGCGGCACAGGTGAGTTTCGGCGCCCGGACTGGCGGCGCGCCCGTCATACTCGGCGCGCTGCTGATAGTGCTGGCGCTTGCGTTCAGCGAGTCGGTGGCGATCATGCTGCGGCTCTTTCCACAGCCGGCGCTGGGGGTCATGCTGTTTCTTGCCGGATTGCAGCTCGCGCTCGGCTCCTGCGATTTTTCAAAGGACAAGGGCGAACGGTTCGTCACGCTGGGCACCGCTGCGCTGTCGATATGGAACGTGGGAATAGCGTTCGTGTTCGGCGTTGCCGTCTTGTGGATCGTGCGCCGCGGCTGGCTGCGCCTGTGAAGCGCCCCGCGCCGCGCATGTCGTGAGACGCCGCCGATTCCTGGCAGCAACGTCTTGCGCCGGGCTCTTTCCGCGGACGGCATGGGCGCAAAGCCGCCGCGTGGTGGTGGATGCTGCGCAGCGTCGCGTGGAGCTTCCCGCGCGGGTCGAACGCGTGTATGCGGCGGGGCCGCCGGCCAGCATCCTGGTGTTCGCCATTGCGCCCGACAAGCTGCTCGGCTGGACCGCCGCCTGGCGCGAAGGGGAGCGGCCGTTCATAGCGAAGCGCTACGCGAATCTCCCGACGCTGGGGCGCCTGACCGGCCGCGGCAATACTGCCAACGTCGAAGTCGTCCTGCGGGCGAAGCCCGACCTCATCATCGACTACGGCACGGTCAGCCCGACCCTGGCTTCGCTCGCCGACCGCGTGCAGCAGCAAACAGGGATTCCATACCTGTTACTGGATGGCGATTTCAACCGCATGGCGGATGCGATCCGGCAGATCGGTGTCGCGTCGGGCGAGGAGGGGCAGGCGAATGCGCTCGCCCGCTACGCGCAGGACACGGTGTCCGACATCAACCGGCGCGTGGCGAAGGTGCCGTCCAGCCGCCGTCCACGCGTGTACTACGGCCGGGGGCCGCAGGGATTGAACACCGGGCTCGCGGGCTCGATCACCACCGAATTCATCGAACAACTGGGCGCTGTCAATGTTGCCGCAGGACTCGGGCGCGGAGGGTTGGTGCAAGTGTCGATCGAGCAGGTGCTGCTCTGGAATCCCGAGGTCATCGTCACCATCGACCCCAACTTCTACGCCCTTGCGCGCACGCATCCTCAGTGGCGCGACCTGCCGGCGATCAAGGCCGGGCGCCTCTACCTGGCGCCCACCTTGCCCTTTGGCTGGATCGACTCTCCGCCTTCGATCAACCGGCTCATCGGCCTGCGCTGGCTCGCGCGCATCCTGTATCCTGAGGCTTTCCCGGAAGACCTGCAGCCGATCGTGCGCGATTTCTATACCCGCTGCTACCACCAGACCCCGACCGACGCGCAGCTCGACCAGTTGCTGCGCCAACCCGCGCCGGCGGCATGACCTCCGCTCGAGTCTCGCTGGCCGTCGCGGCCGCGTGCGCCGCGCTCGCCGGATTGGTGATCGTCGCGTTTGCGGTCGGGCGCTTCCCGGTATCCGTGGGCGATCTCCTTGCCGTGCTGTGGTCGAGCTTGGCCGGCAGCGAGCATGGCCTCGATCCCACTATTGAAACGGTGGTTCTCAAGGTGCGCGGGCCGCGCGTCGCCGGGGCCATATTGATCGGCGCGGCACTTGCGGCAGCGGGCGCGGCGTACCAGAACATGTTCCGCAACCCACTGGTGTCCCCGGACATCCTCGGCGTCTCCGCGGGCGCCGCGGTGGGCGCGGTACTGGGCATATTTCTGTCGCTCAACGTGATCGTGATCCAGAGTCTCGCATTTGCGTTTGGCCTGGGTGCAGTCGGGCTGGTGTATGTCACGGCGAACGCGGTGCGCGGCCACGACCCACTGCTCGTGCTCGTGCTCGCGGGAGTCGTCGTGGGGTCGCTGCTCGGGGCATGCGTGGCACTGATGAAATACCTCGCGGACCCCTACAACCAGCTGCCGGCGATCACTTTCTGGCTGCTGGGCAGCCTCGCGTCGGCGACGCCGGCTGACGTCTGGTCGACGCTGCCCTTGATGCTGCTCGGCCTGCTCCCGATGTGGCTCCTGCGCTGGCGGATCAACCTGCTGTCCCTGGACGACGAGGAGGCGCGGGCGCTCGGAGTGGAAACGGGTCGTATACGCCTGGTGGTGATTGCGGCAGCGACGCTGATGACGTCGGCGGCGGTTGCCATTTCCGGGGTCATCGGCTGGATCGGGCTCGTGATCCCCCATTTCGCGCGCATGCTGGTGGGGCCGGATTTCAGCCGGCTGCTGCCGGCATCCATCCTGCTGGGCGCCGGCTTCCTGCTCGGCGTGGACACGCTGGCGCGCGCCGTCGCCCGGATCGAGATCCCGCTCGGCGTGTTGACCGCGTTCGTCGGCACGCCGCTGTTCCTGTGGCAGCTTGCGACCGCACGCAGAGGCTGGCAATGAGCCACCTTAGCCGTCAGTCGTCAGTCGTCAGCCGTCAGCCGGAGAGTCGATGAGACTCGAGGCAAGGAATTTGGACTTCGGCTACCGCGGCCGGCGGGTGGGCAGCGACGTCTCGCTGGCGCTCGAAGGAGGAGAGGTCCTGTGCCTGCTCGGCCCCAACGGCAGCGGCAAGACGACGCTGTTCAAGACGCTGCTCGG
>JBIOVQ010000187.1:0-3599 GCA_044867805.1 Burkholderiales bacterium | reverse complement strand
ACCGGCACCGATACTTGTCAGCAACGTTACAGCGACAAGTTTAGGCGGCGCGCGCAGGTCCGACAGAGCTGCGCGCGCCGCCTCCATCATGGCACGCCCGCCCAGCGCGTGCACGTTGATCATCCACACGCCCAGCTGCGCGGCGGCGGCGCAGGCCGCGGCCACCGTGTTCGGGATATCGTGGAACTTGAGATCGAGAAAAACGCCGAAGCCCGACCGCTGCAGCTTCTCCACCAGGGACGGCCCTGCCGCGGTGTAGAGCTCCTTGCCGATCTTGAAGCGGCACAGCTTCGGGTCGAGCCGCTTCGCGATAGCGAGCGCGCCCTTCGCATCGGGAAAATCGAGCGCGATGATGACGCGGGGGTCCGCGCTCATTTCAAGAATCCCTGACAAGCAGAATCAACCACAGATAAACACAGATGAACGCGGATGAAATCCCATTGCTAGCCAAGCTATTGGGTTTTTATATCTGTGTATATCTGTGTTCATCTGTGGTTGCATCTTGCTTCTAGGCGGGAAGCTTGGCTTCCTCGGTGCGCCGCGGCGAGTAGGTCTCCCATGCAGCGCAGGCGGGGCAGTGCCAGTAGTACTGACGGGCGCGAAAGCCGCAGTTGTCGCACCGGTACATCGTCAGGCCCCGGGTGTGCTCGTTGACCAGCTCCTTGACCAGCTCCAGGTCGCGCCGGCGGTCGAGCGGCGCCTCCAGCAGCTGGGCTTCGAGCAGCTTGTCCAGTCCCAGCAGCGTCGGCATGCGGCGCAGCTCGTCGCGCGCCAGCTGGTAGGCCGGCTCGTTCCCCTGGCTCTCCAGCATGCCCTGGAACACGACGTTGAGCAGATCGAGCGAGGGGTACTTGGCGAGATAGCCGCGCAGCAGATTCACGCCCTCGTCCACCTTGTCGCGGCGCTTGTAGGCGTTGTAGATCCGCTCGGCCACCAGCGCCAGGTACTGCGGATTCTGGCTCTCGATGCGCTTCCAGGCCTCGATCGCGGCTTCGGGCTGCTTCGCCGTGAACTCCAGGTCGCCGAGCAGCATGTTCGCCCGCACGCACTGGCGGTGGTGCGACAGCGCCTGGGCGAGGTGCGGCCGCGCGGCATCGGGCCGCGAATGCATCATCTCGCTCAAGGCGAGCTCGCAGCAGAAATTGGCGATTTCCTTCTGGTGCGAGCGGCCGGTGACCGTCTCGAGCTTGCCGGCGATGCCGATCGCCTTGTTCCAGTCCTTTTCCTGCTCGTAGATTTCGAGCAGGAAGCGCAGCGCCTGCTCCGCGTAGGAGGTCGCCTCGAGCTTGAGGAACATCTCCTCGGCGCGGTCGAGCAGCCCTGCCTTGAAATAATCCTGCGCCAGCTCGAACAGCGCGGCGAGCTTCTGCTCGGCGGCGAGACCGGGGCGCTCGACCAGGTTCTGGTGCATGCGGATCGCCCGCTCGACCTCTCCCCGCCGGCGAAACAGGCTGCCCAGCGCGAAGTGCAGCTCGATGGTCTCGGGATCTACCTTGACCACCTCGATGAACGCCTCGATCGCCTTGTCCGGCTGCTCGTTGAGCAGGAAATTGAGGCCCTTGAAGTACGACCGCGGCAGCGCGCGTGACTCCGTCAGCAGCTGCCTCAGGTCGATGCGGGCGGCGGCCCACCCGAGCCCGAAGAACAGCGGCAGGGCCAGCAGCCACCAGTACTCAATTTCCATCGGGCACCTTCAGCCGCGGATCAACGCGCCCGCGTTTCCCGTGGTCGCCGCGCCCGCCTGGTCGGCCTGGCGCAACTTCCCCTTGAGCAGCGCAATCTCGCGGCGCTGCCGGAACAGGCTCGACAAGGCGGCGGCCAGCCCGAGCGCCACGCCGGCGCAGAATGCCACCAGCAGCACGAAGATGAGCGGTGACTGCCACTCTCCGCCGAAATAGTAGCGGACCGTGACGAGCTCGGTGTTCTTGACCGCGAACGCGAGCACCAGCGCGAACAGCGCGAACTTCAATATCCAGAGCAGGTACCGCATGACGGACCCCCGAGGATTCTGTCGAACGGGTCCGACAGAATCCTGAAGAAAGATTTCAATCGACAACACGTGGCAAACATCCCGAACCTTTTCCGGATGCGCATAGGTCCCAGACGGCCGCGGTGGTTCGTTCCGCTGAACCTCCATTCAGGAATTTGTCGAGCTACAGGCCGACAAATTCCTGGGGACAAAAAAAGCGGCATGATCTTTCGATTATGCCGCTTCGTCGCGGGCACTTCCCGTCGATTCGAATCTACTTCTTGACGTCCACACGCTCCCGCAGCTCCTTGCCCGCCTTGAAGTGCGGCACGTACTTGGCCGGCACCTGCACCTTCTCCCCCGACTTGGGGTTGCGCCCGGTGCGCGGGGGACGGTAATTGAGGCCGAAGCTGCCGAAGCCCCGGATTTCGATGCGCTGGCCCTGGGCCAGGCTCTTGCCCATGGCGTCGAGGATCATCTTCACTGCGAGTTCCGCGTCCTTGGCCACCAGCTGAGGGTAGCGCGCCGCCAGCTTCGCGATCAGCTCCGATTTCGTCATGGTGCCGCTTCCTTTATTGTTGCGTATTGGCCACGTCCAGCTTGGCCTTGAGCAGCGCGCCGAGACTGGTCGTGCCCGGCGTGTCCTTCTTTTCCGACGCGAGCTTCTTCACGGCCTCGGCCTCCTCCGCCACCTCCCTGGCCTTGACCGAAAGATTGATGGTCCGGTTCTTGCGATCGATGTTGATGACCATCGCGGTCACCTTGTCGCCTTCCTTGAGCTTGGTGCGGATGTCGTCGACCCGGTCGCGCGATACCTCGGACGCGCGCAGGTAGCCCTCGACGTCCCCCTCGAGCTGGATGACGGCCCCCTTGGTATCGACCGTCTTGACGACGCCGTTGACGAGCGAATTCTTCTCGTGCGACTGGATGAATCCGCTGAAGGGATCGCCCTCGATCTGCTTGATGCCGAGGGAGATGCGCTCGCGCTCGACGTCGATCGAAAGCACCGTGGTTTCGACCTCCTGGCCCTTCTTGTATTCGCGCACCGCCTCTTCGCCCGGCCTGGACCAGGACAGGTCCGACAGGTGCACCAGCCCGTCGATGCCGCCGGGGAGCCCGATGAAGATGCCGAAGTCGGTGATCGACTTGATCAGCCCCTTCACGCGGTCGCCCTTCTTGAAGTTCATCGCGAACTCTTCCCACGGGTTCGGCAGGCACTGCTTCATGCCGAGCGAGATGCGGCGCCGCTCCTCGTCGATCTCGAGCACCATGACCTCGACCTCGTCGCCGAGCTGCGTGACCTTGGACGGATGCACGTTCTTGTTGGTCCAGTCCATCTCGGAGACGTGGACCAGGCCCTCGATGCCGGGCTCGATCTCGACGAACGCGCCGTAGTCGGTGAGATTGGAGACCTTGCCGAACAGCCGCGTGCCGGTAGGATAGCGGCGCGAGATCCCGACCCACGGGTCCTCGCCCAGCTGCTTCATGCCGAGCGAAACTCGGTTCTTCTCCTGGTCGAACTTGAGGACCTTGGCCTCCACTTCGTCGCCCACCGCCAGGATCTCGGACGGGTGCTTCACGCGGCGCCACGCGAGATCGGTGATATGCAGCAGGCCGTCGATGCCGCCCA
>JBIOVQ010000186.1:0-15973 GCA_044867805.1 Burkholderiales bacterium | reverse complement strand
CCAGCCGGGCAAGGCCTCGAAGCGCTTCACCCAGGCCCCCACGGCCGGGTAGTCCTCGAGCTTGAATCCGCCCTCGGGTGAAACCGCAACGTAGGGGTAGCAGGCTACGTCGGCCACGGTTGGCCGGCCCAGCGCCAGCCACTGGTTGCTCCTGAGCCGGTAGTCGAGGACCGCGAGGCCGTTCTTGCCGTAGCCCTGGTACTCGTCGTAGCTCCCGAACTTGCGTATGCCGGTCTTCACGCCGCGCGCCCATTGCAGCCCATAGTGGAGCTCATTTTGCGCGAGCTCCAGCCATTGCATCACTTCCGCCATGCCGGCGGGTTCGGTGGGCAGCCACTTGTCGCCGCCGTGCTTGCGCGCGATGTAGATCAGGCAGGCGGTCGAACCCCAGAGCACGCGCCCCTCGTCCTCCAGCGCCGGCACTTGCCCGCGTGGATTGAGCTTCAGGAACGGCTCCTTCTTGTGCTCCTGCGCCGGGAAATCCACGAGGGCCTTGTCATGGGGAACGTCGAGCATGGAGAGCAGCAGGCGCGCCTTGTACGCGTTGCCGGAATTCTGGGTCATGTACAGCTTCATCCGCGCTCCTTCGAAGGGGGAGCGGCAATCCTAGCACGCGCTCTATCGAGCCGAATCCACCAGCAACGGCGCGGGCAAGCGCCCGAAGACTTCGCTCGCGATCGGTTCTCCAGCCACCTGGGAAAGACGCAGGCGGCACTGCGGGACCCATGAGGCCCCGGCCAAAGCGCCGAATTTTCGACAACCGGATGGCGGGAAATGGCCGGAAATCGGCCATTAATAAGGGCTTAGGCCTTAGGTGAGGCTCCACTCTATACGCCGTTCGCGTCCAGATGTATTATTTCACGTTAATAAGTTGTTCTAACGATAGGACTCCACAGAGCTTTCTTCGAGCGGGTTTGACTCCGCGGAGGTGGGTCCACAATACGGGATGCCGACGGAATAAAACGGGCACCTGGCATTGGCATATGATTTGCTGAAGGTAGTTTGGATCACCGGCGGCGGCAGCTTCAGTGCCGCGCCGCGTGGCAGCGAGGGAAAAGGAGAGCTTCCAGTGGCTGGTCCCGTCAGGGTCCTTGTCATCGACGACAGCAACACCATACGGCGGAGCGCGGAGCTGTTCCTGCGCCAGGCCGGGTTCGAGGTGATTCTGGCCGAGGACGGATTCGACGCGCTCGCCAAGATCAGCGACCACCAGCCGCAGGTCATCTTCGTGGACATCATGATGCCAAGGCTCGATGGCTATCAGACCTGCGCGCTGATCAAGCAGAACCCGCTGCTCAAGTCCACTCCGGTGATCATGCTTTCCAGCAAGGACGGTGTTTTCGACCGCGCCCGCGGCAGGCTCGCCGGCTCCGACCGTTATCTCACCAAGCCCTTCACCAAGGAAGGCCTGATCGAAGCGGTCAACGAATACGCCAAGCCCGCGCCCGTTTCATCCTGATCGATACCAGCAAAAGGACAGAACCATGCCCATACAGAACGTACTCGTCGTCGAAGATTCACCCACGGACCGCCAGTACCTGACCGATATCCTGACGAAGAACGGATACAAGGTGACCACCGCGGACACCGCAGAGGACGCGCTCGCCAAGATCAAGGTGGCCAAGCCGGACCTCGTGCTGATGGACGTCGTGCTGCCGGGGCAGAACGGCTTCCAGGCGACGCGCGAGCTGAGCAAGAACGACGCCACCAAGAACATCCCGGTGATCATCATCACCACCAAGTCCCAGGAGACCGACAAGGTCTGGGGCCTGCGCCAGGGCGCCCGGGACTATATCGTGAAGCCGATCAAGCAGGCCGACCTGCTGGCGAAGATTTCGGCGCTCGGATAAATGGCGGACAGGATCTCACTGCGGGACTACCAGCACGCGCTGGTCGAGCGGCTGCGCAGCGCCGAGAGCGGGCGCACCACCTCGCGGCTCGGCGTGCAGGTGGGCGCGGAGAACTGGCTGGTCGATCTCGGCGACGCCGGCGAGGTAATACCGGTGACCGCGATTTCGCCCGTGCCGCTGACCCGCCCCTGGCTCAAGGGGGTGACCAGCATCCGGGGCATGCTCTACAGCGTGGTCGACTTTCCGGCGTTTCTCGGCGGGATGGGGGTGACGCTGACCGAGCAGGCGCGCCTGCTGCTCATCGGCGAGCGTTTCCGCCTGGGCAGCGCTCTGCTCATAGACCGCTCGCTGGGCTTGCGCAATCCCGAGCAACTGCAGCCGCGCGCCCGCAGCGCGCAGGCGGCGCCGTGGCTCAAGGCGGAATACGACGACGTGGACGGCAGACAGTGGAAGGAGCTCGACATGGTGCAGCTCGCGCAGCACCCCGACTTTCTCGGGGTGGCGGCGTGAAGGCATCGTGAAGCCGGGGGGCGGTGAGGCCCGGACCGGCGAACAATCACGTATTCTTTAGGGGACACGAACATGGCAACCAACGTTAGCGCAGTCAAAGTGCCGCCGGTGGGCGGCCCGAAACCCGCTCCCGCGGCAGACAAGGGGATCGCTCGAGCAGCGGCCCCGAGCGCCAGACCGAGCGCTCCGGCGCCGGCCAGGCGGGCCGGACTGCCCCTGCTCGGGCGGATGTCCGTGACCGGGCAGCTGCAGGCGCTGATCACCGTGATGGTCCTGTTCCTGCTGGTAGCGGCCGCGTGCGTCTACCTGAACACCCGCCAGGCCACGCAGAACACGCAGTATCTCTCGACCTCGACCGAGATGCAGATGCTCTCGCAGCGCATCGCGAACGCCGCGCAGCAGGCGGCCGACGGCATCCCGACGGCTTTCGCCCAGCTGAAGCAGAGCCAGGACCAGTTCGTCGCCAACCTGCGGCTGCTCGAGAAGGGCGGCGCCCGCCTCGGCGTCAACGTGACGGCGTCCCCGGGGGAAATCCAGCCGGCGCTGCAGTCGCTCGACAAGATGTGGAGCCCCGTGCAGAAGAACATCGAGCTGATCCTGGCGCAGGAGAAGAACCTGATCGAGCTGCGCCAGCGCGAGGAAGCGATCGCGAGATCCGCGCCGCAGCTGGCCTTGCTCGCGCAGGAGTTGTTCATCAGCGCGCGCGATGCCCGCGAGCGCTACGGCACCCTCACTTTCACCCAGCAGCTCTACCACGATACCTCCAACTTCGACTTCATCAATGCGGTGCGGCTGCTTTCCACCGAAAGACCGAACCCGCAAGTGGCGCTGGCGCTCGGCAACAATACTCGCGCCTACCTGCGCACGCTCAAGGCATTGCTGGGAGAGGGTACCGTCACGGGCGTGCAGCCGATCCAGGACGCGGACGTCAAGAGCCGCGCCCAGGCCCTGGACAAGGCGTTCACGCCTTTCGCTACCAGCGTGCAGGCCATTCTCGACAACATGCGGCCGCTGGCCGGCGCCAAGCAGGCGGCGCGCGACATATTCGGCGCGAGCGAGGCCCTGCTCAAGTCGCCGATCGAGCTGGTCGACATGTACACCCAGCAGGAAGAAGGCGGCATGCAGCGCTATTACGTGTGGGGCGCGATCGTCAGCACGCTCCTCGCTCTCGCCGGCCTGCTGCTGCTCGGCAAGGTCTACATCGACGACAGCATGCGCCGTGCGGTGGAAAGCGAGCAGGTGAACCGCACCAACCAGGAGGCCATCTTGCGACTGCTCGACGAGATCAGCAACCTGGCGGACGGCGACCTGACCGTGCGGCCCAAGGTGACTGAGGACATTACCGGCGCCATAGCCGACTCGATCAACTACGCGGTCGGCGAAATGCGGCGCCTGGTGACAGGCATCACTTCCGCCGCGCAGCAGGTGACCTCCGCCACCCAGGAGGCCCAGACGGTGTCCGGCCAGCTGCTGCAGGCCGCGCAAAGGCAGTCCACGGAGATCCAGGGAACGGGGCAGTCGGTAACCCAGATGGCGCAGTCCATGACCGAGGCCTCGAAAAACGCCGGTGACTCCGCGAAAGTGGCGGACACGTCCGTGCAGGCCGCGCAAAAGGGCGCGCAAGCGGTGCAGAACGCGATCAAGGGGATGAACGAGATCCGCGATCAAATACAGGAAACGGCCAAGCGCATCAAGCGCCTCGGCGAGAGCTCGCAGGAGATCGGCGAGATCGTCGCGCTCATATCGGATATCACCGAGCAGACCAACGTGCTCGCGCTGAACGCCGCGATCCAGGCGGCGTCCGCGGGAGAGGCGGGACGCGGCTTCACGGTGGTGGCGGAGGAGGTGCAGCGGCTCGCTGAGCGTTCCGGGGAAGCGACCAAGCACATCAGCGCGATCGTGAAGAGCATTCAGCGCGATACCCAGGACGCCGTCGAGGCCATGGAGCGCAGCACGCAGGGGGTGGTCGAGGGCACCAAGACCGCCGACGAAGCCGACCGCGCGCTGCGCGAGATCGGGCAGGTGTCCAACCGCCTGGCGGAGCTGATCCGCTCGATTTCGGACATCACGCAGAAGCAGGCCGGCGCCGCCACCAAGGTCGCCTCCAACATGAAGGAGATCCTGGGCGTCACGCAGCTCACCATGGAGGGCACGCGCAAGACCGCCGCCCAGACCGCCAAGCTGACCGAGCTTGCTGACGGCCTCAAGCAATCGGTGGCGGGCTTCAAGGTATAAAGGAAATCATGGCCGTTCCTGCCCAACTGCTGTCCTTCATCAAGACCGAGGTCGATTACGCCCTCAAGCTGGTGCGGGACAGCATCGCCAAGTTCACGGCGGCGCCGGAGAACGCTGCCGTGCTGGGCGTGTGCCCGGGCCAGCTGCACCAGGTCAGCGGCGCGCTGCGCATCGTCGGGCTGAACGGCGCGACGCGCTTCTCCGAGACGATCGAAGGCAGCTTCACCGGGCTGCCGCAGGCGCGGCCCAGCAAGGCGGCGATCGAGGTCATCGACCGGGCCGTGCTCGCCCTGAAGGAGTACGTCGACGATCTCGCGCGGGGACAGCCCGATGCGCCGTTGCGGCTGTTCCCCACCTACCGCGAGCTGGGCTCCCTGCAGGGCAAGTCGGATCTTTCCGAGAAGGACCTGTTCTTCCCCGACCTCGAGCCGCAGCCCCCCGCGCACCCGAAGCTGAAGAAGCTTTCCAAGGAGCAGCTGGGGCCGTTCCTCCAGGGGGAGCGCGCGCGTTTCCAGCGCGGCCTGCTGGGAATGCTGCGCAATCAGCCCGACGGCCTGAAGGAGATGCACGCGGCGCTGGACGGGTTCCATCAGGTCGCCCCGCAGTTGCCTGAGCCCCGCGCGCTGTGGTGGGTCGCGCAGGGCCTCATCGAGGGCCTGGCCAAGGCGCCGGACGCGGAATGGCTGGCGACCGGCAAGACGCTGTGCAACAAGATCGACTTTCAGATGCGCGACCTGGCGGCGGGCTCGGGGAAGGTCAACGAGCTGCTGCTGCGCGACATCATGTACCTGATCGCCAAGACCAAGCCGGTCAGCAACCGGCTCCGGGAAGTCCGGCACCTTTACCGGCTCGACAGCCTGTTCCCCGCGCCGAGCGTGCCGGGGCTGATGGAATTCGACCTGGACTGGCTCGGGCCCGCGCTCGAAGACCTGCGCTCGCGGCTCGAGGCCCTGAAGGGCGGCTGGGTCGAGTACATCTCGGCCGAGCAGGGCAGCGCGGCGCGCTTCCGCGAGCTGGTCACCTCGTTCAAGGCCAAGGCCAAGGACCTCGGCAACCAGCACCTGGTGAAGCTGCTCGACGCCATATCGCTGGTAGCGTCGCGCCTGCCCGATCCGTATCCCACGACGGGTCAGCTCATGGTCATAGAAATGGCCTCCGCGTTCCTGCTGGTGGAACACGTCATCGAAAACTTCACCGACCCCGCGGCGGACCTCGAGCAGCAGATCGCGATCATGGGGGGCTGGCTGCTCGACGCCGCCAAGGGCAAGTCGACCGGCGAGCCGCCGCCCGGTATGCGCGCGGACCTGAGCCAGCAGGTCGGCGCCCTGCAATTGCGCGCGCAGGTCTCCAAGGAAATCCTGACCAACCTCCACCACGTGGAGCAGGCCCTCGACGCATTTGCGCGCGACCCCGCGAAGCGCGCCACGCTGCCGGCCCTGAAGCCGCACCTCCGGCAGATCAACGGCGCGCTGTACGTGCTGCGCTTTCAGCGGGCGGCCGAGGCCCTGGCCTTGTGCGAGGGCATGATCGGCGAATGCGCCAAGCCGGACTACGCCGGCGCAGAAGACGACATGGACTGGATCGCGGAAGGACTGAGCAGCATCGGGTTCTATCTCGACCCCTGCGTGCACGGCCGGGAACCCGCCGAGCAGGCCATCCAGCTTTTCTTCGATCGCATCAAGAAACGCGGAGCGGCCGCGCGGCAGTCCGCCCCTCAGGAGCAGCCGGCTGCCGCCCCATCGGCTCGCGCGCCCGCCGCGGCGAAACAACCCGTCGAGGATTTCACCATCATCGAGGCGGCGGCCGCGATGCCCCAGACCGCGCCCGGCGCGGAACCGCCGACAGTGGTGCTGCGCGCCCCGGCGCCCGCGGAAGCGACGAAGACGGTGGTGATGCGCGGTCCGGGAGCGCCCGCGGAAGCGACGAAGACGGTGGTGATGCGTGGTCCGGGGGCACCCGCGGAAGCGACGAAGACGGTGGTGATGCACGCCCCGGGCGCGGAACCGGCTACGGTGGTGCTGCAAACCCCTGTGCCCCTGCAACCGTCCGCGGGGCCGCAACCGGAGGCCAACGCGGAGCTGCTCGCGATCTTCCTGGAGGAAGCGGGCGAGGTGCTCGCGAGCATCGACGAGGCTCTGGCGATATGCCGGGAGCAGCCGCAGAACTTCGATGAGCTGACCCGCATCCGCCGCGGCTTCCACACGCTCAAGGGCAGCGGCCGCATGGTGGGCCTCATGGGACTCGGCGAGGTCGCGTGGGAAATCGAGCAGGTCATGAACCAGCAGCTGGAGCGGAAGGAGCCGGCCACGAAGGGGCTGCTCGACCTGATCATGATGGCCAGCGCGTCGTTCACCGAATGGGTCGAGCAATTGCGGGAAAACAAGCCGCTGGTATTGAAGGGCGAGCACATCGTCGACTTCGCCCGCAAGGTGAAGTCCGGGGAATTGACAGCCGCAGAGCCGGCCCCGGTGCCCGCCGCAGCGCGTGCCGCAGAGCCTGTCGTAGAGCCCGTGATAGAGCCTGTCATGGAGCCGGCTGCGGCCGCCGAGCCGCCTCCCCCGCCGGCTGTCGACGCCCAGGCCATCATCGAGGCCGTCGAGGCCCTGGAGGCCCTGGAGCCCCTCGAACCCCTAGAGCCCGAACCGGCCCCCATACCCGCCCCCGCCGCGCCGGCAGCCGGCCAGGCTCCGGAAGCCGAGGAAGTGGAAATCGGCAGCGTGCGGATGGCGCGCGGCTTCTTCGAGATCTACCTCAGCGAGAGCGCGCAGCACGTCGCCACGCTCGAGGCCGAGTACACGGGATGGCGCGCCACATCGGGCGGCGAAGCGTCGCACGAGTTCCTGCGCGCCGCGCACACTCTGGCGAGCAGCTCGCGCACGACGGGATTCTCCGAAATTGCCGATCTGGCCAGCGCCGTCGAGCACTGGATTCCGTACGCGCGGCAGGTGGTCGAGGAGAGCGAGGCCCGGCCGGTTCAAACGGCCATCGTAAAACTCCGCGAGATGGTGGACGCGGTCGCGGAGCGCAAGTCACCCAAGGCCGCCAGGAAGGAAGCGCGCCGCCTGCAGGAACTGACGGACAAGCTGCAGTCCGCGGTGCCGCCGCCCGTCACGTCGACAGCGGCCGGCGAGCCGCTCACGATTGCGCGACCGCCGAAGGCGCCCCCCGCGACCGGCGAGCCGCTTACGACCGCGAAGCCGCCTAAGGCACCTCCCGCGCCAGCCGTCGAGCCGCTCACGACCGCGAAGCGGCCGAAGACGCCTCCCGCGCCGGCCGGCGAGTCCCTCACGTTCTCGAAGCAGCCGGAGGCGCCTCCCGCAGCGGCTCTCGCTGCTGGCGGGAAAGAATCGCGGAAGATGCACGACGACATCGATCCGCAGCTGTTGCCGATCTTCCTGGAGGAGGCGCAGGAGCTGCTGCCCCACCTCGGCAGCGACCTGCGCGAGCTGAAGGCCAACCCCGCCGATGAGAAGGTCACGCAGTCGCTCATGCGCGTCCTGCACACATTCAAGGGCAGCGCGCGGATGGCGGGCGCGATCCGGCTGGGCGAGCTTACCCACCTCATGGAAAGCCGCCTCGAAGCCGCGATAGAGGCGAAGCAGTTCACCGCCGAGCTGTTCGAGGAGCTGGAATCGAAGATGGACCGGCTGAGCCTCGACCTCGAGCGCATGCGGACCGGCGAGCCCCTGACGTTCGCAAAGCCGGCCGCGGCGGCGCCGGAGCCCGGGGGCGCGGCCGCGCGGGAAGCGCCGGCGCGCGGCGAGGCGCCCCTGGCCGGGCCGGCCTCGATGCTGCGCGTCAACGCCGACACGCTCGACCACCTCATCAACGAATCCGGCGAGGTCGGCATCGCGCGCTCCCGCATCGAGGCGGAGCTGCGCGCGGTGAAGCAGTCGCTCACCGATCTGAACGACAGCATCGCGCGGATGCGCGGCCAGCTGCGCGAGGTCGAGATCCAGGCGGAGAGCCAGATGCAGTCGCGGGCCGCCGTGGCCGAGGAGCAGCATCGCAACTTCGACCCGCTCGAGTTCGACCGCTATACGCGGCTGCAGGAGCTCACGCGCCTGATGGCGGAGAGCCTGCACGACGTGACCTCGATCCAGCAGACCCTGGTCAAGAGCATGGGGGAAACCGACGCGGCGCTGCTGGCCCAGGCGCGGACCAGCCGCGACGTGCAGCAGGAGCTCATGCGGATGCGGGCGGTGCCGTTCTCGAACCTCGACGAGCGCCTCTACCGCATCGTGCGCCAGGTGGCGCGGGAGCTCGACAAGAAGGCGGAGCTCGTGATCGAAGGCAGCGAGGTGGAGCTCGACCGCAGCGTGCTGGAGAAGATCGGGGCGCCGCTCGAGCACATGCTGCGCAATTCGCTCGGCCACGGCCTCGAATCACCCGCCGCCCGCGTGGCGGACGGCAAGCCTGAAACCGGGCGCATCACCATCACACTGCGCCAGGAAAGCAATGAAATCGCGCTGATCGTGAGCGACGACGGGGCGGGCCTCGATCTCGGAAAGCTGCACCGCAAGGCCCTCGAAAAGGGAATCCTGGAGCCCGGCAAGGAGCCGACGGAAATCGAGCTGATGAACCTGGTATTCGCCTCGGGCCTGTCGACCGCGGAAACCGTGACCGAGCTCGCGGGCCGGGGCGTCGGCATGGACGTGGTGCGCAACGACATTGCCTCGATCGGCGGGCGCATAGACATAGCCACGGCGCGCGGCAAAGGCACCACCTTCACCATCTACCTGCCGCTCACCCTCGCGGTGACGCAGGCGGTCCTGGTACGCTCGGGCACGCGCGTGCTCGCCATCTCCTCGGCGATGGTCGAGCAGGTGCTGCGCCTCAAGAGCGATGCGCTGGCCGCGCTCTACGAGAAGAAGGTGGTCGAAACGCAGGACCGCCAGTATCCCCTGCACTACATCCAGCTCCTGCTCGGCACCGCCGAACCGACCGAGGCGCAGGCCTACAACTCGGTCCTGCTGCTGCGCAGCGGCATCCAGCGCATCGCCCTGCACGTGGACGAGATGCTGGGCACCCAGGAAATCGTCGTCAAGAACGTCGGGCCGCAGCTGGCACGCGTCCCGGGCGTCGGCGGCGCCACGGTGCTGCCCGACGGGCGTATCGCGCTCATCATCAATCCCGTGCAGCTGGCGCAGCGCCTGCGCATGGCGACCGCGCGCGTCGAGGCAGCGCAGCCTGTCGCTGCCGCCGCCCCCGCGCGCTCGGCGGCTCCAATCATCCTGGTGGTGGACGACTCGCTCACCGTGCGCAAGATCACGAGCCGGCTGCTCGAGCGCGAGGGTTACCAGGTCCTCACCGCCAAGGACGGCGTGGACGCGCTCGAGCAGATGAGGGACATGCTCCCCGCCGTGATGCTGGTGGACATCGAGATGCCGCGCATGGACGGCTTCGAGCTTACCCGGAACGTGCGCGCCGATCCGCGCACGCAGAACGTTCCGATCATCTTCATCTCCTCGCGCACGGCAGACAAGCACCGCGACCAGGCGGCACAGCTCAAGGTGAACGAGTTTCTCGGGAAACCCTACCAGGAGGCGGAGCTCCTGGCGCACGTCTCCAGGTTCATCGCGGCCGACCCGCAGGCCACGATCCACTAATGAGCCTCGTGTAAAGCAGCCGCCGATGAACGCCGATAAACGCCGATCAATACCGAAAACCTTGACGCGAAGGCGCAAAGACGCAAAGAAGAACAACTAACGATATACAGAAACCCGCCCATCCTTGACTTTGGATATCGATTCCCTTTGCGCCTTGGCGCCTCTGCGTCAAGATTTTTGATGTTGAATTATCTGTGTTCATCTGCGTTCATCTGCGGTTCCATTCGTTTTTGAGATAACGGCACTAGGCCGCGCCCTACTCCGCGGCGAGCGCCTTCAGCTTCCCGTCCTCCGGACGCTCGGCGGCCAGCGTTTTCCAGTACGTGCGCGCCTCGTCGCGCAGCTCCATCTGCTCGAGCCAGGCGGCATAGGCAACGCGCTGGGAGACGGGGGCCCCCGCTGCTGGCCGCAGCCTGCGGGCCTGGGCGCGCACTGCGCCGTCCGCTACGCTGAAATCACCCGCGCTGACGTAGCGCTTGCCGTCGCCCAGGCGGGCGGAAAGCTCCCAGGTATAGGAGACGCCTTCGCGCAGCTGCACGCCCGCGGGCAGCCGGAACGCGGCTCCGCCCACCTCTCCCTCGTAGAGCGACTTGCCGGCGTCGTCGGTCAGCTCGAAGCGGTACTTCACGCCCGGCTCGATCTCCTGCCAGCGGAACTCCGGCGCCGCGTCGAGCGTCTTGGTGCCGGACAGGGTCAGCAGCTTGATGCGGGCCGTCGGCCGGCCGCTGCGCATGACGAAAGCCCCCTGCGCCACGCTCAGCGGGCGGATCGTGACGCCGCTGTCCTTCCCGAGCGGGTTCGCTTTTCGCTGCGCCTTCGCGCCGCTCGCGACCTCCGGCCCGCCGGCGCGGAACCGGACTTGCGCCGGCCCGGCGAGCGTGTACTCGTCCCCGGACTTGACGTAGACCACCACCAGCCTGCTGCCGGGCTCCAGCTTGACGCGGGCGTCGGCGGCGATTTCCGCAAGGATCGTGACCGGCGCCTGCGCCGCAACCTTGCCGGAAACATCGGTGACGATCGCGACACCCTGTGCGCGCGCAGCAGCGGGCGCCATCACACCGATCACGGCCATGGCGGCAACCAGCAGCAGGCCCCTGGTGACCCAGCCTCGCCTTGGCATCGTTCCTCCAACCCGAAAAGCAATCTTTACCACAGATAAACACAGATGAACACGGATGAAAGGCTGGAAACGGACAGGATTGACAGGATCAACGAGATTCAAACAGCAAGATTAATCTTAGTCTGGATCCAATCCTGTAAATCTTGTCTATTGTTGTTGGTTCTTATCTGTGTGCATCTGTGTTCATCTGTGGTTCCGATCGTGCCTTTTCGTCTCACGCCCGCTCGTAGCCGAAGGCCTCCACCGGCGAGTGGCCCTTGATCGCCAGCGGTCCGAGCGACACCAGCCCGTCCTCTTCGCCCAGCCTTTCGGCTACCACCCGCGACACCACGATGTGATGCCGCGCTTCCTTGGTCATGCTCTCGAGCCGCGAGGCGACGTTGGTCACGTCGCCGATCGCGGTGTAGTCGTGGCGGGCCGATGAGCCGACGTGGCCGATGACCGCCTCCCCGGCGTGGAGCCCGATGCCGATGTCCATGGCGGCTTCGCCCTCCGCGCGCAGGCGGGAGTTGACCTCGGTGACGTGATCGAGCATCGCGCGCGCCGCCTCGAACGCCTCGCGGCACGGGTTGTCGAGCGGCTTGGGCGCGCCGAACACCGCCATGATGCCGTCGCCCATGAAGCTCGTGACCGCGCCGCCACGCTCGTGGATCAGCGCCACGGCGCGCTCGAAGTAGCGGTTCAGGAAGCGGATGACCTGCTCCGGCGTCATGCGCTCGCTGCGGGTGGTGTAGCCGCGGATGTCGGAGAACAGCACGCATACGAAGCGCTTCGAGCCCCCCATCTCGGGGTGGATGCGCCCCGCCAGGATCTCCTCCATTACCGGCGGGCTCACGTAGCCGCCGAAAGAGGCGCGCATCCGCCGCCGCTCGCGTAGCTTCAGCAGCGTGTCGTAGCCGTTGCGGCCGCCAAGCGCCACGGCCGCGGTCAGCGCCGGCGCCAGTGCGGGGAAATACCAGCCCTGGGCAAGCAGCCAGGTCGAAGCGCCCCCGAGCAGAAGAAACACCGCCGCTAGCAGAAGCGCCACGACGGTTGTGCGTGACGACACGAACCACAGCAACGCGAGGACCGCGCAGGCAACGGCAACGACGGGCGCGGGCAGCGGCTGGATAAATCCTCCGTTGAGCAGGTTGCGTAACGCCTGCGCGTGCAACAGTACTCCGGGGGTGTTGGGCGCCTCGGGTTCGCGCGCCGTGAGCTGTACCGGCGCGGACAGGCGGTCCTCGAACCGGAAAACCGTGCCTACCACGACCGGCTTGTCCCGGAACGCGCGCACAAGTGACGCTTCGTCGCCGGCCTCCGCCCATTCCAGGACCCGGTGCAACGGCACGTAGTCAAACGGCGGGCCACGCCAGTAATCGATCAGTCCACCGCGCGGTTCGATCTTGAGTTGACGCGCCATCTGCCCGACGAGCGTGGGAACGGGATCGGCCGCGCCCGGGAGGCGCTCGTCGAACCGCCTGACCGAGCCGTCGGAGTCGACGGGAAACAGCGCGTAGCCGGCGCCTCCCGGGCCGGCCAGCGCAACCAGGGGAGGATAGATGGCCCGTGGCCTGCCGGCCGGGTCTACCGTCAGCGCGATCACCAGGGGATAGCTGCGCCGCGCCTCGAGCAGCCCCCGCATGAGCAGCTTGTCCGAACCGGGCGCCACCGGCTCATAGCTGCGGTCGGGCAGGACCATGTCGATGCCGAGCACGGCCGGCTTGGCGCGCGCCATTGCGCCCAGGAACTGACCCAGGTGGCGGTGCCACAGCGCGATCGGCTCCGGAAAGCGCTTGACCGTGTCTTCGTCCACGCCGACGACCATGACTTCGCGCGCAACCGGTTGCGGAGACCACGCGCGCAGCAGCCGGAACTGGATATCGAGGAGCTTGAGATCGAGAGGCGCGGTAAGCCCCAGCGCGCCGGTCACGCCCCCGAGCAGCAGGATCCCGGCAAAAAGCGCGAAACGCGGCATGCAGCAGTTCCGGCAAGAGCTCCGCAGACCGCCTGCGGCCGCGACGGATTAATGCAGCTTGTACGAGACCAGTTCGGAGGTGAAGTCGTGGATCACGACGTTGTTGTTGCCGATGCCGACGTCCTCGATCCTGACCGGCCGCTTCACTTCCGGCACGTACCAGTAATTGAAGACGATCCGGCCGCCGCCAGCTCCCCCGTCGTCCACGCGGCGGTAGTAGGTCAGGCTGCTCACTTTCAGCGCCTTGAAGGTGCCGGCCGGGACCGTGACCTCCTCCCAGCCCTCCACGGTCACGCTCCTGTCGTTGTCGAAGACCTTGCCGTCGCTGCGCGCGTTCCTGAACCTCGCCTGCCAGGTCTTGCCCGGCTCGAGCGGAAAGGAGTAGACCGGAATTGGTGGCTCGTACTTCCGCTCGATGCCGTCTCCCGGGACGTTGCCGATCAGGCTCCAGTCGGCGGTGTAGCGGAAGACGTTCTTCCCGCTCCTGAAACGGACCTCGCTGCCGGTGACCGACTCGATTCTGGTCACCGATCTACGCTCGCGAACCACGGTGTAGTCGCGGTCCGTGACCTTGTAGACCCAGTTATCCCCGACCTTGAGCATGGGCGGGCCGCCGGAACCCGCGATCGCGCTGCCGGGCGGCGCCAGGGCGAGCCGCGTCCGTTCCAGCGCCGGAGCGGGTGCCGCAGCCGGCGCGACGGAAGCGGCGGCGGCCGGCGCGGCCGACCGGCTCAACGCGAGCTGGAGCGCCTTCTCCATCTCCGCGATGCGCGCCATGGCCGCCTTCTCGGCAACCGAGCGCTCCACGGCCACCCGCTCGGCAATCTCGCGCTCGATGCCGGCGCGGTCTCGCGCGGCCTGCTGCCCGCTGCGCTTCAGGGCATCCTGCACTGCCTTCTCGATCGCCTCCTTCTGCGCCTGCTCGCGCTCGCGGTTCTGCTCCGCGACCACGCGCGGGTCGAGCGCCTTGAAGTAGAAGTCCGCCTCGAGCGAGGTGTTCTCCCAGGGCGTCTGCCTGCCGCCCGACTCCTGCCGCACCGCCGCGCGCACGCGCTTGAACACGTCCTCCACCTTCACCCCCGGCTCGCGCATGTAGGACACCAGGTGCTGGGTATAGAGGCCGTTGTCGCCGGTGCCGTCGGCCGCCACCTGCCCCGGCGCCGTGGAAAACGCGACGAGCGTGCCCGCCGGGGCGTCCATCGCGGCGAGCCCGACGATGGTGGAGCGGAAGCTGCTGATGAACGGATTGTTGCGGCAGGCGTCCAGGATCACGATGTTGAGGGGGTTCTTCGCGGACGCCATCTTCTCCAGCACGAGGCGCGCGTCGACGGCCTGGTCCTCGACCTCGTCCTCGCGCTCGATGTCGCTGCCCACCGGGACCAGGAAGTTGCGGCCGCGGATCTGCATGCCGTGGCCGGCGAAGAAGAACAGCCCCACCCCGCCTTTCGCGATGTCGTCGCCGAACTCGCGGATGGCGCGCCGCATCCCGGCCTGGTTGAGATTGCGCAGCTCCTTCACCGTGAAGCCGGACTCACGCAGCACCTGCGCCATCGCGCGCGCGTCGTTACCCGGATTGACGAGGGGCGCCTGCTTGTAGGCGCTGTTGCCGATCACGAGCGCAACGCGCCGCTCGGCCGCATGTCCCGCCGCGACCGCCACCAGGCACGCAATCAACGCGCACGCGTAACGCACCATCGCCCGACCGCTCCCCTCCCCGGCGCCGCGACTCGACCCGGAGTCCTGTTCGAGGACTAATATAGCAACTTACCGGGCCCCGGAAAAATGCGCTTTCGCACGAAGGAGTGCCGATGAAACGCGTCGCCTGCCTGCTCGCCCTTCTCCCGCTCGCCGCGCAGGGGGGCGGCTCCAACTACGGCATCACGCCGGGAGCGCGCCCCAACCTGACGGGCAAGGTCAGCGAATGGCCGGTGCCGACGCCGCGCTTCGCGCGCGACCCGGCGATCGCGCCCGACGGGAGCGTCTACGTCGCGGTGATGACCGGCAACAAGGTCGCCCGCTTCGACCCGAAGGCGCAAACCTTCAGGGAATGGGACCTGCCCTCCGGCCACCGCCCGCACGGGTTGCTGGTGGACCGCAACGGCATGGTGTGGACCACCGGGAACGGCAACGGCACCATCGGCCGGCTCGACCCCGCCACCGGCAGGATCACCGAATTCTGGACGCCCTCCGGCGGCGGCGGCCCCCACACGCTGATCATCAGCGACGACCAGAGGACCATCTGGTTCACGATGCAGAGTGGCAACAAGGTCGCGAGCCTCGATACGAGGACCGGCGTCATCAAGGAGTACCTCTCGTCGGGCGGCCCCTACGGACTGGCCCTCGACAAGGCCGGCAACGTGTGGTTCTGCCGCATGGGCGACGACAAGATGGGCCGGCTCGACCCGAAGACCGGCCGGATGAGCGAGGTGGACACGGGCCGCGGCTCGCGCCCGCGCCGCGTCGCCGCCGCGCCCGACGGCATGCTGTGGATCACCTACTACGGCGACGGCAAGCTCGCCAAGCTCGACCCCGTCGCCATGAAGGTCGTGAAGACCTACCCCATGCCGGGCGGCGATGCCGGGCCCTACGCGGTCACCGTGGACGGCGGCGGCCTGGTCTGGGCCAACGAGATCAACACGGACACGGTGGTGCGCTTCGACCCGAAGACCGAGCAGATGCGCGTCGTGCAGCT
>JBIOVQ010000185.1:0-10315 GCA_044867805.1 Burkholderiales bacterium | reverse complement strand
AGGCCGGCCGCTCGCCCAAGCCCGCGATCTACCGCCGGCGCGAGATGCGCCAGCGCGAGATCGCGGTGACGCTCCTCGCCGACATGTCCACGTCGATCATGCAGCACCTGCCGGAAGGCGGCGGGCGGCTGGTCGACCGCGTCCGCGCGGGCGTGCTGCTGTTCGCGGAGGGCATGGAGGAGGTGGGCGATCCGTACTCGATCGCCGGCTTCTGCTCCAAGTATCGCGACAACGTGAGCTACTACACCATCAAGGACTTCGACCAGCCGCTGTCGCACGACATCCGCAGCCAGATCGGCGGCATGTCCGGGCGGCTCGCCACCCGCATGGGCGCCGCCATCCGGCACGCCACCGCCTGCTTCGAAGGCGTCGAGAGCCGGCGCCGGCTGCTGCTGATCCTCTCGGACGGCCGCCCCGAGGACTACGACGACGGCGGCGACCGGCGCTACCTGCACGAAGACACGCGCATGGCGGTGAAGGAAGCGGTCGCGAAGGGCGTCCACCCGTTCTGCATCACGGTGGACACCATGGCGAACCAGTACCTGCCGCAGATCTTCGGGCGCGGGCACTACCTGGTGCTCGACCACATCAACTCGCTGCCCAACAAATTGCCTGAGATTTACTTTCGTCTCAGGCGGTGATGAGTGATGGGTGACGAGTGACGGGTGGTTTAGCCCTCTACCCATCCGCCTGCGGCGGTGAAACCGGAAATTAGCCGCCGAGCCTGCCCTCGACTCGGTCGGGGGACGCCAAGGCGCTAAGAAGAACTGAACGATAATCTGACCGCCAAGACGCCGAAAAGAAGAAGATCAAGAAGAGGAAGAGTCCCTTGAGTCAATACCCGAGCTGATGGATGAGGGGTTGGCTGCGCTTGCTGTGGGTGGTGAGGTTGGATGGTTGTGCCATATGGGACACTGTTCGCGTCACACTCCGGCGGCGGTGCGGTGCCGCAGGGGGAGGCCGCATCGAGGATGTCAGCCTGCGGGGCTCGTGGCGGTGCGGGAGACCGGCCTGATGTGGGCGAACATGCTGCGGGCGTTCCAGGTTGGGAAGGCTCTTACCAGCGACGGGGCGCCGTCGAGTCGGATGCGGTCCCCGCGGGTGGCTTGGGCCCAGGTGAGCTGGCCGGCGTGCCATTTGACGAAGGCTTCGGCTTCCGCCGTGATGTAGAGGTCCTCGTCGAGGCCGGGGTACGTCTTGCAGATCTCGGTGTCCCCGAGCTCGATGAGCAGCCAATAGCGCTCGCGGCGCGGGCGGCCGGTGAAGTCGAAGCGAATGACGACGCGTCGATCCGGGATCCGGTCTCGGCGGAGCGCGTTGCACATCGACCACAGGGCCACAAAGGGGTCGAGGTTCTCGGGGGCGATCTCGAGCCAACGCGCGCCCCACTCGCCGAGCGACTGGCAGACCTTGAAGAGGTCGTGGCCCGCGGAGGTGAGCTTGTGGTGGTGCCCGCGCCCGTCGGGCTTGGGCGCCGACTCGACGATGCCGAGCCGCTCGAGGTGCTTGAGCCGCTGTGAGAGCAGGGTACGGGAGAGTCCGGGCGCGCCCTCCAGGATCTCACCGAAGCTTCCGCAGCCAAGGTACAGGTTGCGGATGATCAGCGGTGTCCAGCGCTCGGCGAAGATCTCGGCGCCACGGGCGATGGGGCAGTACTGACCGTACGTCCTCACGACGGCAGTGTTGCGCACCTGCCTCCGGTTGTGAAGTCCAGATTTTTGACTTCACAGCCGCGGTCCGCGGTGGTCTGATGTGGCCATCGAGAGCGGAGGACACGATGACGACGACGACCGCGGAAGTCGGCCACCGGAGCAGGAAGCCAGTCGTCCTGGAGATCGACGGGTTCCGAGGCCGGCTGATCAGTGCAGACCACCCCGACTACGACAGCGCCCGTGCGGTGTGGAACGGTGCCATCGACCGGCGCCCGCGCCTGATCGCCCGCTGCATCGGGGCCGCCGACGTGGTCGCGGCCGTGCGTTTCGCCCGCGACCACGATCTGGAGATCGCCATACGGGGCGGAGGCCACAACGTGGCGGGCACCGCCGTTTGCGACGACGGGATCGTGATCGACCTCTCGGCGATGCGGGCCGTGCGGGTCGATCCCGCCGGCCGCAGGGCCTGGGTGCAGGGCGGCGCGCTGTGGGGCGACGTCGATCACGAGACGCAGGCGCACGGCCTCGCCACCACCGGCGGAATCGTGAGCCACACCGGAGTCGCCGGGCTCACCCTCGGCGGTGGCGTCGGCTGGCTGATGCGCAAGCACGGCCTCACGGTCGACAACCTCCTCGCCGCCGACGTCGTGGCGGCCGACGGCAAGCTGCTGCGGGCGTCCGAGGACGAGCACCCCGATCTGTTCTGGGCGTTGCGAGGCGGCGGCGGCAACTTCGGCGTGGTCACCTCGTTCGAGTTCCGCCTTCACTCGGTCGGGCCCACCGTCCTCGCCGGGCCCATACTCTGGGACGCGAGCGACGCCCGGGAGGTCCTCCGCTGCTACCGCGACTTCGTCCGTGACGCTCCCGACGAGCTCGGCACGGTCGTGAGGTTCGGCACCGCGCCGCCGCTGCCCGTCATCCCCGAGGACCTGCACTGGCGCCCGGTGGTGATGGTGGGTAGCTGCTACGCCGGGCCGATCGAGGAGGGTGAGCGGGTGCTACGCCCGCTCCGCACATGCAGGACCCCGCTCCTCGACCTGGTCGGGCCCGCGCCGTACGTGGGCTTCCAGAGCGCGCTCGACTCGACCGTCGTCCACGGCTGGAACTACTACTGGAAGTCCACCCACCTACCCGAGCTCCGCGACGACCTCATCGACGTGATCGCCGGGCACGCGTTCTCCTGCTCGTCGCCGCGGTCGTACGCGGCGATGTTCCATTTGAAGGGGGCGGTGAGCCGAGTCGCGGAGGGCGGGACGGCGTTCGGGAACCGGCAGGCGTCGCACGCGATCACCCTCGATGGCGTATGGCGGCCCGGCGAGGACTTCGGCGACCGGGACACCACTTGGGCCAGGGGGTTCTTCGCTGCCCTCGGCCGCTTCCGCGAAGGTGTCTACGTCAACTTCCTCGGCGGCGACGAAGACCCCGGCCGGGTCCGCGAGGCGTACGGCGGCTCCGTCTACGACCGGCTGGTGGAAGTGAAGACCACGTACGACCCCGACAACGTCTTCCACCACAACCAGAACATCCGCCCGGGTTGAGTGATGGTGTGGGTGGCGTCTCGGCGGCTAATTTAGGTTCTGCATCCGCCGCCGCGGCAATTGCGTATCATGGCCTCGGGAGGGGCGACGCCCCTGACAACCGACGCGAATCACGAATCACCAATCACGAATCACGCATTTTCCAAGGGGGAACATGGCCAGGCCAGCCGTGCGCAAGCAGACCGAGTTCGTGCCGCTCACCAAGGAGCAGTTCCGCGAGCGGTTTTTTGCGAAGTTCTACGATCCCGCGTTCGACAAGGTGCGCGCCGAGCTGGACAAGGTGTGCGAAGTCGCCTGGGACGGCTATATCGCCTACCGCAAGTCGCCGCGGAAGCAGGCGGCGGGCGCGGGCTTCGCGGATCCCGCGATGCAGCTGCCGGTCGAATGGCTGGAGACGCGGGCCGCGATCCAGGCCGCGGAGCGGCGGCAGAAGGACCCGAAGTCGCCCACCAGGATCCTGGTCGTCAACGGCTCCACCCGCAGCGAGCATACCTGCCCCGGGGAGATCTCGAAGACGCGGCGGCTCGCGCAGCACGCCCAAAAGGCCATCGAAGCGATGCCCGGGCACGAGGTCGATTTCCTGGACATATCCACGCTCGCCGACGAGCCGCACAAGACGATCTACCCGTGCAAGGCCTGCGTCTCGACCTCCCAGCCGCTGTGCCACTGGCCGTGCTCGTGCTACCCCAACCACGCCGTCGGCCAGGTCAACGATTGGATGAACGAGATCTACCCGCGCTGGGTCGCGGCGCACGGGGTCATGATCGTGTGCCCGGTGCACTGGTACCAGGCGCCGGCGAGCCTCAAGCTCATGATCGACCGGCTGGTGTGCGCCGACGGCGGCAACCCCGACCCGACCACCACCAAGGGCAAGAACCCGGCGCTGGCCAAGGAGCTGGAGCTCGCCGGCTGGAGCTATCCCAAGCATCTCGCAGGCCGGGCCTTCTCGATCGTCGCGCACGGAGATGCCGCCGGTCCCGAGAACCTGCGGCGCATGCTGACCGACTGGCTCACGGATATGGACATGATCCCGGCGGGCCCGACCGCCCTCATCGACACCTGGATCGGGTGGTACGAGCCCTACGCCACGAGCCACGAGGACCTGGACCAGGACCAGGACCTGTTCGCGGAAGTGGGCAACGCGGCGGCCGCGCTCGCCAGCATCGTCAGGCAGATCCGCGCGGGCCAGTACCGGGCGCCGGATGCGGGGCTGCATGATCCCCGGGAGAAGTGACCGGGCGAGGAAACGAGCCCGGTCATCCCCGCGCAGGCGGGGATCCAGATTCGAGGAAACGAGCCCGGTCATCCCCGCGCAGGCGGGGATCCAGGCCATCCTGTCACTGGGTTCCCGCCTCCGCGGGAACGACGGACGTCGGACGATACCTAGTGGCCTCCGTCCGTCGGAATCGCGGGCAACTGGCCCTGGCGCATGTTCTGCATGTGCCGCCGGCGAACCATGGTCATGGTCGCCGCGACGAACAGTCCGAACAGCACGATGACGGTGTAGATGGAGAAATCGAGCCAGATCAGCAGGGCGTAGACGCCCAGCATGACCAGGATCGAGAGGTTCTCGTTGAAGTTCTGCACTGCGATCGAGTGGCCGGCGCCCATGAGTATGTGGCCGCGGTGCTGCAGCAGCGCGTTCATGGGAACGACGAAAAACCCGGCGAGCGCGCCGATCAGCACCATCAGCGGGATCGCGACCGTCACGCTCCGCACCAATACCATCACGATGACGATCACGCCCATGGCGATTCCCACCGGCACGATATGGGGCGAGCGATGCAGCGGCACGTAGCGCGCGGCGATGGCCGCGCCGATGGCGATGCCGACGGCGCAGATGCCCTGCAATATCGCCGCCTGCGAGAGCGTATAGCCGAGGGCGACCGCTGCCCATTTCAGCACGATGAATTGCAGCGTCGCTCCGGCGCCCCAGAACAGCGTCGTGGTTGCGAGGGAGATCTGTCCCAGCTTGTCGGTCCACAGCAGCTTCACGCAGTGGGCGAACTCGCGGACCAGGAACAGGGGGTTCTTGCTGGGAGCGCGGTGGTCCACCCCGGTATTCGGAATGTAGAGATTGAAGCCCGCGGCGATGGCGTAGAAGACGATGATCAGCAATATGGCCGCCTCGGCAGGGCTGTCGATCCCGGTTTCGATCCGCGGAATGTCGATCTTGAGCAGCTCCTTCGAGACCGTTTCGCTGATCAGCAGGCCGCCGCACAGGGTGCCCAGGATGATCGAGGCGACGGTCAAGCCCTCGATCCAGCCGTTGGCGACGACGAGCTTGTGATGGGGCAGGTACTCGGTGAGGATGCCGTACTTGGCCGGCGAGTAGGCCGCCGCGCCCAGCCCGACGACGGCATAGGCGAACAGCACGGCGACATAGAGCGGGGCGCCCGGCAGCGGCAGCCAGTCGTAGAAGAACATCAGCAGGCAGCCCGCGATCTTCACCGCGTTGGTGATGAACATGACCCGGCCCTTCGGCATCGAGTCGGCAAAGGCGCCGACGAAGGCCGCGAACACCACGTAGGAGACGGTGAAGAAGAACTTGAGCAGCGGCGTCATCCACTCGGGCGCCGTCATCTGCATGAGCAGGGCGATCGCCGCCACCAGCAGGGCGTTGTCGGCGAGCGACGAGAAGAACTGCGCCGCCATGATGGTGTAGAAGCCCAGGGGCATGTGGACTCCGGGGCGGTCTACGCCAGCAAGGCGGAAGGCGAAAGGCGAAAGGCGGAAGTGGTGGAGCGAGGATGACCGTGTAGTGAAGATCGAAGGCCGCTCGTTGGCGACTTCAGCCTGTTCCCTCCGTCCCTCATCCCTCGACCCTCGACCCTCGACCCTCGTCCAGAGGCTGGCGATTTATACCACAATTCCAGTGAAATGTGATTGAATACTAACCATTTTTTGGCTTGAACCGCGTTGCAAATCGAGGACAGAAAGCTGCTCGAGCTGTTCGAGCAACTGGCGCCGGAGCAGCAGGAACGGCTGATCGCGTTCGCGGAGTTTCTGTCCGGCGGCGTAACGGAGCCCGGTAACGCCGGCCACGATCCGGCCGCGATTCCGCGCCCGGAAAACGAGACGGTGACGATGGCGATCCGGCGGCTGGTGCGGACCTACCCGATGCTCGACCGCAGAAAGCTCATGGTGGAAGCCGCGGAGTTCATGGCGCAGCATGCGCTTCAGGGCCGCCCCGCACGCGAAGTCATCGACGAGCTCGAGTTGCTGTTCGCGCGCCACTACGAAAAACTAATGCGGAGTGCAGAATGATGAATGCAGAGTCAGATCGGGCTTTTACTCTGCACTCTGCGCTCTGCACTCATCACTAGCGTGTCTCGCCCCATCTTCGCCACCATCGACGCCGCCGCCATCCGGCACAACCTCGGCGTGGTGCGCCGGCACGCGCCGCGCTCGCGGGTGCTCGCGGTGGTGAAGGCCAACGCCTACGGGCATGGCCTGCTGCGCGCGGCAGCCGCGCTCGAGCAAGCGGAGGGGCTGGCGCTGCTCGAGTTGGAAGAGGCCGTTCAATTGCGCAAGACGGGGTTCAGGCAGCGCATCGTGCTGCTCGGGGGATTCTTCGATGCCCGCGAATTACCCGCGGTGATGGAGCACGGCCTGACCGTAGTAGCGCATCGCGTGGATCAAGTGGCGGCGCTCGCGGCGCTGCCCGCCGGCGGCAAGCTCGAGGTGCTGCTCAAGGTGAACTCCGGCATGAACCGTCTGGGGCTCTCCGCGGCCGAGTATGCAAAGGCGCTGGAGCAGCTGCGCAGCGCGCCGGGAATCGCCGGCGTCACATTGATGACGCATTTCGCCAACGCGGACGATGCGCGCGGCGTGGCGTGGCAGCTCGACCGTCTGCGGCGCCTGCCCGGCCGTAGCGAGCTGCCGGTGAGCTTCGCGAATTCCGCGGCCATCCTGCGCTACCCTGAGACCCATGGCGACTGGGTCAGGCCCGGCATCATGCTCTACGGCTGCTCGCCTTTTCCCGACGGCAGCGGCGCAGACGCGGGCCTCAGGCCGGCGATGACGCTCGAGAGCCGCCTCATCGGCGTGCAACAGCTCGATCCCGGCGAGACGGTGGGCTACGGCGGCGTGTTCCGCGCCGAACGCGCCATGCGTATCGGGGTCATCGCCTGCGGCTATGCCGACGGCTATCCGCGCCATGCGCCGAACGGCACCCCGGTCATGGTGGAGGGTCGCCTGACGGGCACCGTCGGCCGCGTCTCCATGGACATGCTGTGCGCGGACATCACGGACGTCCCCGGAGCCGGCATCGGCTCGCGTGTGGTGCTGTGGGGCGAAGGCGTGCCGGTCGAGCGCGTCGCGGAAGCGGCGGGGACCGTGGGCTACCAGTTGCTGTGCGCGCTGGCGCCACGCGTCCGGATCGTGGAAAAACCCGCCTGATGGCGCAGGCCGGCGTCACCAGGCGCGGTGTATCATCATGCGAACCCGGCCTGTACTGTGCTGATGCCGCGCAATCCCACCCACTTGCAGCGCTACGCCGTCGCGGTCGGCGCAGTGGTGCTTGCGTTTACCCTGCGCTACAGCCTGTACGGCACGCTCGATCATCGGTTGCCGTTCTCTTTCTTCATCCCTGCCACCATCATCGCCGCCTGGTTCGGGGGGCTCGGGCCGGGATTGCTGGCGGCGATTGCCGGGCTGCTGCTGGGCGATTACTTCTTTCTCCCTCCGCACGAGGCCGGCTCCCCGATGAGCGAGCCCGTCCGCACCGCGATCGGGCTCTATGCAATGAATGTCGCGCTGATCGTGCTGTTGTTCTGGCACCTGCACGCGAGGTTGCAGGAGCGCGAGGACGAGCTGCGCAAGATGAAAGGCGAGGTCCCGAGCCATCGCCGCGATATCACCGCCACGCCGACGACCCCGCCCGCCCGGTAGCCCGCCATCAGCGAAGTGGGCAGTTTGCAGTGGACCGTTTTCAGTTTCTGGCGTCTGGCGGCTGACGGCTGGCAAAGATGGCTAAGGCAAAATCCGTCTATTCCTGCACCGAGTGCGGCGGGCAGGTGCTGAAGTGGCAGGGCCAGTGCCCGCACTGCCAGGCATGGAACACCCTGGTCGAGACGGTCGCCGAGGCGGCGCCCGCCGCGAACCGCTTCGGGCTTATCGCGGAAGCGGGGCGGGTGCAGCGGCTGGCCGATGTCGAGGCGCGGGAGGAAGCGCGCCTGCCGACCGGCGTCGAGGAGTTCGACCGCGTGCTCGGCGGGGGCCTGGTCCCCGGGGCGGTCGTCTTGCTGGGCGGCGATCCCGGCATCGGCAAGTCCACGCTCCTGCTGCAGGCGCTGTCCGCGATCGGCGCTGAGCGCAAGGTGCTCTACGTCGCCGGCGAGGAGTCCCCCCAGCAGGTTGCCCTGCGCGCAAAGCGGATCGGGGCCGACGCGCGCGGCGTGCAGGTGCTGCCGGAGATCAACCTCGAGAAAATCCAGGCCGCGCTCGCCGCGGAAAAGCCGGAAGTCGCGGTCATCGATTCCATCCAGACGCTTTACTCCGGCCAGCTGCAGTCGGCGCCGGGATCGGTGGCTCAGGTGCGCGAATGCGCCGCGCAGCTGACGCGCATCGCGAAGAACACGGGCGCCACCATCGTGCTGGTGGGCCACGTCACCAAGGAAGGCGCGCTGGCCGGCCCGCGCGTGCTCGAGCACATGGTGGACACCGTGCTCTATTTCGAAGGCGACACGCATTCGAGCTTCCGGCTGATCCGCGCTTTCAAGAACCGCTACGGCGCGGTGAACGAGCTGGGCGTGTTCGCGATGACCGAGAGGGGTTTGAAGGGCGTATCCAATCCTTCGGCCCTGTTCCTGTCGCAGCACGGCTCGGAGGTTGCCGGCTCGTGCGTGATGGTGACCCAGGAAGGCACGCGCCCGATGCTGGTGGAGATCCAGGCGCTGGTGGACGGCTCGCACGCGCCCAACCCGCGGCGCCTGTCGGTCGGCCTCGAGCAGGCGCGGCTTGCGCTGCTCCTCGCGGTGCTGCACCGGCACGCCGGCATCGCGTGCTTCGACCAGGACGTTTTCGTGAACGCCGTCGGCGGTGTGAAGATCGACGAGCCGGGGGCGGACCTGCCGGTGCTGCTGGCGGTGGTGTCGTCCCTCAAGAATACGCCCATGCCCGCCAGGCTGGTCGTCTTCGGCGAGGTCGGCCTGGCGGGCGAGGTGCGCCCCGTCCAGCGCGGGCAGGAGCGGCTGCGCGAGGCGGCCAAGCTCGGCTTCACGCAGGCGGTGATTCCCCACGCCAACAAGCCGAAGCAGCCGATCGCGGGCCTCGAAGTCATCGCGGTCCGCCGCGTCGAGGAGGCCGTGCTGCGGCTGCGCGAGCTGGTCAAGGCCAGTTAGCCGTCAGCCGTCAGCCGTCAGCTGTCAGACGCCAGCCGCTGAGTCCTGAGTGCTGGAAAAAAAGCCGTCGTCAGTCGCGACGACCGCCCGTTACTGCAAACTGTCCACTGCAAACTGCCAACTTTCCCTGGGCTAGCGTCCGGTCTTCCACGCGAGATAGCCCACGCCGATGAACAGCGCCGCGAAGAGGGCGATCGTCGCGACGCGCGAGGACTGGGCGATAAAGTGCAGGGTTCCGCTCTCGAGCCCGACGAACGCCAGGCCGAGCACCGGGATCACCGGCGCCCCGCAGCCGGTCACGCTGCAGGCGCCGGTGGACAGCCCGAACAACGTCGCAGCGCTGCCCGCGATTCCGCCACCGCGCAGCGCCTGCGCGCCGCCGGGGGCGAGATCGCGCTGGCGATACCAGAGGGCGAAGTAGAGCCCGAACAACGCCGAGACCAGGAGTATCCGCCCGAGGTCGGCGACGTCCACGGCGAAACCCCATTCGGCACCGCCGTAGGAGCTGCCCGCCGAGAACCAGAACAGCGCGAGGTCCGGCAGCTTCGCGAGCTTGTCCGCGAGCGGCGCGTCGTCGGACGCAAGATACTCGGGCAGACGCTTCAGCCACGGGTTGAAGGTGAAGAAATCGAGCGGCTTGCGCACCGCCGACAGGATCGCGACGGGCGCCACGACGTTGAGCACGGCGACAGCAGCCGTCACCGCCGCGAACACGCCGGGGCGCGCGGCCACCGCCGTGATCGTTCCCCGCAGTATCTCGCCCGCCCAGCGCATGAGCACC
>JBIOVQ010000184.1:0-3538 GCA_044867805.1 Burkholderiales bacterium | reverse complement strand
TCGTCCAGAGCACCTCGCGCGTGGCGTTGCCGCGTGCCGCCAAGCCGCATCTCGAGCCGGTGCACCGCACGCACCCGGCGCGAGGCGCGTTCGAAGGCTTCATCGCCGCCCGCTTCGGCCGCGCCTACGGCGCGCGCGTGACGCACTTCCTGCCGCACCTCCTCGGGGTGCGCGACCGCCTCGACCGCTGGCAGGCGGCGGCCGGCTACGCTCCAGCGGCCGCGCATGCGCTGTTCCTGGAACAATATCTCGACCGGCCGATCGAGCGTGCGATTGCCGGCGTCCTCGGCCGCGCCGTGCCCCGCGCCGGCATCGTCGAAGTCGGCAACCTCGCCGCGGTCTCCGCGGGCATGGCGCGCGCGCTCGTCCCGCAGCTTGCCCGCCATCTCCACCGCCTGGGCTACAGGTGGGTGGCGTTCACGGCCACGCGCGCGCTGCGCAATACCTTCCGGCGGCTGGGCCTGTACCCGCTGCCAATCGCCACCGCCGACCCCGCGCGCCTTGCCGACGGCGGTGCGAGCTGGGGCACCTACTACGACCAGGACCCGGTCGTGATGGTCGGCAAGGTCTCGCACGGAATGCGCGCCGGAGAGCGCGCATGACCCCCGGCCACCCGATCGTCAGCGCGCGCGCGCTCGAGGATAACGTCGGGCGCCTGGCGCAGGCACTCGCCCGCGCGCGGCCGCGCGTCGTCGGCCTGCTCGCCGACAACGGCCCCGAATGGCTTGCGGCGGACCTCGCCGCGGAGCGCGCCGGCGTGGCGCTCGTGCCGCTGCCCGCGTTCTTCACGCCGGCGCAAGTGTGGCACGCGGCCACGGCAAGCGGCATGGACGCGCTGCTTGGCGGGTTGCCGGAGACGGCGCGCTCGCTCGGTTTCGGCGCGCCCGCCGCCATCGAGGGCAGCGCGCTCGCCTGGTTCCGGCGCGACGCGGCTCCCGTGGATCTGCCCGCGACCACCACCAAGATCACGTTCACTTCCGGAACCACCGGCACGCCGAAAGGCGTGTGCCTGGGCGCAGAGCAGCAGCGCATGCTCGCAGGTGCTCTCGAGGACGCAACGCGCCCGCTTGGCCTCACGCGGCACCTGTGTCTGCTGCCACTGGCAGTGCTGCTCGAGAACGTTGCCGGCGCGCGCACCGCCCTCGCCTCCGGCGCCGAATGCATCGTGCCGCCGCTCGCCGGCGTCGGCGTGAGCGGCGCGTCCGGCTTCGATCCCCTCGCCTGCCTCGCGGCGATCGAGCGCTGGCAGGCGGACAGCGTGATCCTGCTGCCGCAGATGATGCTCGCGCTCGCCGCCGCGCTCGAAGGCGGCGCGCCGCGCCCTTCGCGGCTGCGATTCGCCGCGGTGGGCGGCGCCAAGGTCGCCCCCGGGCTCCTCGAGCGGGCGCGCGCCGCCGGACTGCCTGCTTATGAAGGCTACGGCCTCACGGAATGCGGATCGGTCGTGGCACTCAATCTCCCCGGCGCGGATCGCCCGGGGAGCGTCGGCCGCCCGCTCCCGCACGCCCATGTCCGCATCGCCGCGAACGGAGAGATTCTCGTCTCGGGTCCCCACTGCCTGGGCTATGTCGGCGGCGATGAGCCCCCGGCGCCGGCCGCCTGGCTGGCCACGGGTGACCTGGGTCGCCTGGATGCCGACGGATTCCTGCATGTCGAAGGCCGGAGGAAGAACGTCATCATCACCTCGTTCGGGCGCAACATCGCGCCGGAGTGGCCGGAAGCCGAGCTGACGGCCGGCGGCGTCATCGCGCAAGCCGCGGTATTCGGCGAAGCGCGGCCCCGCCTGTGCGCGGTGCTCGTGCCGCGGCTCGCAAGCACGACCGATGCCGCTCTCGGAGCCGAGGTGCAGATCGCCAACACGCGCCTGCCCGACTACGCGCAAGTCGCATCGTGGCTCCGCGCGGACGTGCCATTCAGCGCCACGTCCGGCCTGGCGACTGCCAATGGCCGCGTTCGCCGCGATGCCGTGTGGTCGCGCTACGGCGAGCGCCTCGAAGCCCTCTATCCCAACCTGGAGCCGAAATCCATGTCGTTTTTCGAAGAACTGAAGCGGCGCACCGCTGCCGAGCGCGATGCGCTCTACGCCATTCCCGTGATCCAGGACTGTCTCGCCGGCCGGGTGACGCGCGAGCAGTACCTCGCGTTTCTAGGGCAGGCTTACCACCACGTGAAGCACACCGTGCCGCTGCTCATGGCATGCGGCGCGCGTCTGCCGGACAGCCATGCCTGGCTGCGCGGCTGCATCGCGCACTACATAGAGGAAGAAACCGGCCACGAGGAATGGATCCTCAACGACATCGCCGCCGCAGGCGGGAACGCGGACGCGGTGCGCGCCTCCGCCCCCGGGCGGGCCGCGGAGCTCCTGGTCGCCTACGTCTACGACTACGTGACGCGCCGCAACCCCATTGGCTTCTTCGGCATGGTGCACGTGCTCGAAGGCACGAGCCAGGCGCTCGCCACGCGCGCCGCGGAAACGATGCGCGGCCCCCTGGGCCTGCCGCCCGAAGCCTTCACCTACCTCAGCTCGCACGGCGCGCTCGACCAGGAGCACGTCGGCTTCCTCGCCGGGCTCATGGACCGGCTCGACGCCCCCGCCGACCAGGAAGCCGTAACGCATGTGGCGCGCACGGTGTTTCGCCTCTACGGCGACGTCTTTCGCGACTTGCCGCCCTGTGCATCGACGGCCGTTGAACGGGAGGCCGCATGAACACCGCTCGTTACCGGGCCGTGCTGACGGGCGCCACCGGCGGCATTGGTCGGGCCATGGCCAGGCGCCTTGCGCCGTTGTGCGAGTCATTGATTCTCGTCGGCCGCGACGCCGCGGCGCTCGCCGTGCTGGCGCGCGACATCCAGGCCGCCAGGGGCCACGCACGCGCGGTCGTCGCGGACCTGACCACGGACTCCGGGCGGGAAGCGGTGCTGCGCGCCGTGTCCGAAACTCGCGGCGGCGTCGACCTGCTCGTCAACAACGCGGGCGCGGGCGAGTTCGCCTGGCTCGCCGACCAGGACGACGCGGCCCTCGAGCGCATCGTGCGCGTCAACGTGCTCGCCCCCATGCAGCTCACGCGCCGGCTTCTACCGCCCCTGCTGGCGCAGCCCGCCGCGCGCATCGTCAACGTCGGCTCGATCTTCGGCTACCTCGGCTACCCCGGCCATACGGCGTACTGCGCGAGCAAGTTCGCGCTGCGCGGCTTCAGCGAGGCGCTGCGCCGGGAATTGGCCGACGGGCCGGTGCAGGTCACCTACTTCGCGCCGCGCGCCACGCGCACGGCCATGAACGGCGCCGCGATGTGCGCCCTCAACGCGGAACTCGGCGTCGCGATGGACCCGCCCGAGTCCGTGGCAGAGGCGCTCGTCGCGCTGCTGGAAAAGCCCGCCGCCGAGCGGCCTCTCGGCATGCCCGAGCGGCTCTTCGCCTGGCTCAACCAGGTTACGCCCCGGCTGGTGGACCGCGCGCTGCTGCGTCAGCTTCCGGTCATCCGGCGCTACGCGCGCGGGCATGCCAAACCTCAACCCCTTACCCAAGGAGTGAAATCAT
>JBIOVQ010000183.1:0-9646 GCA_044867805.1 Burkholderiales bacterium | reverse complement strand
CGCGGCGAGATCAAGGTCGAGTTCGATCCGCGCGGCGCCGCGCGCTTTATTTCGGCGCGCCTGCTGCTGCCGCTCGTGATGATGCCGATACTCGGCATCGGGGTGGCGGTGGCGCTCGTCGGGTGGTTCTTCACCGGACTCGCGATTATCGCGCTCGGCATAGTGGTGCCGCAGCTCATCAAGCGCTCGGCGCCGCATTTCCTCCTGCAGCAGGCGTTGCATGATCCAGCGGTCTACAAGGAACTCACCGAAGCTCATGTCATGCGTGTATCCGCGGTCGGTCCTGAAAGCGTGATTGGTGATTAGTGATTGGTGATTGGGCCGCTTGTAAACCTATGCAGCAGGTGAACCGTTAGAGGAATGCATGGAACACGGGAGCCAATGCATTGGACCGACCAACCAGTCATCGTGACCCGCTTGCGTGGCAGGAGGCTATAAAGCTTGCCGTGATGATTTACGGTGAATCCGCCACCTTCCCCCGGGAAGAGCTGTACGGATTGACCCTTCAGCTGAGGAAGAGCGCCGCGTCGATCGCCGCGAATATCGCAGAGGGCGCGGCCAGGAATTCAACCAAGGAACTAATCCAGTTCCTGGGGTACGCAAGCGGGTCGAGGGCCGAAACCGACTCCCACCTTGAAATCGCCCGTCAGCTTGGCTTCTTACGGACAGACTCCCCAGTCTTTAAGCAGGTCGCTTTGGTGGGGAAGTTGGTCACGGCGTTGAGAAAATCACTGCGCCATAACGAAGGCACGAAAGCTTAGCCGCACGAACACTAATCACGAATCACCAATCACTAATCACGCTTCTCGATGAAGCACGCCGTCCCTCAGGCGCAGGATGCGGTTCGCGCGCCGCGCGATCTCCGGATCATGGGTGACGATGACGAGGCTCGCGCCCGTCGCGCCGTTCAGCTCCAGCATGAGGTCGAACACCGACTCGGCGGTGTGGCGGTCGAGGTTGCCCGTCGGTTCGTCCGCGAGCACGCAAGCGGGCCGCGTGACCAGCGCCCGCGCCAGCGCCGCGCGCTGGCGCTCGCCCCCGGACAGCTCTCCCGGGCGATGCGTGAGCCGGTGATCGAGACCGACCTGTTTCAGCATGTCTGCCGCCACCGCATCGGCCTCGTGCTTGTCGAGGCGCCGGATCAACAGCGGCATCGCCACGTTCTCCAGCGCCGAGAACTCGGGCAACAGGTGGTGAAACTGGTAGACGAAGCCGAGCGCCCTGTTGCGCATGACGCCCCGCTCGGTCTCGTTCTGGCTGCTCAGGTCCTGCCCCAGCACGCTGACTTGGCCGCCGCTTGCTGCATCGAGCCCCCCGAGCAGGTGCAGCAGCGTACTCTTGCCGGAGCCCGACGCCCCCACGATTGCCACTCTTTCCCCGGCCGCGACCTCGAGATCCACGCCCATCAGGACCGGCACCTCCACCTCGCCCTGGTGGAAGGTCTTGCGCAGGTCGCGGCACGCGATCACCGGCCCGGCGGCTGCGCCGGAGGGACGAGGGTCGGGCCTCGGGGGACGAGTGCTACTCATACCGCAAGGCTTCCGCGGGATTGACCTGCGCCGCCCGCCAGCTGGGGTAGATCGTCGCCAGTATCGACAGGACAAAAGCCACCACGGCCGTGAGAACTACGTCGGCCACCCGCACCTCGGAAGGCAGGTCACTGATGTAATAGACGTCCTTGGCGAGGAACTTGAACCCGAGAAGATTCTCGATGAACGGCACCACGACCTCGACATTCAGGGCCAGCGAGATGCCGCCTGCCAGCCCGAGCAGCGTTCCCAGCAAGCCGACGATCAGCCCCTGAATGAGAAACACCCGGGTGATCGAGCCCGGGCTCGAGCCGAGCGTGCGCAGGATCGCGATGTCCGCATTCTTGTCGTTGACAGCCATCATCAGGGTGGAGACGATGTTGAATGCCGCCACCACGATAATGATCGTCACGATGAGAAACATCATGCGCTTTTCGATCTCCACCGCGCGGAAGAAGTTGGCGTGATGCATGGTCCAGTCGCTGGCGTAGACGTCGGGGCCCAGCGATCGCGTGAGATCGCGCGCGACGGCGCCGGCCTGGAACAGGTCCTTCAGCTTGAGGCGCACGCCGGACACGGAGTCGCCGAAGCGGAACAGCCTCTGCGCATCCTCGAGCGCCACCAGCGCGAGCCCGGCGTCGTATTCGTAGTGGTCCACGCCGAAGATGCCGACGACCGTGAACTGCCGCAGGCGGGGAATGATCCCCGCCGGCGTCACCTGTCCCTGCGGCGCGACCAGCACCACCTTTTCGCCGACCGTCACGCCGAGCGCGCGAGCGAGCTCGATGCCCAGCACGACTCCATATTCGCCGTTCCTCAGGTTTTCGAGGCGGCCGCTCCTCATGTGCGCGGCGAATTCGGCCACGCGCTCCTCGTGCTCCGGCAGGATGCCGCGCACCAGCGCGCCGCGCACCGCCGAGCCGTTGGTGAACAGTCCCTGGGCGGTGATGTACGGCGCCGCGGCAAGGACCCGCTCATGACGGACCGACTCCGCCACGACCCGCTGCCAGTCGTTGAGCATGCCGCCCGCGCCCGAGAGCTGCACGTGCGAGGCGACGCCGAGTATCCGGGTGCGGATCTCCCGCTGAAAGCCGTTCATTACGGAAAGCACGGTGATCAGCGCGGTGATACCGAGCGCAATGCAGATGACGGAGACCGCCGAGATGAACGAGATGGCGCGGGTGCGTTGTTTCGAGTATGTGTAGCGCAGCCCGATAAAAAGTTCGAACGACAAGCGAAGCACCTTTCCGCGTATGGGGCCGATATTTTGACACAAAGGAATTCGTCGACCCCGGAGCCGACGAATTCCTGAACGAGATACCTGAAGGCTCAGGACCAATAATGCCGCAGCTTTCGAAGGGACTGCTCACGGGGAGAAATCGAAAAGTCCCTGTCCAGCCTGTCGGCTGCAGCTCGGCCGAGGACGACCCCGCTGGGATACGCAGTGCCTCTATTCATCCCCGATCCGACAGGCTGCATTCATGAATCTCCACCTGCTGGTCCCCGAGTTGTTCTGGCCTGCCGCCGCGGGTGTGGAGCCCTACCGCGATCTGCCGCTTCCCGCGCTTGAAACCCTGCTCGCGCGCGGCGCGCGGACGCGGACCGCCGGCGCATCGCTCGAGCGCTGGCTGGCTGCGGCTCACGGACTCTCCGACGAGTTGCCGCTGGCCCCCCACTCGCTGCGCGGCGACGGCGTGGATCCCGGCGATCACTGGTGGTTGCGCGCGGATCCGGTGCATCTCAAGGTTCACGGCGACCGCCTGGTGCTGGCGGACGCGTCGAGGCTTGCCCTGAAAGCGGACGAAGCGCGGCAGTACGTCGCCACGCTCAACACCCATTTCGCCGGCGGGGGCATGACCTTCGTCGCGCCCCATCCCCAGCGCTGGTACGCCAGGCTCGCGGCCGAGCCGCGGCTGGGCACGCCGCCCACGGCCGAAGTGGCTGGCCGCAGCGTCGCGCCCTTCCTGCCCGCCGGCGGTGGCGGCGCTCCCTGGCGCAAGACCGTAAACGAAATACAGATGCTGCTGCACGATCATCCCTGCAACAGCGCGCGTGAAGCGGGCGGTCAGCTGCCCGTCAACAGCGTCTGGCTCTGGGGCGGTGGACGCGGGGGCCGGGTGGCTACACCATACGGTGCGTTGTGGGCCGACCATCCGCTCGTAGCCGGGCTCGGGGCGGCAAGTGGAATTGCCACGCGGTCCCTGCCCGCATCGAAGGCGCTGCTCGAACCGCGTCGCGGGACGGAGCTCGTCGTGCTGTCTTCGTTGCCGGCAACGGCCTACGGTGATCTGCCGCAATGGCGCGAGGCGCTCGCCAGCCTCGAGAGAGATTGGTTCGGTCCCCTGCTCCATGCGCTGCAAAACGGGGCGATAGGATCCTTCACCCTGCACGGCCTGGGACCCGACTTCAGCTACGTCTCGGAGACCCGGCCGCGTGACCGCTGGCGCTTCTGGCGCGCGCGACGCCCGCTGCACGCCTACGTATAGCGAAAACCAAGCGAAACCGCAGATAAACGCAGATACACGCAGATATGAAACGACAGACTCGAACACCGGCACGGACAGGACTTACAGATTCCCTGCACGTTCGAAAGCTCATGCGGGATCGCCGTCCGAAACTTGCGAGCGCTGTCAATATCCTGATCTTATCTGTGTTTATCTGCGTTTATCCGCGGCTGAATCTCGTTCTTGGGTTTTTCGCATGAGCGCGCCCATCATCGCCACCCGCTCCGCGCCGGCAGCCGCCGTCCAGCAACTGGTCGCGGACGGGGTGCATCCGCTGCTGGCGCGCCTCTATGCGGCGCGCGGAGTCACTTGCGCGCAGGACGTCGCCTCCGATTTCGGGAAGCTTGCCGGCATGGACGCCATGCTCAATCTGCGCACGATGGCGCGGCTGCTGGCCGAGGCGGTGACGGCGGGGAAGAAGCTTCTCATCGTCGCCGATTACGATGCCGACGGCGCGACGGCGTGCGCGGTGGGACTGCGCGCGCTGCGCGCGCTGGGAGCGGACGTGAGCTATCTAGCGCCGAACCGCTTCGAGTACGGCTATGGCCTGACCCCCGAAATCGTCGGGCTCGCCCACATGCGCTTCCATCCCGACATCCTGATCACGGTCGACAACGGCGTCGCAAGCGTCGACGGGGTCGCGGAGGCCAACCGCCTGGGCATGGCCGTGCTGATCACGGACCATCACCTGCCGGGCGACCGGCTGCCCGCCGCCGCCTGCATCATCAATCCCAACCAGCCGGGTTGCGGCTTTCCGAGCAAGCATCTTGCCGGCGTCGGCGTCATGTTCTACCTCATGCTTGCGCTGCGCGCGGAGCTGCGCGCGCGCGGAGCTTTCGCAGCCGTCAGCCGCCAGCCGTCAGCCGTCAGTCGAAAGGAAGGCGAAGCCGGGTCATCCTTCATCCTTCATCCTTCATCCTTGGGTCCAGCGGAGCCGAACCTCGCCGAGCTGCTACCGCTGGTAGCACTCGGCACGGTGGCGGACGTAGTTGCGCTGGACCAGAACAACCGCATCCTGGTGCAGCAGGGCCTGCAGCGCATCCGCGCCGGGCGCATGCAGCCGGGCGTTGCGGCGCTGTTCGAGGTTGCCGGCCGCGATGCGCGGCGCGCCACTGCACGCGACCTGGGATTCGTGCTGGGGCCGCGGCTGAATGCAGCGGGACGGCTGACCGACATGGCCGTAGGCATCGAATGCCTCACCACCGACGACGCGTCACGGGCGCGCGCCATCGCCTCCGATCTCGACCGCCTGAACCGCGAGCGGCGGGCCATCGAAACGGAGATGCAGAAAGGCGCGCTTGCAGCCGTGGAAACCCGCGACTACGGCGACAGCTACACCTTGAGCCTCTACGATCCGGCGTGGCACCAGGGCGTCGTCGGCATCCTGGCGGGACGGATCCGCGAGCGGTTCCACCGGCCGGCCATCGCGTTCGCGCGCACCGATGCGGGCGCGATCCGTGGATCGGGACGCTCCATCCCGGCGCTGCACCTGCGCGACGCGCTGGAACGGGTGGCGGTGCGCAACCCGGGGCTCCTCGTGAAGTTCGGCGGACACGCCGCCGCCGCGGGATTGACGCTGCGGGAGGCCGACTTGGAGCGCTTCCGGGCCGCGTTCGAAACGACCGCCCGCGAGCTTCTCTCTCCCGCGGACCTCGAACGCGTGATCGAGACCGACGGCGCGCTCGCGCCCGATGAGCTCAGCCTGGAGACGGTCGACATGCTGGCCGGACCGGCATGGGGAGCAGGCTTTCCCGCACCGCGCTTCTGCGACGAGTTCGCCGTCGTCGCGCAGCGCATCGTGGGGGACCACCACCTGAAGCTCGCTCTCGCGCTGGGTTCGCGGCGCATCGACGCGATCCGCTACCGCTGGACCGAGCCCGCGCCCGCGCGCATGCGCGCGGTCTACCATCCTGCGCTCAACGAGTTCAACGGCGTGCAATCGCTGCAACTCACCCTCGAGCACTGGGAGGCGGTTTAGACGTCGCACGCGACGTGGGCTCCTGGCGCGGCTCCCACCACCCCGGCACCATGTGCCACCCCTCCTCCGGCAGGAGGGGAAGCCAAGACCAGGGGGTAAGCCGGGGCCGCGGCCCCGAAGTATCACCTGATGCTACCCCCGGGAAAGCCGGTTGCTACCCCGCATTCATCGCTTGCGCGCAGGCGCGCACGGCACATGATGAAGGCATAGCGCGCGCACTCGTGCGCCGGCGTTGAAAAGGCAAACAGGGGACTCGTGGAGGCGGTTATGTGTGGTGACTCTGCAGCGAAGGTGCCGGGCCTCCCGGCCGCCCTCTCCGACGACGAGTTGCCGCGCGCTAACGAGGACCCGGAGCCCGGCGCGCCCGACCCTGCCCGTCCGCAGGAAATGAGCCCGCCGTTGCACGACGACTACACGACCGCGGACATACGCGCCCTGCTGCATCGGCTGTACGCGCTGGCGAGCCAGATATAGAACGTCCGTCTCCCCGGAGGCGGGCCGTGCCCTCGTGGCCGGCCCGCCCTTTTTTTCCGGAATCCGCCAGCCGATCTGCGCCGCTCGCACGCGTGTTGAACCGCGTTAACGTCCGTTCCAACACGCGGAGTCTCCGACCGGAAATTGGCAAGCTTCTACGTCCTTGGTGTCGGCTCCATGCACGCCTCAGCGGTCGCACCCGCAAGCGGGGCGCGTCGAGGGGCGGAACAGGGGCCCCTCTGGGGATGTGACCCCCGGTGACGCGCAAGGGCCGGCGCACGACGCGCCATGGCCGGCTCAGCGGTCGCACCCACAAGTGGGCACCTGCTCCGCGCTTCGCCGGCCCTGCTCCACGTTCCGCCGATCCCTGCTCCGCGCTTCGGCGCGCGCCAAACCGGCGCCCTGCGTCCGCGTTTAACCGCATGTATAATTTCCGTTATTCCGGACGCAGCGCGCCGGAATAACCGCGCCGGCTCGAACAGACAACGGGGGTTGCTGCTCAACTGGCGCCCACCGGACGCGCTGCGCGGGAATAACTGCGCCGGTTCGAACACACAGCCTGGCTCTGCAGCTCAACCGGCGCCACCCAAGGAACGCCAATGGAAGCCGAACGAATCAACGCCATCGCCCGGCGCCTCGCCGACGTCGAAAGTCGCGCCGCCGAGCTGCGGAGGTATCTTTGACTTCGAGGCGAAGCAGCGCCGCCTAGCGGAAGTCAGCAAGCTCGCCGAAGATCCCGCCGTGTGGAGCGACAACAGGCGCGCCCAGGAGCTCGGCCGGGAACGGAAGTCCCTCGAATCGCTGGTCGGAACGCTCATCCGCCTCGACAACGGCGTGCGCGACGCGCGCGAGCTGTTCGAGATGGCCAAGGGGGAGCGTGACGACGCGACCCTCGCCTCCATCGACGGCGACACGCGCGGCCTCGAGCAAACCGTGGCGGAAATGGAGTTCCGCCGCATGTTCTCGAACCCGATGGATCCCGCGAACTCCTTCCTCGACATACAGGCCGGGTCGGGCGGGACCGAGGCGCAGGACTGGGCGGCGATGCTCGAGCGCATGTACCTGCGCTATTGCGAGCGCAAGGGATACCGCGTGGAAGTGCTCGAGGAGTCGCCGGGCGAGGTCGCCGGCATCAAGAGCGCATCGCTCAAGGTGAATGGCGACTATGCCTACGGGCGGCTGCGGACCGAGACCGGAATACACCGGCTGGTGCGCAAGTCTCCCTTCGACGCTAACAGCCGGCGACATACCTCGTTCGCAAGCGTGTTCGTCTATCCCGAAGTCGACGAAACCATAGAGATCACGATCAACCCGGCGGACCTGCGTATCGACACCTTCCGCGCGTCCGGCGCCGGTGGGCAGCATGTCAACAAGACCAACTCCGCGATACGCATAACACACCTGCCGACCAGCATCGTTGTGCAGTGCCAGAACGACCGTTCCCAGCACCGCAACAAGGCCGAGGCGATGGCGATGCTCAAGTCGAAGCTCTACGAGCTTGAATTGCGCAAGCAGCAGGATGAAAAGCAGGTGCTGGAGGACGCCAAGACCGATATCGGCTGGGGCCACCAGATCCGCTCCTACGTGCTCGACCAGTCGCGCATCAAGGATTTGCGCACCAACGTCGAGCGCGGCGATACCCAGACGGTGCTCGACGGCGACCTCGACGATTTCATCGAGGCGAGCCTCAAGCAGGGCGTATAGGGCCGCATGAGCAAGGATCCGAAAAAGGGCAAGGGCGGCGGCGCCCCCGGAGGTCCCGGCGACGAGCCGCCGCGCGACGAAAACCAGATTGTCGCCGAGCGCCGCGCCAAACTGAAGGCGCTGCGCGAGCGCGGCGCGGCCTTCCCCAACGACTTCGAGCGCGGCCACCTGGCTGCCGAGCTGTCGGCCCGCTACGGCGAGGCCGCCAACGAGGCGCTCGAGGCCAAGCCCGTCGGCGTGAGGATCGCCGGCCGGATGATGCTGAAGCGCGTCATGGGCAAGGCGAGCTTCGCGACGGTCCGCGACATGAGCGGCGCGATCCAGATCTTCGTCTCCGACAGCGACACCGGGCGGGATGCCCACGCCGCTTTCAAGCATTACGACATCGGCGACGTCATCGGCGCCGAGGGCGACCTGTTCCGAACCCGTACCGGGGAGCTGACGGTGCGGGTCCGCGGCGTGCGGCTGCTGGCGAAATCGCTGCGCCCGCTGCCGGAAAAATGGCGCGGACTCACCGACCAGGAGCTGAAGTACCGCCAGCGCTACGTGGACCTCATCGTCAACGAGGACACGCGGCGCGTGTTCGCCGTGCGCTCACGCGTCGTGCACGCCACACGCGAATTCCTCCTGGGGGAGCAATACCTCGAGGTGGAAACACCGATGATGCAGCCGATACCGGGGGGAGCCGCGGCGCGCCCGTTCGTGACTCACCACAACGCGCTCGACCTCGATCTTTACCTGCGCATCGCGCCCGAACTGTATCTCAAGCGCCTGGTGGTCGGGGGGCTGGAGCGGGTGTTCGAGATCAACCGCAATTTCCGCAACGAGGGCATCTCGACCCGGCACAACCCGGAGTTCACGATGCTCGAGTTCTACGCCGCCTACACGGGCTACGAATACATGATGTCCATCATTCCGCGCATGCTGCTCCAGGTCGCGCAGGGAGTGCTGGGCGCGCCGCGCTTCACCTACCAGGGCAACGAGATCGATCTCTCGCGCCCCTACGCGCGCCTCACCATCACGCAGGCGATCAAGCGCTACCACCCGGCGCTCACGGACGCGGTGCTGAACGACCGCGCGGCGCTGATCGCCAGGCTCAAGCAGCTCAATGTCGCGTATCGCCCGGCGGACGGGATCGGCGGGCTGCAGTTGACGCTCTTCGAGAACACGGTCGAGGACAAGCTGGTGCAGCCGACTTTCATCGTGGACTATCCCACCGAGGTCTCTCCGCTCGCGCGCCGCAGCGACAGGAATCCCGAGATCACGGAGCGCTTCGAGCTTTATATCGCGGGGCGCGAGATCGCCAACGGCTTCTCCGAGCTCAACGACCCCGAGGACCAGGCGGAGCGCTTTCAGCAGCAGGCCAAGCAGAAGGAAGCGGGCGACGCGGAGGCCATGCACTTCGATGCGGACTACATCCGCGCTCTCGAGTACGGCATGCCGCCCGCTTCCGGCGC
>JBIOVQ010000182.1:0-11920 GCA_044867805.1 Burkholderiales bacterium | reverse complement strand
GCGAGGTCGTCTCGAACGAGCGCAACGCCATCATGGGCTTCTACCCGGCGAAGAACGGCCGCTGGAGCTACGTCCACAGCAACTTCCCGAACCACCGCGCCGCCGCTCTCAAGGTGCTCGGCGTGCCCGAAGATCCCGAGGCGGTGCGCAAGGCGGTGGCGAAGTGGGATCCCCTCGAGCTCGAGGAAGCGATCATCGCAGCCAAGGGCGCCGGCGGCATGGTACGCACGATCGAAGAGTGGAAGCAGCACCCGCAGGGCATCGCGGTCGCCTCGCTGCCGCTGATGGAGATCATCAAGATCGGCGACGCCGCGCCCGAGAAGCTCCCTGCCGGCGACCGGCCGTTGTCGGGCATTCGCGTCGTTGACGTGACGCGGGTCATCGCCGGGCCGACCTGCGCGCGCACGCTCGCCGAGCACGGCGCCGACGTGCTGAAGATCGCTGCGCAGCACCTGCCGCACCTCGGCCGCCAGGAATACGACACCGGCCACGGCAAGCTCTCCGCCTGGCTCGATCTGCGCGAGGAAAAGGACAAAGAGATCCTGCGGGGCCTCGTCCGCGACGCCGACATCTTTTCGCAAGGCTACCGGCCGGGAACCCTCGCCAATCGCGGCTTTTCGCCCGAAGCGCTGGCGCAACTGCGCCCGGGCATCGTCTGTGTATCGCTGTGCGCTTTCAGCCACGCCGGCCCGTGGCAATCGCGCCGCGGCTTCGACACGGTGATCCAGTCGGTGAGCGGCATCACGTGGCGCCAGGGCGAGGTGTTCCCGGGCAAGGAGCCCGGCCCGCAGTTCTACCCGGTGTCGGCGATCGACTTCCTGACCGGCTACCTGATGGCGTTCGGCGCCATGGTGGCCCTCGCCCGCCGCGCGCGCGAAGGCGGGAGCTGGCTCGTGCGCATTTCGCTGGCGCAGACGGGCCGCTGGCTGGTCGAGCGCGGCCAGGTACCGGAGGCGGAGCTCAAGAAAGCCCAGAAGGAATTCACGGCGGACGAGCTCGCGCGCTGGGCTATGACGAGCAACGTGCCCGAGGGCAAGCTGGACCACCTCGGGCCGACATTACGGATGTCCGAGACGCCGCCCCGCTGGGTCCGGCCCACGGTGCCGCTCGGCTATCACCGGCCAGAGTGGCCGGTGTAGCCGTCAGCCTTCAGCCGTCAGTAGTAGTGATACGTCCTGAGTGCCGGACCTTGAGCAGGCCGCCAGGTGTCGGCCCGGCCGGCAGCGACGCCTTTGGGTCGGCGTCCTTAGTTCTTGGTTCTAATTAGGTATTCCTCGCATCCTCGGCGACCCGCCGTAGCCCTACTCCGAACACCCCGGGCCTGCCGGCGCACCCCTCCTCAGGCAGGAGGGGTAAATTGCTGACGGCTGAAGGCTGAGGACTGACGGCTTCTTGCTTCATCCTTTGGACTCTCACTCCCCGCCCGCCCGCCAAAGGAGGATACTCATAGCGCGCCGTAGCTAACGGAGGAGAACACAATGAGACAGTCGGCCCGTCTATTCCTGGCTTCCCTCCTGTCCTGCGCCGCAACCGGCGCGCTCGCGGCGGACGCCGCCAAGGACTATCCCAACCGGCCGATCCGCTTCATTGCGCCCTTCGTTCCGGGCGGCCCGAGCGACACGCTCTCCCGCTACCTCGGCGCGAAGCTGACCGAAAACTGGGGCCAGCAGGTCGTGGTGGACAACCGCGGCAGCGCCGGTGGCATCGTCGGCTTCGAGCTGGGCGCCCGGGCGGCGCCCGACGGCTACACCCTGCTGCTCGCCAACGGCGCCGGGCTCACGATCAACCCCACCGTCTATCTCAAGCTGCCGTACGACCCCGCGAAGGACTTCCTGCCCATCACGCAGATCACGTCCGGCGCGTACTACATGGTGGTCCCCGTGTCGCTTCCCGCGAAGACAGTGAAGGAGTACATCGCGCTCGCCAAGGCCAAGCCCGGCAGCCTCAACTTCGCGGCGACCGGCACCAACAACCTGCTCGCCATGGAGCAGTTCAACCACATGGCCGGCATCAAGGCAGTGGCGGTGAACTACAAGGGAACCGGGCAGGCGGTCAGCGCGGTGATCAGCGGCGAGGTGCATTCGTTCATCATGAGCCCGCTCATCGCCGTGCCGCAGATCCAGGCGGGCAAGCTGCGCGCGATCGGCATCACCGGCCTGAAGCGCAGCGCCGTCCTCCCGGATGTGCCGACCATCGCGGAAACACTGCCCGGCTTCGAGAACATCACCTGGCACAGCGTGGTGGTTCCCGTGAAGACGCCCAAGCCGATCGTCGCCAAGCTCTCCCAGGAGCTCATGCGGATCATCAAGCAGCCGGATACCCAGCAGCGCTTCAACTCGGTGGGCCTCGACGCCGTCGGCTCGACGCCGGAGCAGCTCGCCAGGCTGATCAAGGAAGAGACCGTGATGTACGCGAAGCTGGTCAAGCAAATCGGCTTGAAGCCGCAATGAGGCGTCCCAGATAACTCGTCCCAGATAATGCGTCCCAGATAGAGCGATCACTTCTTGAAGTCGAAAGGCGAAAGACCAAAGTCGGAACGGCGTCGCAAATTAGGGTGCGCTGCACCTGGGACGCTGCACCTGGGACGCCGTACCTGGGACGCCGTACCTGGGACGCTTCATCTGGGACGCAGTTAGGATCCGGAGGAACATATGCGTGACGGCTACCTGATCATCGACAGCGACTTGCACATGAACGAGCCGGACGACCTCTGGGCCCGCTACCTGGACGAGCCCTATCGGGCGAACCCGCCGCGATTCTTCGCCGGACAGCAGCAACCGTTGACGCCGAGCGCCGAGGACAAGGGCAACGCCGATAACATCCGGGGCATGGAGGTGCAGGGGCTGGCGATCCCCGCGTTCGCGAAAGCGCAGGGTGCCACCGCCTCCGCCCGCGAGCTGAGGCGCCGCAGCCGCGCGCGTCACCCGCATTTCGAAGTCGCGCGGGCGCGCGGCTACGATCCCGCCTCGACCTTGACGGCGATGGACATCGAGGGCATCGACGTCGCCGTCATGTACGGCACGCGCGGGCGGCAGATCCTGTCCCACGACGACCTCAAGCCTGACTACGCGGCAGCGCTGGCCCGCGCCTACAACAACTGGGCCGCCGACTACTGCAAGGCCGATCCGCGGCGGCTCAAGTTCGCGGCGCAGATCGCGATGCACGACGTCGGGCTGGCGGTCGAGGAGGCGCGCCGCAGCGTAAAGGAGCTGGGCGCCGTCGCGGTGATCGGCACGCCGAACCCCGTGAAAGGCCAGCACCTGCACGACGCGGCGTGCGAGCCGCTATGGCACGAGCTCGAGCGGCTCGACGTGCCGATCGGCTTCCATCCGACCGGCAACACCTCGCTCAAGGACGACGCCGGGCAGCGCTACGTCGGCCACGCCAATTTCCACCCGATCGCCCACGCCATCCGCAACCCCGTCGAGCTGATGGGGGCGATCGCGAGCATGACCACGGGCGGCATCCTCGACCGTCACCCGAAGCTGCGCTGCGCGTTCCTCGAGGGGACGGCCGGCTGGCTCTACTGGTGGCTGTGGCGGCTCGACGACCATTGGGAGAAGTTCGGGCCCGGCTGCGAATACCAGCTCAAGATGGCGCCGAGCGAGTACTTCAAGCGCCAGTGCTACATCGCGCTCGACGTGGACGAAGAGCCGGCCGTGGACGTCATCAACAAGCTGGGCGCGCAGTATTTCGTCGTGTCGACCGACTATCCGCACGCCGACGGCGCGTTCCCCGAGGCAATGCAGCAATTCCTCGGCCTGCCGCTCGACGACGCGCAGCGGCGCAAGATACTGTGGGACAACTGCGCGCGGCTCTACTCGATCGCGAAGCCCGCGGCCGCGCTCACCCGCGCCGCCTGAGGACTGACGACTTGCGGAGCCCTCAGCCTTCAGCCCTCAGCGTTCAGAACCATGCACTGACGGCCGACTGCTGACGACCAACGAGGACTGACGACTGACGGCTGACGACTGACGGCTGACGACTGACGGCTGAGGGCTGAGGGCTGACGACTAAGGAGGAGACGACGATGATCGACATGCATGCCCATTGGCGGCCCGCCGAGCTGGCCGAAGCGATGCGCTCCCGCACGAAGGAGCCGTGCATCGTGCGCAACCCCGACGGCACCGAGGTGGTGAAGTCGCGGGCGGGCGAGGAGCCCCTGTCCCAGGCGTTCGACAACGCGGACGACTACCTCGCCATGATGGACCGCCTGGGCGTGAAAACGAGCGTGCTGTCGCTGCTCGGCCAGTACTGCTGGGTCGAGTCCCAGCCTCTCGAGACCTCCATCCATCTCTGCCGGCTCGTCAACGACAGCCTTTCCGGGATCTGCAGGAAGCACGCGGGCCGCTTCGCCGCCTATGCCGCGCTGCCGCTCGTGGACCTGTCGGCCGCGGTGGACGAATTCGAGCGGGCGCTGGCGCTGCCGGGCATCATCGGCACGCAGCTGCCGGGCAACGCGTTCCTCACGAAGCGGGAAGCCGAGAGTATGCGCCCCCTGCTCGAGGTCGCAAACCGGCATCACGCGCTGCTCTTCATCCACCACGGCCCGCGGCCGGGCGACGCCTGGCCCAAGGTCGCGCGCGATGCCGACAACGCGCGGCGGCGCAACGGCACGCTCGACATGCAGGCGAGCCTGTCCTCGGTCATGGTGACGCTGTGCCTGACCGACTACCTCGCGCCCTACCCCGACGTGATGATCCACATTCACAACCTGGGCGGCAACATCCCGTACGAAGTCGAGCGCATGGACCACCGCTCCCTGCTCGACACACCGCGGGAAGAGCTGCCGTCGGCGCGCTTCCGCAAGGCGAAGGTGCACGTGGACTGCAACTCGTTCGGGCCGCATGCCATCGAGGCCGGCGTGCGCCTCTACGGCGCCGAGCACATCGTGTGCGGCACCGACGGCACCGAATTCGGCGTCGAGTGGACGAAGAAGGCGCTCGCCGAAGCGCAAATCGGCGCGGATGCACGCGAGCGTATCCTCAACGGCAACGCCGCGGCGATGCTCGCTCGCCGCGCGGCGGGTGCGCGGCGCGAACGCGCCGCCGCCTGAGCCCGTAGTATCTGGGACGCTTCACCTGGGACGCTTCATCTGGGACGCACTATCTGGGACGCCTCATCTGGGACGCCTTTTAACTCATGTATGACCTTCTGATCACCAATGGCACCGTCGTCGACGGCACCGGTGGCCCGCGGTTCATGGCCGACGTGGCGGTGAAGGACGGCAGGATCGCCGCGCTCGGAAAATGCAACGGCTCCGCGGCGATGGTGATCGACGCCGCCGGCAAGATCGTCTGCCCCGGCTTCGTCGACCCCCATACCCACTACGACGCGCAGATCACCTGGGACCGCGTGCTCTCCAGCTCCGCCGAGCACGGCGTGACCACGGTGGTGATGGGCAACTGCGGCGTCGGCATCGCGCCCTGCCGTCCATCCGACCGCGAGTGGCTCGCCGACGACCTGGTCACGGTCGAGGGCATAGACAAGGAAGTGCTCACCGCGGGCATCGCCTGGGAATGGGAGACCTTCCCGCAGTACCTCGACGCCGCGGAGCGGCGCGGCTCGGCGATCAACCTCGCGTTCCTCGCGCCGATCACGCCGTTTCGCACCTACGTGCTGGGCGCCGAGGCCAACGAGCGTGCCGCGACGCCGGCGGAGACGAAGAAGATCGCCGCGATGCTGGAGGAGGCGATGGGCGCCGGCGCCCTGGGCTTTACCACCACCGAAAATGGCCAGCACATCGGCCACGGTGGCAAGCCGCTCGCCGCGCGGCTGGCGAACCGCGACGAGCTGGCTGCCTATGGCGGCGTGCTGAAGCGCCTGAAGCGCGGCGTGATCGAGCTTGCGCTCACCCGGCGCTACGCCGCGCTCTCCGGGGAAGAAGAGAAGCTGCTCAAATTCCTGCTCGACGCGAGCGAACGGCCCGTCACCTGGCTCTCGCTCTCCAACCTGGCCGACAAGCCCGGGGCGGTGGAGGAGATCCTCGAGCGCGTCGCGCCGCTGCACCGCCGCGGCGTGGTGCCGCAGACCCTGACGCGGCCCTTCGTGTTCGACATGAACCTGCGCCGCCCCTTCATGTTCACCGAGATGGCGGCGGCGAAGCCGATCTTCGACGCTTCGTTCGAGAAGCAGATGGAGATTTACGCCGACCCCGCGTTCCGCGCCGCGTTCAAGGAGGAACTGAAGCTGGGCCGCAAGTGGACCGGCAGCGTGCGCGGCGCGACCGTGGTGTCGGTGGTAAGCCCGGAGCTCAAGCCCTGCGAGGGCGCGACCGTCGGCGAGATCGCGGACCAGCGCGGCCAGGACCCCAACGACACGTTCTTCGATCTCGCGGTCGCCGACAACCTCCAGGTCAAGTTCGTGGTGCCGCGCGCCAACAACGATCCCCGGCAGCTCGCCGACATGCTGCGCGACCCGCGCACGCTGATCGGGCTCTCCGACGCGGGCGCGCACCTCGACATGCTGTGCGAGTCCGGCTATCCCACGTACTTCCTCGGCCACTGGGTGCGCGAGCAGCGCGCGCTCACGCTCGAGCACGCGGTGAAGCGCATCACTTCCGAGCCGGCGGACTACTTCGGCTTGAAGGACCGCGGGCGGCTGAAAACCGGCGGAGCGGCCGACATCGTTATTTTCGACGAAGCCGCCGTGAGCTCGCCGCTGCGTCCCGCCCCGGTGAGGGACCTCCCGGCGGGCGGCACGCGCCTGTACTGCAAGGCGGAGGGCGTCTCGCGCGTGATCGTCGGCGGCAAGGAGATCTACCGCGACGGAACGCATACCGGAGCTCTTCCGGGTAGCGTGCTCCGGTCTGCTTGAAGGATGAGGACGAGCAAATTCCAAATCACAAATCCCAAATCTCAAACAAATCCCAAATCTCAATACCCAAATCTCAAACAAGGCACAACTCGCAAACCATAGCCTACAAACGTTTGGAATTTGGTGCTCCGCCGGTTTGGAGTTTGTTTGGAATTTGGTGCTTGGGATTTGGTGCTTGTTTGTAATTTGGTGCTTGGGATTTGGTGCTTGATTCAGAGGAGGTTTCGATGAAGTCCAGTCTCGCGATGACGGTGGCCGCGGCGCTTGCGTTCGCAACCTGCGCGCAGGCGGCGCAGAAACCGGCCCCGGACGCAGCCGCGAGCTATCCCGCGCGGCCGATCCGCGTGATCGTGCCGCAGGCGCCGGGCGGCAGCAACGACATCATGGCCCGCTACATCGGGGGCGCGCTCACGGAGCGCCTCGGACGCCAGGTGGTGGTGGACAACCGCCCCGGCGCCGAAGGCATGATCGGCACCGAGCTCGTCGCGCGCGCCAATCCCGACGGCTACACCCTGCTCATGGCCTCGACGGCGTTCGTGATGAACCCGGCGGTGATCAAGAAGCTTCCATACGACCCGGTCAAGGACTTCGACTGGGTGGCGACGTTCGGCAAGGCTCCCGTCGTGATAACCGTGGGGCCGGCCGCGCCGGTCAATTCCCTGAAGGAGCTCATTGCGCTGGGCAAGGCCAAGCCAAACCACATCACCATGGCATCGGCGGGCGGGTTCATGCATTTCGTGTCGGCCATGTTCCGCAGCCACGCCGGGTTCACGGGCGAGATCGCGCTCTACAAGGGCGGCGCCCCGGCGCTGGTGGACGTGATGTCGGGCCAGGCGCACATGGCGGTGGCGACGATCCCGACCTCGAACACGCATATCCGCTCGGGCAGGATCAAGGCTCTGGCGGTCGGGGCGAAGAAGCGCGCTCCGAGCCTGCCCGACATTCCCTCCACCGTCGAGGCCGGGCTGCCGAGCTACCAGGCCGATATCTGGTGGGCGTGGGCGACGACGGCGGGCACGCCGCAGCCCGTCATCAACAAGCTGAACGCCGAGATCGCGAAGATACTTGCGCTGCCGGAAACCGCGAAGCGGTTCGCGGTGGACAGCGCCGAAGTGGACATCCGCACGCCCGCCGAAATCCGCAAGATGATCCCGGCCGACCTCGCCAAGTGGGCGAAGGTGGCGCGGGACGCGGGAATGGAGCGGCGCTGACGCGCGCAGCCGTCAGCCGTCAGCCGTCAGCCGTCAGCCGTCAGCCGTCAGCCGTCAGCTTGCGAACAACCCGACCAGAAAAGGTTCACGCTGGTAACCTGACAACTGGCGGCTGGCATCTGGCGGCTGGCGGCTAGAAGAAAATGGACTTCGGCACCTTCCTCCTCCTCCAATCCCCCTCCTCCCGCTCCTCGCAGGAGATCTACGCGCGCGGCGTCGAGCTGGCGCAGGCCGCGGAGGCGCTCGGCTTCCGCAGCTGCTGGCTGGCCGAGCATCACTTCTCCACCTACGGCTACCTGTCGCGCCCGGTGCAGCTCGCGACCTACATCGCGGGGAAGACGACGCGGCTGCGGATCGGCACGGCCGTCATCGTGGTGCCGCTGCACCACCCGCTGGTGGTCGCCGAGGAGATCGCGACGCTCGACCTGGTGAGCGGCGGCCGCCTCGACGTCGGGCTCGGGCGCGGCTACCAGCAGTACGAGTTCCAGCGCTTCGGCTTCGAGCTCGACGAGGGGCGCAAGCGCTGGGACGAGTCCGTGGACATCATCTTCAAGGCGCTCGAAGGCAAGCCCTTCACCTACGAAGGCAAGTACTTCAAGCTGCCGGAAACGTCCGTCTTCCCCCAGCCCGTGCAGAAGCCGCACCCGCCGGTATGGATCACGGCGCAGAGCCCGTACGCGGTGGAGGCGGCGGTGAAGCGCGGCTTCAACGTGCTCACCGGCGGCTTCGGCGTCCCGGTTTCCCAGCTCGCCGATTACGGCAAGCTGTTCGGCAAGGTCGTCGCCAACGTCAAGCCGAAGCAGGCGCCGCGCATCAGCGTGCAGCGCCCGGTCTACGTGACGGACAACGCGGCGGACGTGCGCGATGCCGTGGAGCACGCCCGCTGGAACATGCGGGTGACGCTGAGCCTGCGCCACCAGAAGGAGCGCGTGGAAAAGGGCGTCGCCATTCCGATTCCGGGCCAGAGCGAGCCCGCCGAGGACGAGCTGCTCGAGAACATGTTCGTCATCGGGACGCCCGACACCTGCATCCGCCAGGTGAAGCGCCTGCAGGCCGAAGTGGGCATCTCGCACTTCAACTGCAACTTCTGGTTCGGCGACCTCGAGCACAAACGCGTGCTGCGCTCGATGGAGCGGTTTTCGAAAGAGGTCATGCCTGCCATCGCCTAACGGCAGCAGTCAGCCGTCAGCCGTCAGTTTTGAGCTCTGAGGGCTGAGGACTGAAGGCTGGAGGCTTGAGAGGAGCGAGGCATGGAGCATCGAGCAGCGGAGATCCGCGCCGGGCTGAAGCACCCGGTGATCGACGGGGACGGCCACTGGATGGAGCCGATCCCGATCTTCCTGGAGCACCTCCGGGAAGTGGGCGGGCCCAAATCGGTCGACCAGATCAGGGAATTCTGGCGCGCGCGGGATGCGTGGTATCGCGCCACCTGGCCGGAGCGCCACCACAAGCGCCTGCGCCGCATCATCTGGTGGGGCGTGACCAGCAACACGCTCGACAAGGCAACCGCCCTGCTGCCCGCCCTGCTGAACGAGCGCCTGCCGGAACTGGGCATAGATTTCGCGCTGATCTATCCGAGCTTCGGGCTGACCATCAACACCATCCCCCGGGACGACCTGCTCTGCGCGGCCGCCCGCGCTTACAACAGGATGACGGCCGAGATGTTCGCGCCGTTTGCCGCGAGGTTCGCGCCTGTCGCTATCGTGCCCGCGCATACGCCCCGGCAAGCCATCGAAGAGCTGGAATACGCGGTCGGGCACCTCGGCTACAAGGCGATCATGCTGCGGGGAAACCAGGAGCGGCCGATCCCGAGCGCGGCGGAGGGCATCGATCCGCAGAAGGCCGCCTGGTACTGCGACACCATCGCCCTCGACAGCCCTCATGACTACGAGCCGTTCTGGCAGCGGTGCGTCGATCTGGGCGTCGCCGTGACCCAGCACGCGGGCAGCCCGCGCTGGGTGGACCGCGCCTCCATCAGCAACTTCACCTACAACCACGTCGGCCACTTCGCCGAATCGAACCACGCCTTCGCGCGCGGCGTCTTCCTGGGCGGCGTGGTGCGGCGCCACCCCAGCCTCAATTTCGGGTTCATGGAAGGCGGAGTAAGCTGGGCCTGCCAGATGTGCGACGACCTGGTCGAGCACTGGGAGAAGCGCCGCCGCGCCGGGCTGCAGCACCCGGGCGCGACCAGCGTCGCCGAGCTGCGCCGGCTCATCGACCGCTACGGCGATCGGCGGCTGAAAGACAACGCCGATGCGATCATGAACAACCTGGACGCATTCCGTCCCGAGTGCAGCATCGAGGAGCTCGGGCGGCCCGAGCACGTGGCGGACGATTTCGAAGCGGCGGGCATCGGCTCGAAGGAAGACGTCCGGGCGGTCTTTGCCGACAACTTCTACTTCGGCTGCGAGGCGGACGACCGGGCGACGATGTGGGCGTTCGATCCCCGCATGGGCGTGCGGCTGCGGCCGGTCTTCAGCTCCGATTTCACGCACTTCGACGTGCCCGACTTCAGGGAAGTGATTCCCGAGGCGTTCGAGATGGTGGAGAAGGGCTTCGTGACGGAGCAGGATTTCCGGGAGTTCACTTTCGTCAATGCCGCGCGCCTGCATACGCGCAACAACCCGGGCTTCTTCAAGGGCACCGTCGTCGAGCGGGCCGTGGCCGATGAGCTCGGCTTGACGGTGGCCGCGTGATTGGAGGACGCAGATGAAGATCAAGGCGGCGAATGGCGTGGCGAGGATCCTGAAGGCCGAGGGCGTGCCGTGGGTGAGCTGCTATCCCACCAGCCACATCAACAATGCGTGCGGCGAGGAAGGCGTGCCGATCTACATGATGGGCGAGGAGCGCTTCGGGGTGGCGGTCGCCGACGCGTTTTCGCGCGTGACGTGCGGCAAGCGCATCGGCGTGTGCACGGCGATGGCGAGCCTCAACGCGGCGGGAATCCAGATGGCCTACGGCGCCATCGCGCAGGCGTGGGAAGACTCCTCGCCCGTGCTGGTGATCGCGGAAGCGGTGGGCCAGGGCGCCAGCCGCCACACGCACTTCGACATCGCCGAGGCGCTGCGGCCGGTCACGAAGTGGACCGGCAAGATCGACCGCGCCGAGCTCGTGCCCGACTACATGCGGCGCGCCTTCACTCACTTGCGCTCGGGCCGCCCTGGCCCGGTGCTGCTCCTAGTGCCGAAGGACCTCGGCGAATACGATGAGACCCGGTATCCCTACGCGCCGGTGAAGGGCTGGCGGACCGGTCCCGACCCGGACGACGTGAAGAGCGCGGTCAAGGCGCTGCTCGCCGCGAAGGACCCGCTCATCTACGTGGGCGAAGGCGTCTACTACGCCGACGCCACGGCTGAGCTGCGCGAGTTCGCCGAGCTCGCCCAGGCGCCGGTGCTGACGACGCTCAAGGCCAAGGGCACGTTCCCCGAGAACCACCCGCTGTCGGTCGGCGTGCGCGGCTCGCACGCGACGCATTTCCTCCACAAGTGCGATCTCCTGTTCTCGATCGGCTCGAGCCTGTTCCCCAACCGCTTCAGCCACGCCATCCCCGAGCCGGAGAAGAAGACGATCGTGCAGTGCACGGTGGACACGCTGGATATCAACCGGAGCTACGAGACGAAGCACGCCGTGATCGGCGATGCCAAGCTCACCCTGAAGGCGCTGGCCGCGGAACTGTCGAAGGTCGGCGGCCCGCGGAAGAACGGGGCGGTGGTCGAGGAGATCCGCGCCGCACGCAAGATCTTCCAGGACAAGTTCCGGCCGCTCATGGAGTCGAGCGACAAGCCGATCAACCCCTACCGCGTGATCGGCGACCTCATGAAGGTGCTCGACCCGAAGAAGTCGTTCGTGACGGCGGACTCGGGCAATACGCGCGACCAGACCAGCACCGTGTA
>JBIOVQ010000181.1:0-33631 GCA_044867805.1 Burkholderiales bacterium | reverse complement strand
CCGGTACTGGCCGCGGTCGCCCGGCGCGACGCGGGTGCCCTCCGGGAAGATCACGATGCAATAGCGGCGCGCGAGGCGCTCGCGTCCCTGCTCGAGGAGCTGGCCTAGCGCGCGCGGCCCGGCGCCGCGGTCGATGGCAATAGGGGAAAGCATCGCCAGTCCCCAGCCGAAAAACGGGATCCACAGCAGCTCGCGCTTTACGACCCACACCTGCTGCGGGAAGATCACCTGGAAAGCGAGCGTCTCCCAGGCGGACTGGTGCTTGGACAGCACGATGAAGGGCGTCGGCGGCACGCGCTCCGCGCCGAGCACGCGGTAGCGGATGCCGCAGATCGCTTCCGCCCCCGCCACCATCCATCTCGACCAGGTCGTGATGACGCGGTAGCGGGCAGCCGCGGAGAGGGGGAAGCTGAGCAGCGCGAGCGCGGCGAAAAGCGGGGTGATGACGGCCTGAAACAGCGCGAACAGTGCCGACCGCAGGACCGCCATCATCTGGGGCCCGACTCCTTCATTTGGATGCGGACTCTTTGAGGAATGACTTTACCGCTTCGGCGAGGTCGGCGAATACGCGGGTGCCGGCGGGCAAGCCCCCCTCGCGCCGGGTTTCCGCGCCCTTGCCGGTCAACACCAGCATCGGCTGGGCGCCGGCCGCCACCGCGGCCTGGAGATCGCGCAGCGAGTCGCCGATGCAGGGGACTCCATCCAGTTTCGTGTTGAAACGCCGGCCGATCTCCTCGAGCATGCCGGGCTTGGGCTTGCGGCAGCCGCACGACGCGTCCGTCGGATGCGGGCAGTAGAAGACGGCGTCGATGCGACCGCCGGCCTGCGCCACCGCGCGATGCATCTTGTCGTGGATGGCATTGAGCGTCGCCATCTCGAACAGACCCCGGCCGATCCCCGCCTGGTTGGTCGCCACGGCGACGTGATAGTCCGCCTGCGTGAGCCAGGCGATCGCGTCCAGGCTGCGCGGCAGCGGCCGCCACTCCTCCGGGCTCTTGATGTACGACGGGCTGTCGTGGTTGATGACCCCGTCGCGGTCCAGAATTACTAGCTTCATCGTAAATGGTGAATCGTAAATCGTGAATCGGTAAAAGAACGAGCAGCGATCATGCCGGTTCTGCGATTTACCATTTTCGATTGACGATTCACGGTTTCTAGGCGGCCAGCTTGGAAATGTCGGCGACGCGGTTCATCTCGGAGCGAAGGTCCGCGAGCAGCTTGAGCCGTCTCTTGCGCAACTCGCTGTCCTCCACCATCACCATGACCGAGTCGAAGAAGGCATCGACCGGAGACTTGAGGACCGCGAAGCTCTTGAGATAGCCGGTGAAATCGCCCTGTCTGAGGAGAGGGGCGGCGTGCCTGGACGCGGTGGTGAGCGCCTCGAACAGGGCCCGCTCCGCGGGCTCCCGCAGCCCCTCCAGCCCGACGTTGGCGTAGCTCTCGCCCTTGGCTTCGGCCTGCTTCAGGATGTTCACCACGCGCTTGTTGGCTGCCGCCAGGCTCTGTGCCTCCGGCAGCTTGTTGAAGGCGCGGACGGCCTCGAGCTGGCGCACGGTGTCGTTGATCCGGACGTGGTTGACGCTCAGGACGGCGTCGACCTCCAGCGCGGAATAGCCGCGGTCTCTCAGGTATCCGCTCAAGCGATCCCGGACGAACGTCTCCAAATCCGTGTGAGCATCCCCGATCTTGCGATTGTAGGTAGCGAATGCTTCATTGACGAGATCGTGCACGGAAAGCGGCAGATCGCGCTCGATGAGGATGCGGATCACGCCAAGCGCGGCGCGGCGCAGGCCGAAGGGATCCTTGTCTCCCGTGGGTGCTTGCCCGATACCGAACAAGCCGGCGAGGGCGTCGAGCTTGTCCGCCAGCGCCACCGCCACGCCCGGCGGAGAGTCGGGCAGGGCGTCGCCCGCGAATCTCGGATGGTAGTGCGTCCCGATCGCGTCAGCGACCCCTTTCGGCTCGCCGTCGTGCAGCGCATAGCAGCGGCCCATGGTTCCCTGCAGTTCCGGAAACTCCCCGACCATCTCGGTCAGGAGGTCCGCCTTGGACAGGTATGCGGCGCGCTCGGCCATCGCAACGTCGGCGTTCAGCTCACGCGCGATCGCTCCGGCGAGCTTCCTGATCCGCTCGACCCGGTCGAGCTGGCTTCCCAGCTTGTTCAGGTAGACGACGTTGGCCAGCCGGGCCACGCGTGCTTCCAGCCGGGTCTTGCGGTCCTGGTCATAAAAGAATCTGGCGTCCGACAGCCTCGCGCGCAACACGCGCTCGTTGCCGTGGATGATCTCGCGCGGCTCCCTTGTTTCGATATTCGACACGAAGAGAAAGCGGGGGAGCAACTTCCCTGTTGCCTCGTCGCGCAGCGGCACGTATCTCTGGTGCTGCCGCATGGACAGGACTAGGCACTCCTCCGGGACGGCCAGAAATTCAGGGCTGAATTCTCCTCCATAAACTGCGGGCGCTTCCACCAGGGCGGCGATTTCATCCAGCAGCGCGTCGTCCGCGACGAGTTGCGCGCCGGACGCGACTTTCTCGAGCTGCCTCACGATCTCCACCCTGCGCTCGCCGAAGTCGACGATGACCTTGCCCTTGTCCCGCAGCACGCGCTCGTAGTCGCGCGCGTGCTTCAGCACGATCCCGCTGGCGGAAAGAAAGCGGTGGCCGAGGGTCCCGTTAGAGCTTGCCGCGCCCATTACAACACCCGGCACGACCCGCGTGCCGTGGAGCATGACCAGTCCATGCACCGGTCGTGCGAACTGAATATCGCCGTCGCCCCAGCGCATCAGCTTGGGCGCGGGCAGCTTTTTCGCGGCTTGCGCCACGATTTCGGGAAGCACGGCGTCGAGCGAAGCGCCCTTCAGCACAACGCGCGCGACGTATACCTTCCCCTTGGGGGTCTCCTGCTGTCCCAGTTCGCCGACCTCCACGCCTTGCTTTTTCGCAAATCCCGCGACCGCCTCCGGGGGTGCCTTGATCGAGGGGCCAGAGATCTCGGTCGATCTGTCCTCTCCCGCGGCGATAACGTCAGGGACGATCACTGCCAGGCGGCGGGGCGTGGCAAAGCTCTTCCAATCCGGAACCCGCGGCTTGAGCTGATAGCGGACCAGGCCGTTCGCGACCTCGTCGGCGAAGAACTTGGAAAGCAGAGGAAGGGCCTTTGGCGGCAGCTCTTCCGTCAACAGCTCGACCAGCAGCGTTTCCGCGCTCCCTGCCTTGTCCGTTTTCCTGTGGGCCATCGCTCAGGCGCGCGCCTTCTTTTTCGCCGCTTGCGTCTGCTTAAGCATGGGAAAGCCCAGCTTCTCGCGGGACTCGTGGTAAGCCTGGGCGATCGAGCGCGCAAGATTGCGCACGCGCCCGATATAGGCGGCGCGCTCGGTAGTCGAAATGGCTCCGCGAGCGTCGAGCAAGTTGAAGCTGTGCGAGCACTTGAGGACCATCTCGTAGGCTGGCAGCACGCACTGCGCCTCCATCAGCCGCTTCGCTTCCGCTTCGAACTGTCCGAAATGCTGGAACAGCAGCTCGGAATTGGCGAGCTCGAAGTTGTATTTCGATTGCTCGACCTCGTTCTGATGATAGACGTCGCCGTAAGTGACCCCGTCGACCCACACGAGATCGAACACGCTTTCCTTCCCCTGCAGGTATATCGCCAGGCGCTCCAGGCCGTAGGTCAGCTCGCCCAGCACCGGCTTGCATTCGAGGCCGCCGACCTGCTGGAAGTAGGTGAACTGGGTGATTTCCATGCCGTTGAGCCACACCTCCCAGCCCAGTCCCGAGGCGCCGAGCGTGGGCGATTCCCAGTCGTCCTCGACGAAGCGGATGTCGTTCTTGCGCGGGTCGATGCCGAGAGCGTCCTGGAGCGACCCGAGATAGATGTCCTGGAATTTTTCGGGGGAGGGCTTCATCACCACCTGGTACTGGTAGTAATGCTGCAGCCGGTTCGGGTTTTCACCGTAGCGCCCGTCCTTGGGGCGGCGGCACGGCTGCACGTAGGCTGCATTCCACGGCTCAGGCCCGATCGCGCGCAGGAAGGTCGCCGTGTGGAAGGTGCCGGCGCCCATCTCCATGTCATAAGGCTGCAGCAGCACGCAGCCTTGGCGATCCCAGTATTGGTTGAGCTTAAGGATGATCTGCTGAAACGTCAGCATCGGAGCAATTCCAAACCGACCTTCTGGCTGGAGTGGAGGATCACAAGGGGGCGTGCCCCTTTGTTCCGGCTTGGCTTGAGGATGATTTGCTGGAAGGTCAGCATGGGGAAGTCACGGAGCCAACCCTGGAATTTTACAGGCTTCGGTCAGGGTGCGGAACGCGCTGAGCGCCATCGCGCGGTCCCGGCGCCGACGATGAGCGCGACACACAGCAACAGCGCGCCGTAGTTTCCCCAACGCACATAGGGCGTGGCGCCACGATATCCCTGGACCTGGTGGGTGACAGTAGCGGTCGCGAACTCCGGCGCCGCCGCGACCAATTCGCCCCGCGGGTCGATCACGCCGGTCACGCCGGTATTGGTCGCGCGCAGCATGGTGCGGCCGGTTTCCATGGCGCGCGCGCGGGAAATCTGCAGGTGCTGCCGTGGCGCGAGCGAGCGGCCGAACCAGGCGACGTTGCTGACGTTCACCAGCAGCGTTGCCTCCGGCAGCTGCCGGATGATTTCCTCTCCGAACGCGTCCTCGTAGCAGATGTTGACCGCGACGCGCTCTCCCGCCACGGTGAGCGGCCGCTGGTCCGCGCCGCCGCGCGAGAAATCCTGCAGCGGGATCGCGAGCGCGCCGACGATCCCCGCCAGCAGCGGCCGCAGCGGGATGAATTCCCCGAACGGCACCAGGTGGGACTTGCGATAGACCTGCCGCGGCGAGCTGCCCAGGGTGATCACGCTGTTGTAGTAGCCTTCCCCGGCGATGCGCTCGGGTATTCCGATCAGGATGTCTCCGCCCTGCGCGCGCGCGTGCGCCGCCAGCGCGTTGAGGTAGTCCTCCGGCACCTGCTGGAGAAACAGCGGCAGCGCCGTCTCCGGCAGGATGATCAACTTCGCGGTCGACGATTCGGTCAGCCGGCGATAGGTATTGAGCGTGGGGACGACCCGGTCTTCGCGCCACTTCAGGTCCTGCGCGACGTTCCCCTGCAGCACGCTCACCGCGACCGGCGCCCCGGCCGGCACGGTCCACGCGATCTGCTTGAGGGCGAAGCCCGTCAACCAGATCACGACAAGGATGAAGGATGAAGGATGAAGGATGACCCTAAGAACTTCCGACTTCCGACTTCCGACTTCCGACTTCTCTGTGGCGCTTTGCCACAGCACAACGAGCAGCCCCGCGCTGGCCGCCGTTGCCAGCGTGACCCCGTAAATCCCCACGACCGGGGCGTACCCCGCGAGCGGGCTCGCGGGAATCTGGGAGTAGCCGATGGCGAGCCAGGGGAACCCGGTGAGGATCCAGCCCCGCGTCCATTCCGCCAGGGTCCAGGCCGCGGGCGCGAGCAACGCGCACATCACGGCACGTGAAAACCGGGGCCGGACGCAGCCGTACGCGGCGGCAGCGGGGAGCAGCGCCAGGAACGCGCAGAAAAGGAAGGTCGCGATCGCGGCGAGCAGCGCCGGCATCGCGCCGAAGTCGTGGAGGCTCACGTAGACCCATGAGACGCCGAACAGGAACAGTCCGAGCCCGTAGGCGAAGCCCTGCATCGCCGCCCCCCGGGGCGAGGGCGCCTTCGACCACAGATAAAACAGCGCTGCCAGCGTCAGCACCGGCAGCGGGAACACGCCGAACGGCGCGTAGCCGGCGACGGTGACCGCCCCGAGGACGAAGGCAGTGATGAGTGATGAGTGATGAGTGATGAGTGAAAAGCCAGGAAAGCGGCGTACTTTCTGGCTAGCTGCTTCGTCTTTTACCACTCTGCACTCAGCACTATTTTTTCCTGGCAACTTGGAGCAGGTGCAGCCGGCGGCTGTCGGCGCGCAGCACCCGGAAGTTCAGGCCGTCGAAGGAGAGCTGCTCGCCGCGCTTGGGCACGCGGCCGAAGCGCGACAGCACGAGTCCCCCTATGGTGTCGAACTCCTGCTCGTCGTATTGGGTGCCGAACGCGTTGTTGAAGTCCGCGATCTCGGTGAGAGCCTTGACGCGGTACTGCCCGCCTTTCTCCGGGACGATATTGTCCTCGACGTCGTCGAAATCGTATTCGTCCTCGATATCGCCGACGATCTGCTCGATCACGTCCTCGATCGTTACCAGCCCGGCCACGCCGCCGTACTCGTCGACCACCATCGCCATGTGATTGCGGTTCTTGCGGAATTCCTTCAGCAGCACGTTGAGCGGCTTCGAGCCGGGGATGAACACCGCCGGGCGCAGCATGTCCCGCACGTTGAACTCCTCCTCGCCGGCGTAATGCCGCAGCAGGTCCTTGGCGAGCAGTATCCCGATCACGTCGTCCTTGTTCTCCCCGAACACCGGGAAGCGCGAGTGCCCGGTCTGGATCACCATCGGGATGAACTGGTCGGGCGACTCGCGGATATCGATCGCGTCCATCTGGGCGCGCGGCACCATGATGTCGCGCGCCTGCATCTCGGAAACCTGCAGCACGCCCTCGATCATCGAGAGCGCGTCGGCGTCGAGCAGGTTGCGCTCGTAGCTGGTGCGCAGCAGCTCGACCAGCTCCTCGCGGTCCTCGGGCTCGCGCGCGAGCCACGCGCCGAGGCGGTCGAGGAGGGTGGGCTTGTGGGCGGGCGGGTCGTTAGCCATATGACCGCAAGGCGGAAGGCGCAGGAGACCGCGCCTGGAAGGCGCGAGGGGGGCATCGGGAGGCGGAAGTAAGGAACGGCCCTGTTGGGCCCTCTTCCTTCCGACTTTCGACTTTCGACTTCATCCTTGGTCCTTGTAGGGGTCGGGATAACCCAGGCGGGCGACGATGCTCGATTCGCGGCGCTCCATGACCCGCGCGTCCGCGCCGGACTCGTGATCGTAGCCCTGGAGGTGGAGGACGCCGTGCACCACGAGATGCGCGTAGTGGGCGGCCGCGCTCTTGCGCCGGGCGCGCGCCTCGCGCGCGATGACGGGCGCGCACAGCGCAAGGTCGCCCTCGAGTCGCGGCTGCTCGCGCAAGACGAAGGCGAGCACGTTGGTCGCGTAGTCCTTCCCGCGGAACGAGCGGTTGAGCGCGCGCGCCTCGCCGGCCCCGACCAGGCGCACGGTCACGCGCGCGCTGCGTTCGAGGGCCGCGCGCGCCCAGCGCCTGATCTGCGCCCGCGACGGCAGCCCGCGCCCGCGCGTCGCGTACTGCACGGCCAGCTCGAGCCGCGGGCTTGTGCCGCCCCACCTTTTTCGAGCCGAGTGCTTGCGCATTGGGGGGAATGAAGCCAGCGGCGGGGCTACGGCGTCTACTCGGCGCATCAGGTTGGAACGGCACTAGCGCCCCGGGTCGTCCTGGGGGTGCTGCTGGTAGGCATTGACGATACGCTGCACCAGGGGATGGCGCACCACGTCCTCGAGGTCGAAGTAGGTGAAGGCGATGCCGCGCACTTTCTTGAGCACGTCGAGCGCCTCGACCAGCCCGCTCTTCTGGCCGCGCGCGAGGTCGATCTGGGTGATGTCGCCGGTGACCACCGCCCTGCTGCCGAAGCCGATGCGCGTGAGAAACATCTTCATCTGCTCCGGCGTCGTGTTCTGCGCCTCGTCGAGGATCACGAAAGACTGGTTGAGCGTGCGCCCGCGCATGAAGGCGAGCGGCGCGATCTCGATCGCCCCGCGGTCGAACATCCTGGCCACCTTGTCGAAGCCCATGAGGTCGTAGAGCGCATCGTAGAGCGGGCGGAGATAGGGATCGACCTTGGCCGCCATGTCTCCAGGGAGGAAGCCCAGGCGCTCGCCGGCCTCCACCGCGGGCCGCACCAGCACCAGCCGCTTCACCGCCTCGCGCTCAAGGGCATCCACGGCGCAGGCCACCGCCAGGTAGGTCTTGCCGGTGCCCGCCGGGCCGACGCTGAAAGTAAGATCGTGGGCCAGGATGTTCTGCAGGTATTCAACCTGGCGGGGCGTGCGCCCATGCAGGTCCTGGCGCCGCGTGAGGAGCTGGGGGCTGCCGTCGGGCGCCCGGGCCTGGCGCGGGCTGCCCGCCTCGATCAGGCCGAGCTGCACGTCTTCCAGCGACAGCCCGGTCTTCGCCTGCTCGTAGAACGAGCGCAACACCTGCGCCGCGATCCGCGTCTGGTCAGGCGCGCCGTTGAGGGCGAAGCGCTCGCCGCGGCGCGAGATGCTCACGTCGAGCGCGGTTTCGATCTGCCGCAGGTTCTCGTCGAGCGCGCCGCACAGGTTGGCGAGGCGCTGGTTGTCGACGGGCCGGAAAGCGATCTCGACGGGCTTCAAGTCGGGACGGGGACCAGTTCCCCGCGCAGCGAGTGGGGGAGCGCCGCGGTGATCGTGACGTCCGCCAGGCGGCCGACCAGGTCGCGGGGTCCGGGGAAATTGACGACGCGGTTATTGGCCGCGCGTCCGCACAGCTCGGCGGCATCCCTGCGCGCCGCTCCTTCCACCAGCACGCGCTGGCGCGTGCCGACCATCGCGCGGCCCAGCGCCCGCGCGTGCTCGTCGATGGCTGCCTGCAGGCGCTGCAGCCGCGCGAGCTTCACCGCTTGCGGCGTGTCGTCGGGCAGCTCCGCGGCCGGCGTGCCGGGCCGGCGGCTGTAGACGAAGCTGAAGCTGGCGTCGAAACCGACCTCCTCGATGAGCTTCATCGTCGCCTCGAAATCGGCGTCGCTCTCCCCGGGGAAGCCGACGATGAAATCCGACGAGATCGAGATCCCGGGGCAGGCGGCGCGCAAACGCCGCACGATGGACTTGTACTCCAGCACGGTATAGCCGCGCTTCATCGCCGCGAGCACGCGGTCGGAGCCCGCCTGCACCGGGAGGTGCACGTGCGGCACGAGCTCGGGAATGCGGGCATGGGCGTCGATCAGGCGCTGCGTGAACTCGCGCGGGTGGGAGGTCGTGTAACGGATGCGCTCGATGCCGGGCATTTCCGCCACGTACTCGATGAGCAGGGCGAGGTCCGCAGCCTCCGTGTCGCCGGCGTCGCCGCGGTACGCGTTCACGTTCTGGCCGAGCAGGGTGATTTCCTTCACGCCCTGCTGCGCCAGCTCCGCGACCTCGGTCAGGACGTCGTCGAGGGGGCGCGAGACCTCCTCGCCGCGGGTGTACGGCACCACGCAGAAGGAGCAGTACTTGCTGCAGCCTTCCATCACCGAGACGAAAGCGCTCGCGCCCTCGACTCGCGCGGGCGGCAGGCTGTCGAATTTCTCGATCTCGGGGAACGACACGTCCACCTGCGGAGCGCCGGACGCGCGGCGCGCCTCGATCATCTGGGGCAGCCGGTGCAGCGTCTGCGGCCCGAAAACGAGGTCCACGAAGGGAGCGCGCGCCACGATGGCGGCCCCTTCCTGGCTGGCGACGCATCCGCCGACGCCGATCAGCAGTCGCGGGTTGGCGCGTTTCAAATGCTTGACGCGGCCCAGGTCGGTGAAGACCTTCTCCTGGGCCTTCTCGCGCACCGAGCAGGTGTTGAACAGGATGACGTCGGCGGCAGCGGGATCCGCGGTCGGCTCCATGCCGTGCGCGGAACTGAGCACGTCGGCCATCCTCGCCGAGTCGTACTCGTTCATCTGGCAGCCGAAGGTCCTGATGTACAGCCGGCTAGGCACGGGGGACGAGGTGGGTGGTCAAGCTTTGGGCTTGGGCACGGGCTTGGGCGCCGGGGCGGGTTTCACCCGATCGATTTCCCCGGGCAACAATATGTAGAGATGTGCGATGTCTCCATTCATGTCCGGTACGAACCATACCGGGGCGGCGTCGGGCAGGGACGCATGCACGATCGTGCGATTGTGCTGGTCATAAATGCGCCCGCCGGGGGCAAGCCGCAGGACCTTCTTGTCGATCTGCACGAGCGGAAGCGGCTGGTGTTGCTGACCGTTCATCTCGCCGTACCGTCCCTCGGGCGGGAGGAAGCGTTGCAGCTGGGCCTGGCTCGCCGCGGCAAACGCCAGCGCCGCCGCCAGCACCCAGGCTCTACGCATCAATCCACGGTAACACGACGTAATCAAAGCCTTCAACCTGACGGGCGGGTTTCGCGTCGCGGCCACGCGCCGCTGAAGCTCCAAATCTGGTGGCGAGTCAGGGATTTGAACCCCGGACCAACGGATTATGATTCCGCTGCTCTAACCACTGAGCTAACTCGCCTTAGGAATTTGCCGCACTTCGTCCCGGCAAATTCCTGAAATGAGAACCCGGATTATTGTCCCGGAACAACGGTATACGAGTCGAATTGCTCCGGAAGACATGTCCCGATGTCTGTATCGCTCTTTGTCAGCCTGCCGCCGATGCATTGATCGGCAGCGATACGATACTCGTGCGCGATGACGCCTGGTGCCGTGATCGGCAGGCTGGCGAGTCTAGAACCGGAGGGGCCGGTTGTCAAGTTAAGCCCCTGAATCTTTGCTGAATTCAGGTGAGTAGTCCCGCGCTTGTGGCAGGCAGTCCGCGGGTGCTATGCTCGTTCCGAAACACGAATCCTTTTTCCGGATTACGAAACCGAGGAGACTCGTTCGGCCATGCCATCCCCCTACAAGATCCTGATCCTGGGCGCGTCGTACGGTTCGCTGCTGGCGGCCAAGCTTCTGTTCGCGCGCCATACGCTGAAGCTGGTGTGCCTGCCCGCCGAAGCCGAGCTCATCAACAAGGAAGGCATCCGCGTGCGGATGCCGGTGAAAGGCAGGGAAGGGCTGGTCGAAATCGATTCGCGCAAGCTGCCCGGCAAGGTATCCGCCGACGGGCCCGGCGCGATCAACCCGTCCGAATACGACTTGGTCGGCCTCGCGATGCAGGAGCCCCAGTATCGTTCCTCCGGGGTGCGCGAGCTGATGGACGCCGTGGCGAGAGCGAAAGTGCCCTGCATGTCGATCATGAACATGCCGCCGCTCACCTACCTGAAGCGCATTCCCGGCCTCAATGCCGACGCCTTGAGGGGCGCCTACACGGATCCCACCGTCTGGGACGGCTTCGATCCGAAGCTGATGACGCTGTGCAGCCCCGATCCCCAGGCTTTCCGCCCGCCGGAGGAAAAGGTCAACGTGCTGCAGGTCAGGCTCCCGACCAACTTCAAGGCGGCGCGCTTCGAGTCGGATGCTCACACCGCGATACTGCGCCAGCTGGAGTCCGATGTTGAAGCCGTCCGCTTCGACGACGGCGGCAAGAAGATCGAGCTGCCCGTGAAGCTGAAGGTCCACGATTCCGTCTTCGTCCCGCTCGCCAAGTGGCCCATGCTGATCGCCGGCAACTACCGCTGCGTGACCAGGGACGGCATCCGTCCCATCAAGGACGCCGTGCATTCCGACATCGAGGCGTCGCGGGCGGTGTACAACTGGGTGGTCAGGCTGTGCGTGTCGCTGGGCGCGTCCGAGCAGGACCTGGTGCCGTTCGAGAAGTACGCGAATGCGGCGCTCTCGCTCCTGACTCCATCCTCCGCGGCGCGGGCCCTGTTCGGGGGCGCGCCCAATATCGAGCGGGTGGACCGCCTGGTGCAGGCTGTCGCGACGCAGAAGCGCATGCAGTCCAGCGTGGTCGACGAGACCGTGGCGCTGGTCGACGCCCGGCTGGAAGCCAACCGGAAGAAGGCGGCCTGAGCGCGCGCTTCCGCTGCGTGGCTGCCGCTGGAGAGTGAAAGGCGGCGGATGCCCCAGGCGAGCGATGTCCTCATCGTCGGCGGCGGGCTCGTCGGATTGAGCCTCGCGCGCGCTCTCGCCGGCAGCGGCCTCGACCTGGCGCTGATCGAGCCGCAATCGCCGCGCAAGACCAGGCACGATCCGGCAACCTGGGACAGCCGCGTCTACGCGCTGAGTCCCGGCACCGCTGCATTCCTCGAGCGCTGTGGGGCGTGGTCGCGGCTTCCGCAGGATCGCGTCACCCGGGTCGAAGCCATGCGCATCCACGGCGACGCCACGCGCGCCTGTCTCGACTTCAGCGCTTACGACGCCGGACTGCGCGAGCTGGCCTTCATCGTCGAAGGCCGGGCGCTGCTGGAGGCATTGCGCGACGCGGTGCGCGGGCAGGACCTGCGGATGCATTGTCCGGCCGAATGGCGCTCGCTCGAATTTCATCCCGATCACGTCGCGATCACGCTGGATAACGGCACCGTTCTGCGGGCGCGCCTCGCGGTCGGCGCGGACGGCGCGGAGTCGCGGGTCCGCACGCAAGCCGGAATCGAGGTCAGGCCGTCCGACTACGGGCAGCTTGGCGTGGTGGCGAACTTCTCGTGCCGGAAACCGCACGACGGCGTCGCCTATCAGTGGTTCCGGCGCGATGGCGTCCTCGCGCTGCTGCCGCTGCCGGGCGAGCGTGTCTCGATGGTATGGTCGATCGAGCAGGAGCGCGGGCGCGAGCTGGTCAAGCTGCCCGCCGCGGCGCTCGCGGCCGAAGTCGAGTCGGCCAGCCACGGCGCGCTCGGCGCTCTCCGGGTCATCACGCCCGCGGCCGGCTTTCCGCTGCGGCTCCAGCGCGTGACGCATTTCACAAAGCCCCGGATTGCGCTGGCGGGGGACGCCGCCCATAATCTGCACCCGCTCGCCGGCCAGGGCCTCAATCTGGGTTTTCGCGACGCGCAGGCTCTGGCCGAAGTGCTGTGCGGGCGCGGACCGCAGCGCGACTGCGGAGATTACGCCCTGTTGCGCCGCTACGAGCGGGCGCGCAGGGAAGACGTGCTCGCCATGCAGCTGGCGACCGACGGCCTGCAGAAACTTTTCAACAATGAGGCTGTCTGGCTGGCTGGGGTGCGCAACCTGGGGCTGACCTTGCTGAACGGGCAGCCGTTGCTGAAGAACTTCCTGGTGCACCGGGCCGTCGCCTGAGGCGCGGAAAAAGGACAACCATGTCACGCAGGCTCATTGCATCGTTGCTGTTGGCAGCCTGCCTCATCGCCGGCGCCGGGGCGGCTTCCGCCAGCGAGGCGGTGCGCAAGGCCGTCCAGGCGAGGTTTCCCGATCTGGCGGTGGAGAGCGTGCAGAAGACGCCGTTCGGCGGAATCTACGAGGTCGTGGTGGGCGGGCGCATCCTGTACACCGACGAAAAGGTCAGCTTCCTCTTCTTCGGCAATCTCGTCGACGCGCGCGGCGGGGCGGAGCGCGACCTGACACGGGAACGCAACGCCCAGCTCGCGATCCAGACTCTGAGGAAGGCCAGCGGCCAGGCGATCAAGCGCGTGCGCGGCAACGGCAAGCGCGTGATCTATACCTTCGAGGACCCGAACTGCGGCTACTGCAAGCAGTTGCAGAAAGAGCTCGCGAAGATCAGCGATATCACCATCTACACCTTCCTGTGGCCGATCCTGTCCCAGGATTCGGTCGACAAGTCGCGGGCCATCTGGTGCGCGAAAGACCGCGCCAAGGCGTGGGACGACGCCATGCTGCGCGGCGTGGCGGCGCAGAGCGACGGCAAGTGCGAAGTGCCGTTCGAGAAGAACCACGAGCTCACGCAGCGCTTCGGGATCAGAGGCACTCCCGCCATTTTCCTGGCCGACGGGCGGATGCTGGGCGGCTATACTCCCGCCGCCGAGCTCGAGCAGGCCATGAACGCGGCCTCCCCCAAACCGCAATAGCCGGACTACCGGGTCGTTGGTGCCGGTTCCGGCACCCGGTAGGCGTTGGGCAGCAGCACCCACATCTTCAGCGGCTGCTTCATGCGTCCGGCCTCGCGCGCCGCCTCTTCGCCGAATCCCCAGAAGAAATCGGCGCGCACGGCGCCGCGGATGGCCCCGCCGGTATCCTGCCCCAGCATCAGGCGGTTGAGCGGCCGGGTCGAAAGCGGCCAGGTCGTCGCGATGTAAACCGGGGCGCCGAGCGGAACGAAGCGCTGGTCGATGGCAATGCTGCGCTGCGCGGCCAGCGGCACGCCGAGCGCGCCCAGCGGCCCGGGCAGGTCGGACGGCAATTCGCGGAAAAACACGTAGCTCGCGTTGTGGTTGAGCAGCGGCGTCAGCTTGGCCGGGTTTGCGCGCGCCCAGGCCTGGATGCCCTGCATCGACGCTTTTTCCAGGGGCAGCTCTCCGCGCTCGACCAGCAGCCGCCCGATGGAGCGGAAGGGATGGCCGTTCTGCTCGGCGTAGCCCACGCGCAGCACCGCTCCGTCGTCGAGCGTGATGCGTCCCGAGCCCTGGATCTGCAGGAAGAACAGCTCGATCGCGTCGTCCACCCACGCGATTTCCTTGCCCGCCAGCGCCCCGTGCCCCAGGTCGATCTGCGAGCGGTCGTAGTAGGGCACGACGCGGCGGCCCTCGAGGCGGCCGCGCAGGCGCATGCTCTTCAGCTCGGGGTAGACCTCCGTCAGATCGACCACCAGCAAGTCCTCGGGCACGCCGTAGATGGGGAAGCGATACCGAGCGGAAGGCTTGCGGCTACCCCTCAGGAGCGGCTCGTAATAGCCGGTGATGAGGCCGGTGTCGCTGCCGTCGGCGTAGATCACCTGGAACGGGGTGAAATGCGTCTCGAAGAAACGCCGGGCCTGCTCCCGGTCCGGGATCGGGCTCGCCAGCGCGGCGTTGCACGGCTCGCGCCACAGGTCCTGCCCGGCCAGTACCTGGCAACTCATCAGGAACGGCGCCCAGGCAGCCGCGGGATCGTCTTCCCGCCACTCCGGCAGGTCCTGCCATGCAGCCTGGCGCAGCATCCCGGCCGTGCCGGGCGGCGTCGGCTTCACTGGTGGCGGGGGCTTGATTGTTTCGCAACCCGCCAGCGCGATGAGCGCGCATAACAGCAGGGCCGCGCGCCGAGGGGCGGAACAGGGGATCGGCAAACGCGGAGCAGGGCCGGCGAAGCGCGGAGCAGGTGCCCACTCTTGTGGGTGCGACCGCTGAGCCGGCCATGGCGCGTCGTGCGCCGGCCCATGCGCGTCACCGGGGGTCACATCCCCAGAGGGGGCCCCTGTTCCGCCCCTCGACGCGCCCCGCTTGCGGGATGCGACCGTGCAGCCGGTCAAGGGCGCGTCGAGTGATACCGATCCCACGCGCGTCTCCGGGGTCAGATCCCCAACAGAATCATTTGGGGCCCCTCTTCCGCCCGTCGACGCGCCCCAAGGATTTTTCCTGGAGATCTGGCCCCCGGTGACGCGCTGGCGCACGACACCGTTGCCCACAATCGTTCCGCTGGCGTGTCGGAGGGCGCGTAGTAGTTGGTTTTGCAGCGACGATTCGCTAGAGTGGCTCATGAAGTGGGTAATTGCCCCGTCAGATTGTACCGTTAACCGTCAGCCTCCTGCCTTGTATTGACCCGGAGAGCGATGGACGGTTTCCTGCTGTTGCTGCTCGAAGCCGGTCTCGCGCTCGCGCTGCTCCTGTTCATCGTATGGTGGACCTGGCCGCGCCGCGATTCCCGCGGGAAGCGGGATGGCGGCACCGATCCGCCGGACTCCTGAGCCCGTTACGCCCGTTCGAGCCGTATGCGCCGGAGCCAGCCGCGGGCGGCGGCGGGCTCGTCGCTCACCAGGCGCAACGCCGGTACGCGCGGCAGGACGTCCTCGAACACCACGTCCAGGCGGGTCACCAGGCGCGCGGTGAGCGGATTAAGCAGGCGGCGCAGCGGCGCGCTTTCCCCGCGCTTCAGGAACTTGTCGAGAATCAGCACGGTGCCCCCGGCGCGCACGACGCGCGCGGTCTCGGCCAGCGCGCGCGCCGCATCCGGTACGATCGCCAGTATCAGGTGCAGCACCGCGCAGTCGAAGCTGGCGTCGCGAAATGGGAGCGCCAGGCTGTCGCCCTGGACGGCGCTGAACCGCAGCCCTCCGGCGCGCCGCACGCAGCGCGCGAGCATGGCTCGCGTGAGATCGAGCCCCACGTAAGCATGTCCCGGCGGTAGAAGGGGCAGGTCGAGCCCGCTGCCCACGCCGTTGACGAGCACGCTGCCGGGCCCGCGCGGAAGCGCGGAGAGGCTGTCGCGGCGCGCGTTGCGAAACGCCGGGCCGGCAACGAGATCGTAGAACGGGGAGAGAAGGGTGTAGCTGAGCCGTAAGCTCATAGCCGTCAGCTGTCAGCCGCCAGCTTTCAGCATGCTTCGGTCTTGCATTGGCTGACAACTGACAACTGACAACTGACGACTGACGGCTGTCAATGCAAGACCCTTGGCATTGACAATGTGAACTCGGGTATCGGCGCGTCGAACTGGACGCCGTCCTCCGCCACCATCTGGTAGCTACCGCGCATGGTGCCCACCGGCGTGGCGATCGCGGTGCCGCTGGTGTACTGAAAACTCTCCTGGGGCCGCAGCAGCGGCTGCTCGCCGACCACGCCGTTGCCTTTTACTTCCTGCACCTGGTTGTTGGAATCCGTGATGATCCAGTGCCGGCTCACGAGCTGCGCCGGTACTGTGCCCGTGTTGGTGATGGTGATGGTGTAGGCGAAGACGTAGCGGCCGCTGTCGACGTCGGACTGGTCTGGAATGAACGCAGTGCGCGCCGCGACCGTGATGTCGTACTTCTTGTCCGCCATGGCGAAGATTCTTGATCATTTCGCGACGGCGCGCAAGAACGGGTAGAATGCCCGAGGAATTTGTCGGGCCTGCGCCGACAAATTCCTGATTGGTGATGTCCAGCTTCAGGGCCATCGGGCGATACTGCAACCAACGACGCGTCGGGGACACGATTCAACGGCCTGCCAGACGAGTGTGCGCGGCAGAAACCAACCGTGGGCGGGCTCTCATCGCGACATCCGCACCATGACTGGAAGGGCATGATGAAAGATTCGATCAGGAGCCCGCGTCGTGAACGCCTCCATCGGCGTGGATCGTCGGTTACCAGCTGCGCTGCCCACCTCCACCGGGCGGGCTCCTAGCGCATGGCGAAAAACTATCGCATCGCTCCCAGCATCCTGTCCGCCGACTTCGCCAGGCTGGGCGAAGAGGTGCAGAAGGTGATCGCCTCCGGCGCCGACCTCGTGCACTTCGACGTGATGGACAACCACTACGTGCCCAACCTCACCGTCGGGCCGGTGGTGTGCGAGGCCATACGGCCGCTCATCAAGGCGCCGCTCGACGTGCACCTCATGGTGAAGCCGGTGGACCGCATCGTGCCGGATTTCGCCAAGGCGGGCGCCAACATCATTTCGTTTCATCCCGAGGCCTCTGACCACGTCGATCGCACCATCGCGCTCATCAAGGACCAGGGCTGCAAGGCGGGCCTGGTGCTCAATCCGGCCACGCCGCTCACGCACCTCGATCACGTCATCGACAAGCTCGACCTCATCCTCGTCATGTCGGTGAATCCCGGATTCGGCGGGCAGAAATTCATCGCGCAGGCGCTGAAGAAAATCGCCGCGGTGCGCAGCCGCATCGAGGCGACCGGGCGCGACATCTGGCTCGAAGTGGACGGGGGCGTGAAGGTGGACAATATCGCGGACATCGCGCGGGCCGGGGCCGACACCTTCGTCGCGGGCTCCGCCATATTCGGCACGAAGGACTACAAGGCCACCATCGGCGCCATGCGCGCCGAGCTCGCGAAGGCGTAGAAAAACTCGACGCAAAGACGCGAAGACGCAAAGAAAAGCCAGACAATAATTGAGAATTCATGCACGGCTTGTGAAAGCTGTGCTGGGACGCCAATCCCGCAGTGTTGATGCCGGCTGGGCTCTATTCCGATGATCTCCTTTGCGCCTTTGCGTCAAGATTTTGTGACCCGGAATTTCCCGCTGCGCGTCAAGGCGGTGGTGATCGACCTCGACGGCACGCTCGCCGACACCATTCCGGATCTCGCCGCGGCCGCAAACATGATGCTGCGCGAGCTGGGGCGGCCCGCGCTCGACATCGGGCTCATCCGCACCTTCGTCGGCAAAGGCATACCCAGGCTGGTCGAGCGCGCCTTGGCGGGCCGCATCGAAGGCGGCGCCTCCGAGGAGCTGATGGCGCGCGCGCTCCCGGTCTACGAGCGCTGCTACGGCGAAGTCAACGGCCGTCATACCCTGATCTATCCGGGAGTGAAGGAGGGGCTGGAGCGCCTGCGCTCGATGCAGCTGCGGCTCGCCTGCGTGACCAACAAATCGGAGCGTTACACGAGCGCGCTCCTCGAGCAGCTGGGTCTCGCGCGAGATTTCGAGATCGTCGTGGCCGGAGACACGCTGCCGCAGAAAAAGCCGGACCCGGCTCCGCTGCTGCACGCCTGCCGCGCATTCGGCATCGCCCCGGGCGAGATGCTGATGATCGGCGACTCGGTGAACGACGTCGAGGCCGCGCGCGCCGCCGGCTGCCCGGTGTTCTGCGTGACCTACGGTTACAACGAGGGCCGGGATGTGCGCGAGCTGGATGTTGATGCTATAGTAGCGTCCCTTATCGAAGCCACCCGGCTGATACAAAAAGCATAGTCATGCACAACGCGGAATACGGAATCGGCAAGCAGCCGGCCCCCGTTTGGGGCCGCTGGCGTCGCTGGCGCGGCTAGCCAGCCGGCCGGGCGCGCGCGGTTGCGCGCCGGTGTTTCACCCGATCGTTTTCCGTTTTCGTGGAGTGACTGATGACCGAAGCTGATTTCGCCCGCCTGGCGCATGCGGGCTACAACCGGGTCCCCGTGGTGCTCGAGACGTTCGCCGATCTCGACACGCCGCTCTCGATCTACCTCAAGCTCGCCAATGGACCCTACAGCTACCTGCTGGAATCGGTGGTGGGCGGCGAGCGCTTCGGCCGCTACTCGTTCATCGGCCTGCCGGCCTCGACCCGCATCGAGGTGCGCGGCGACCAGTGCGCCGAATTTCGCGGCGCGCAGCGGGTGAGCGAGCGGCGCGCCGCCGACCCGCTTGCATACGTAGCCGACACCCTCGCGCGCTTCAAGGTCGCGCAGGACGCGAGCCTGCCGCGTTTCTGCGGCGGGCTCGTCGGCTATTTCGGCTACGACACGGTGCGCTATATCGAGCGGCGGCTGGGACCGGCGCGCGGTCGCGACGAGCTCGACACACCGGACATCCTGCTGCTCGTCTCGGAAGAGATCGCGATCGTCGACAACCTCTCGGGCAAGCTCACGCTGGTAGTGTACGCCGAGCCGGGCAAGCCCGGCGCCTTGCAATCGGCGCGCGCGCGGCTCAAGCAGCTGCTTGCGAAGCTACGCGAGCCGGTCGCCATCCCGGCCGACACGCCCGGGCCGTCCCAGCCGGCCGTCTCGGGCTTCGGCGAGGCGGCTTACCACGCCGCGGTCGAGCGCGCGAAGAAATACATCTTCGAGGGCGACATCATGCAGGTCGTGCCCTCGCAGCGCATGGCGAAGCCGTTTCGGGCGACGCCGCTCGCCCTATACCGGGCGCTGCGCACCATAAACCCGTCGCCCTACATGTACTACTTCAATATGGATGGCTTCCACGTGGTCGGCGCTTCACCCGAGATCCTGGCGCGGCTCGAGGGCGACACGGTGACGGTGCGGCCAATCGCGGGGACGCGCCGCCGCGGCACGACTACGGCGGAGGATACGGCGCTGGAGAAAGAGCTGCTCGCCGACGAGAAGGAACGCGCCGAGCACATCATGCTGGTAGACCTCGGCCGCAACGATGTGGGGCGCGTCGCACGGACCGGCAGTGTCCGCGTGACCGAACAGATGGTCATCGAGCGCTATTCGCACGTGATGCACATCGTGTCCAACGTCGAAGGCAAGCTCAAGGCTGGCCTCAACGCGGTCGACGTCTTGCGCGCGACCTTCCCGGCGGGGACGGTCTCGGGCGCGCCCAAGGTGCGCGCGATGGAGATCATCGACGAGCTGGAGCCGGTCAAGCGCGGCGTCTATGCCGGCGCGGTCGGCTACCTCGGCTTCCACGGCAACATGGACGTGGCGATCGCGCTGCGCACGGCCGTGGTGAAGAACGGCACGCTCTACGTGCAGGCGGGCGGGGGCATCGTCGCCGATTCCCAGCCCGCATCGGAATGGCAGGAAACCCAGAGCAAGGCGAAGGCGCTGCTGCGCGCGGCGGAAATGGCGGAATCGGGTCTCGACACCCGCATCGAATGAGGGGCGCCATGCTGCTCGTGATCGACAACTACGACTCCTTTACCTACAACCTCGTGCAGTACCTGGGCGAGCTGGGCGAGGACGTGCGGGTGTTCCGCAACGACGAGATCACGCTCGAGGGCGTCGCGAAGCTCAAGCCCGCGCGCATCGTCATATCGCCGGGCCCGTGCACGCCGAACGAGGCGGGGATCTCGGTGCCGCTGATCAAGGAGCTCGCGGGAAAGATCCCGATACTGGGTGTCTGTCTCGGCCACCAGGCGATCGGGCAGGCATTCGGCGGCAGGATCGTGCACGCGAAGGAGCTCATGCACGGCAAGACTTCGACCATCCGCCACGACCGGCGCGGCGTGTTCCGGGGGCTGCCCGACGCCTTCACCGCGACGCGCTATCATTCCCTGGCCATCGAGCGGTCCAGCCTGCCCGGCGCTCTCGAAGTGAGCGCCTGGACCGACGACGGCGAAATCATGGGCGTGCGCCACCGGGAGCTCGCGGTGGAGGGCGTGCAGTTCCACCCGGAATCCATACTCACCGAGCACGGCCACCGGTTGCTGAAGAACTTCCTGGAGAGGGGGAGATCATGACACCACAAGAAGCGCTTACGCGCGTGATCGAGCACCGCGAGATCTTTCGCGAGGAAATGCTCGGTCTCATGCGCGCGATCATGAGCGGCGATATCACGCCGACCCTGATCGCCGCCATCATCATCGGCCTGCGGGTCAAGAAGGAGACCATCGGCGAAATCGCGGCCGCGGCGGAGGTTATGCGCGATTTCGCCACCAAGGTACCGGTGAGAGACCCCGACAACGTCATCGATATCGTCGGCACGGGCGGCGACGGTGCGCATACCTTCAATATCTCCACCGCTGCGACCTTCGTCTGCGCGGCGGCGGGCGGCCGCGTGGCGAAGCACGGCAACCGGTCCGTCTCCAGCAAGTCGGGCAGCGCCGACGTCCTGGAAGCGCTGGGGGCGAACATCAACCTCACGCCGGAGAAGATCGCGCGCTGCGTGGAGGAGGTGGGCGTGGGGTTCATGTTCGCGCCGAATCACCACGGCGCGATGAAGCACGCCGCGCCGGTGCGGCGCGAGCTGGGCGTGAAGACCATCTTCAACATCCTCGGCCCCCTCACCAACCCGGCGGGCGCGCCGAACGAGCTGATGGGGGTGTTCCATCCCGATCTCGTGGGCATCCAGGTGCGGGTGCTGCAGCGCCTCGGCAGCCGGCGCGTCATGGTCGTCCACGGGCTGGAAGGGCTCGACGAGATCTCCATCAGCGGCCCGACCATGGTAGGGGAGCTCAAAGACGGCAACATCGCCGAGTACACGGTGACTCCGCAGGAATTCGGCCTGAAGGCGGACGACACCGCCACGTTGAAGGTCACCGGCGTGGAGCAGTCGAAGGCGGTGGTGCTGGCGGCGCTTGCCAACGAACCGGGCCCGGCGCGCGACATCGTCGCGTTGAACGCCGGCGCCGCCATCTACGTCGCGGGGCTGGCGCCGACCATGGCCGGGGGAGTGCAGAAGGCGCTGGCCGTGATCGCCAGCGGAGCGGCGCGCAAGAAGCTCGACGCGTTCGTCGGTTTCACCCGATCCGATGGCTGACGTCCTGCAGCGCATCCTCGCCGCCAAGACCGACGAGGTTGCGCGCGCCAGGAAGACGCGGCCGCAGCCGGTCGTGGAGTCGGCGGCGCGGGACGCCGCGGCGCCGCGCGATTTCGTCGGCGCCCTGCGCGCGCGTCTCGACGCCGGCCGCCCCGCCGTCATCGCCGAGATCAAGAAGGCGAGCCCGAGTCGCGGCGTCCTGCGCGAGAACTTCGACCCCGCAGCCATTGCCGCGAGCTACGAGCGTCACGGCGCGGCGTGCCTGTCGGTGCTGACTGACGCCGAGTTCTTTCAAGGTTCCCTCGAACACTTGCGGCACGCCCGCGCCGCGTGCGTGCTGCCGGTGCTGCGCAAGGATTTCACGATCGATCCCTACCAGGTCTACGAAGCGCGCGCCGCCGGCGCCGACTGCATCCTGCTGATCGTGGGCGCGCTGGATCCCGGCCGCATGAAGGAGCTGGAGGACGCCGCGCGTGCTCTCGGCATGGCCGTGCTGGTCGAAGCGCACGACGGGGACGAGCTGGACCGGGCGCTCGCCCTCGGGACGCCGCTCATCGGCATCAACAACCGCAACCTGCGGACCTTCGAGGCCCGGCTCGAGACTACGCTCGATCTGCTCGATCGCATTCCCCCGGAGCGCATCGTGATCACCGAAAGCGGGATCCTCACGCGCGCGGACGTGCATCGGCTGCGCGCGCGCCGGGTCGGCTGCTTCCTGGTGGGGGAGGCCTTCATGCGCGCGGACGATCCGGGCGCGGCGCTCGCCGGCTTGTTCGCACAGGCCGAGTAGAACACCCAATCAGCCACGGAAACACACGGAAGGACACGGAATTTCAAGAATTGAGAGACAGATGATCCACGTGGCTGACGCTCCGGTAGTCGTTTCTGTGTGTTTCCGTGTGATTCCGTGGCCAGATTTGTTACGCTATAGGGCATGCCGACGATAGACGAGTTGATCGTCGCCTTCGACAGGGGCCTGCGCACGGTTTTTGCGCCGGCGCGATCGCTGCGCCCGGTCCCGGGCGAGGAGCTTCCCGGTCCGGCGCTGTCCGAGACGCAGCGCGCTCTCTCCGCCGCGCTCATGCGCGTCAACCATGCCGGCGAAGTCTGCGCGCAGGCGCTCTACCAGGGCCAGGCGCTGACGGCGCGCAACCCGCAGGCCAAGGCGGCGCTCGAGCAGGCGGCGCAGGAAGAGACCGAGCACCTCGCGTGGACCGAACGCCGGATAGCCGAGCTGGGCGGGAGCAAGAGCCTGCTCAACCCCGCCTGGTACGCCGGCTCGTTCGCGATCGGCGCGCTGGCGGGCCTCCTCGGAGACCGCTGGAACCTCGGCTTCCTCGCGGAGACCGAACGCCAGGTCGTAGCGCACCTCGAGGGCCATCTCCAGCGGCTGCCCGCGGAGGACAGCCGCAGCCGTGCCATCGTGGAGAAGATGAAGGAAGACGAGGCGCGCCACGCCACCAGCGCAATCGAATACGGCGCGTCCGACCTGCCGCAGCCCGCGAGGGACGCGATGCGGCTGTCGTCGAAAGTAATGACCGAAACCGCCTACTGGCTGTAGAAAAATAGCCGCCAAGACGCCAAGGCCGCCAAGAAGTACAGAATTAAAGATCGACGAGAGGCGTGTAGAAGTTCCTGCTTCACCCTCAACGTCTACGGCAGACAACGGCCGTTGCAGTGATCTAAATCCGCCCTGCTTTCCTTGGCGTTCTTGGCGCCTTGGCGGCTAATTTCCGGTTTCGCGTATCTCAAAATCGTGGGTGATCGCGGCGGTCTTGCCGAGCATGATGGAGGCCGAGCAGTACTTCTCCGCGGAAAGATGGATCGCGCGCTCGACCTGCTCGCGCTTCAATGCCTTTCCGGTCACGATGAAGTGGAAATGGATGCGCGTGAAGACCTTGGGGTCGTCGGGTGCGCGCTCGGCTTCGATCTCCACCACGCAGTCGGTCACCGGCGCGCGGCCCCGGCGCAGGATGTGCACCACATCGTAGGCGGTGCAGCCGCCGGTCCCGATCAGCACCGTCTCCATCGGCCGCGGCCCGAGGTTGCGCCCGCCGCCCTCGGGCGCGCCATCCATGACCAGCGCGTGGCCGCTCTCGGACTCGCCAACGAAAGCGACGTTTTCCAGCCACTTGATGCGCACTTTCACGGCGGCCTCAGAACTTGAGCAGGAAGCGCACGTAGTACCACGCGATGCCCAGGACCTCGTGGAAAAAGCGGCTGCTGTCGTTGAGCGCCTCGGCCCTGGGCAGAAAATCGAGCACCGTGAGCTCGAAGCGGGTCGTATAGCCGGTCGGCGCGGGGATTACCGCGAAGCCGGCGTTCTCGAAAGCGCGCCGCGCGCGCGGCATGTGCCACGCGTGGGTGACGAGATAAACGCGCTCGATGCCCGCCGGCTTGAGCAGGCGGTAGGAAAGGCGCGCGTTCTCGAGCGTGTTGTTCGAGCGCTGCTCGACCCACTGCACGGGCACCTGGAAGTCCTGCTGCAGCACCACCTTCATGAGCTGACCTTCGCCGACGAGGCTGCCTTCCGGCGAGCCCCCGGTCACGAGCACCGGCTTGCCCAGCGCGCGCTGCAGGCGCGCGGCGTAGCGCAGGCGCTGGAGAGTCCGCGCCCTGACCGTATCACCGCCGTACTCGGGCGCCTTGTAGTAGGTGCCGCCGCCCAGCACCACGATCGCCTGTCCGCTGGTGTCGGCCGCGGGATCGCGCGGCGCAGGTTCCAGCAAGTACAGCAATCCGTTGGCGACGAATTGCGTGGATAGCCCATACAGCATGACGCACGCAATCGCGATCGGCCGCCAGGCCAGCAACGGCCACCGCCACGCCATCAGCAGCGCCGTCAACAGCAGGATCAGGGCGATGCCCAGGGGCATCAGCAGGGCGGCGATGGCGTTGCTAATCAGCCATTCCACGGGGGTACCTCGGAAAGCGGGTGTCCGGCCCCTGGCCGAGGCTGCAAGCAGCCCAAAAACATTGACACAGGCATCTGATTTGCAATAGAATTCGCCGCTTTCACCCTACGCGTCCAGGAACCAGGTCACGCATGAAAACATATTCGGCAAAGCCCGACACCGTCCAGGCCGGATGGTATGTGGTGGACGCCACGGGCAAGGTGCTCGGCCGGCTCGCCTCCGAGATCGCGCGGCGGCTGCGCGGCAAGCACAAGCCGGAATTCACGCCCCATGTGGACACCGGCGATTATATCGTCGTGGTCAACGCCGACAAATTGCGCGTGACCGGGCGCAAGGCGCAGAACAAGATCTACTACCGGCACACGACCTATCCCGGCGGCATCTTCAGCGAGTCGTTCGAGAAGCTGCACGCGCGGCAACCCGGGCGCGTGCTCAGGCTCGCGGTGAAGGGCATGCTGCCCAAGGGGCCGCTCGGCTACGCGATGCTGAAGAAGATGAAGGTCTACACGGGCGCGAGCCATCCGCACGAGGCGCAGCAGCCGAAGCCACTGGAGGTATAGGGCCGTTCCAACGTCTACGCGGGATCGAACGGATGGACCTACTCAATATCATTTCATAGAACCAGCGATATCACGGAACGGCACAAGGATCACCATGGCAATGCAACGTCACCAGCAGCACTACGGCACCGGCCGCCGCAAGACGGCGGTGGCGCGGGTCTTCATCACGCCCGGCAAGGGCACGATTACCGTCAACGGCAAGCCGGTCGACGTGTTTTTCTCGCGCGAGACCGGGCGCATGGTCGTGCGCCAGCCGCTCGAGCTCACGAAAATGACGGCGAACTTCGACATCACGGTCAACGTGGACGGCGGCGGCGAGTCCGGCCAGGCAGGCGCGGTGCGACACGGCATCACGCGCGCCCTGATCCAGTACGACGCGGCGCTCAAGCCGGCCCTGAAGAAGGCGGGGCTGGTGACGCGCGACGCGCGCGCGGTCGAGCGCAAGAAGGTGGGCCTGCACAAGGCGCGGCGACGCCATCAGTACTCGAAGCGGTAGTTCGATTTGTTCGCAGCGAAGCCGCCTGCGGGCGGCTTTGTCGTCTGTAGGAGCGCTGACGAAATGAGGGGATACTCCCCTTATGCTCCCCTACATCAAGGCAGGAGTAGCGCGAGTGGCGCAGAACGGCATCAGGATCGGCATCGTCGGCGGCACCGGCTACACCGGTGTCGAGCTGCTGCGCCTGCTCGCCCAGCACCCGCAGTGCGAGCTCGCCGCCATCACCTCGCGCAAGGAAGCGGGGATGGCCGTGGCGGAGATGTTCCCCAGCCTGCGCGGGCGCGTGCGGCTCAAGTTTTCCGACCCGGCGAAGGCGGGCCTCGCGGGCTGCGACCTGGTTTTCTTCGCGACGCCCAACGGGGTCGCCATGGAGCAGGCGCGCGCGCTGGTGGACGGCGGAGTGCGCGTCATCGATATCGCGGCGGACTTCCGCATCCAGGATGTCGCGCTGTGGGAGCAATGGTACGGCGTGAAGCACGCCTGCCCGGAGTTGCTGGGGGAGGCCGTGTACGGGCTGCCGGAGGTGAATCGCGAGCGCATCCGCGAGGCGCGCATTGTGGCCAACCCCGGCTGCTACCCGACGGCCGTGCAGCTCGGATTCCTGCCGCTCGTGGAATCCGGCGTCGCCGATCTCGACCACCTGATCGCGGACGCCAAGTCGGGCGTTTCCGGTGCCGGGCGCAAGGCCGAGGTGCACACGCTGCTGGCGGAGGCGTCCGACAACTTCAAGGCCTACGGCGTGCCGGGCCACCGCCACCATCCCGAGATCGCGCAGGGGCTCGCGCGGGCGGCGGGCCGCGCGGTCAACGTGGTGTTCGTGCCGCACCTGGCGCCGATGATCCGGGGCATACACGCCACGCTCTACGCGCGGCTCACGGGCAAGACCGACCTGCAGGCGCTCTACGAGAGGCGCTATGCCAGGGAGGCCTTCGTCGACGTGATGCCGGCCGGCGCCCATCCCGACACCCGCTCCGTGCGCGGCGCGAACACCTGCCGTATCGCGGTGCACCAGCCGCGCGGCGGCGATATCGCGGTGGTGCTGGCGGTCATCGACAACCTGGTGAAGGGCGCATCGGGCCAGGCGGTGCAGAATATGAACATCATGTTCGGGCTGCCCGAGACCGCGGGGCTCGAGCAGCTCGCGCTGGTCCCCTGACGCCATGACCCTGTTCCGCTCGCTGAAGCGCAGATTCGGGGCCACCTCGCGGCGGGTCACGGTGCAGGCGCACGTGCCGTGGTACTGGCGGTGGCTCGGCGTCATCGCGGTCGGCGGTTTCGTCGTGGGGGTGGGATGGACCGCGTACGACTACGGGATGGAGCTGGCCGGATTCCGGCAAAGCGAAGCGGCGCGCGCGATCGCGCGCATGAGCGGCGAGCTCCGGGAGCGTGACACGCAGATCCTGGAGCTGCGCTCGCAGGTCGCGTCCGTGGAGCGGCAGCTGCAGATCGATCGGGCGACCTACGGCGACCTCAACCGGCAGGTGAAGGTCCTGTCCGAGGAGAACGCGGGGCTCAAGGAAGATCTCGCGCTGTTCCAGTCCTTGATGGCCTCGGGCGGCAAGGAGATCGGCCTCAGCATCAACCGCTTCCGGGTGCAGGCGGACGCTCTGCCCGGCGAGTACCGCTACCGCCTGCTGCTGGTGCAGAGCGGGCAGCGCGTCAAGGAGTTCCAGGGGGCGCTGCAATTCGTCGTGAACCTCGAGCAGGGCGACCGCAAATTCGTCCTGTCCCTGCCGCCGGAAGACCAGAAAAACGCCCGCGAATACCAGGTCAGCTTCAAGTTCTTCCAGCGCGTGGAGGGCACCTTCAAGGTCGCGCCCGGGACGGTGGTCAAGAGCCTGCAGGTCAGGGTCTTTGAAAGCGGCGCGAATGCGCCTAAACTATCGCAAACGGTAAGCGTTTCATAGTCATAGAGACCGTTTTTAATGTGGGGGAGCATGAGGGGGGCGTCCCCTCGTTACCGGGAGAATCACATGTTCGGCAACAAACCGGGTAGCAAGCCCCAGAACCGGATCGACTGCCTGATCGGGGCCGGCACCACCATCGAAGGCAGCATCACCTTCACCGGCGGGCTGCGGGTGGACGGGCGCGTGCACGGCGACGTGATCGCGGCCGAGGGCAAGCCGGGCACGCTGGTGCTGTCCGAGGAGGCGCAGATCGAAGGCGCGATCCGCGTCTCGCACATCGTGATCAACGGCACGGTCGTGGGGCAGGTGCACGCGGCCGAGTACGTTGAACTGCAGGCCAAGGCGAATGTCACAGGGGACGTGCACTACAAGACGCTCGAGATCCAGCTCGGCGCGGTGGTCCAGGGACGGCTGGTTTACCAGAGCGACGGCAAGGCGGAGAATGTCGTCAAGTTCAAGCCGGCCCAGGCGGAGTGAGGCCGCCGACAGGAGCGTGAAATGAACGCAGTGACCGAAAAATTGCCCGACCCGCTGGTATTCACCGACGCCGCCGCGGCGAAGGTGAAGCGGCTGATCGACGAGGAGGGGAATCCCAACCTGAAGCTGCGCGTCTTCGTCCAGGGCGGCGGCTGCTCGGGCTTCCAGTACGGCTTCACCTTCGACGAGGAAGCGGGCTCCGACGACACGCGCATGGAGAAGGGCGGCGTGACGCTGCTGATCGACCCCATGAGCCTGCAGTACCTCGCGGGCGCCGAAATCGACTACCAGCAAAGCGTCGAGGGCGAGCAGTTCGTGATCAAGAACCCGAACGCCACAACCACCTGTGGGTGTGGCTCCTCCTTCTCCGCGTAGACAGACTCAGCTCAACGGAAAGGCGGCCGAGGCCGCCTTTTTTGTTGCTCGTGAGAACCGGAAATTAGCCGCCAAGGCGCCAAGAGCGCCAAGAAACCCAAAACCAACAATTAGCCGCAGAGGCGCAAAGACGCGGAGACGATCAAGTCATTGCTCCCACAGGTAACGCCGGGCTGTGCGGCGGGCCAGCACAACGCACGCTAAGGCGCGATGCCGGCTGCCCGTCCGCACCAGCGCCATGTTAGGCGGAAAACTTACCATGCTTTCTGTACAGCGCCGGCGGGAAGGACCATCGCCGCAATTAGCCCCAGCGCAATTAGACCAAAGAAAGCCGCCAATACACGATTGTTCTTGTTCTGTCGGTACGCCAGCAACAGAATAGCCGCACCACCGTTGGAGACCGTGCCCATGCACACGGCACCCCACGGAACTCGACCGTCTTCCGCAGTGGGAATGCCGAAGGCATAACCAACGAGAAGCGCGGTAATCGCCACACCATACAACCGAAACAGCAATGAAGTCGGCGTTGTAATGTTTGTTAATTTTTCCAATTTGGATTTTGGAAGGAGCAAGAACGGCGCAGCGACCAGGAGGCCGGTTACACCAATTTTTGTGATTAGAAGCAATGATAGCCACGACATTGCGCACCTCCAATATTGCCGCCTACTTTGAATTAGGTGGCATCTCTGGGATGCCGGAAATACATATTGGCATACGCAACCTCCAGACGTAGATATCTGCATCTGCGCTGGTATATCCAAGCATATATAGGTCTTCTTGGCGCCTTGGCGGTTCAATCATTGTTCTTGTTGTTATCTGTGTTTATCTGCGGTTCCATTGTTGTTCTGCTTTCCTCCGGGTCCTCCGCGGTGAGAGGTTTGGTGATAGGCTTTGCGCCGATGCCGCCCGATCCGGTGCACGCGGTCACGCTCGCCTGCCATCCTGAAACCCCCACCGACACCGTGCGCGGCATAGCCGCGCGCGTGGCCAGGACGCCCGGCGGCAAGCTGGCCGTCAGCTTTGTCCTCGACGGCGATCTCGACCGTCTGCACGTGCCCGCGCCGCGGGCGCCGCGCAGCGCGGGCCGGCTGTGGGAGCACACCTGCTGCGAGATTTTCATCGCCTGCAAGGGCAGGCCGGCGTACTACGAGTTCAATCTCTCGCCCTCGAGGGAATGGGGCGCGTACGCGTTCGACGGCTATCGTTCGCGGCGCGTGGGCGAGCCGTCCATCGAAGAACTGGCTCCGGAGGTCACCGTGCGCGGCACCGCAAGCATGCTGGAGCTCGACGCCGTGATCCGCCTCGATCGCCTGTCGGCACTCCATGCCGGCGCGCCGCTTTCCCTCGCGCTCTCCGCTGTGATCGAGGACAGCGACGGCGCGCTCTCGTACTGGGCGCTCAGGCATCCTCAGGGCAGGCCGGATTTCCATCATGCGGAAGGATTCGCCCTGGAACTGGCCGCTCCCACCACCCCGGCGCTTTGCAGCCACCCCCCCCGGCCAGCCACCAGAGGCGGCTGGCGTTCGGCGGCTCGAAGGTGCGCAGGCACCTTCATCGAAACCCCGCCTCACCCTCGGGCAGGAGGGGAAGGAAGGAGGGGAAGGATGAGACTCGGGGTCGAGCGTCTGCTGGAAGAGCCGAAGTTGCGCAAGCCGCTGGCGGGCAGGCGCGTTGCGCTGCTGGCGCACCCGGCATCGGTGACGCGCGATCTCACGCACTCGCTCGACGCCCTCGCAGCCCTTGGCGACATCCGCCTTACCGCTGCCTTCGGTCCCCAGCATGGGCTGCGCGGAGACAAGCAGGACAACATGATCGAGTCGCCGGACTACACCGATGCCACGCTCGGCATCCCGGTGTACAGCCTGTACGGGAAGGTGCGCCGTCCCACCGCGGAGATGATGGACAGCTTCGATATCCTGCTGGTCGATCTGCAGGATCTGGGCTGCAGGGTGTACACCTTTGCCACCACGCTGCGCTACGTGCTGGAGGCCGCAGCCGGGCGCGGCAAGGCGGTGTGGGTGCTCGACCGGCCCAACCCGGCGGGCCGCCCGGTCGAGGGCACGAGGCTGCGCGACGGCTGGGACAGTTTCGTCGGCGCCGGGCCGGTCCCGATGCGTCACGGGCTCACGCTCGGCGAGATGGCGCGCTGGTTCGTGCGCGCGCTGCGCCTGGACGTGGAATGCGAGGTGGTCGCGATGGAGGGCTGGCAGCCGGCGTCGGCGCCGGGCCATGGCTGGCCCCTCGGTGAGCGCGCGTGGGTGAATCCCAGTCCCAACGCCTCCAGCCTCGGCATGGCGCGCTGTTATGCCGGAACGGTGATGCTCGAAGGCACGACATTGTCGGAGGGACGCGGCACGACGCACCCGCTGGAGCTCGTCGGCGCTCCCGACATCGAGCCCCGCGCGCTGTTGAAGGCCATGCACGGTCTCGCCCCGCAGTGGACGCGCGGATGCCGCTTGCGGCCCTGCTGGTTCGAGCCCACGTTCCACAAGCACGCCGGCGCGCTCTGTGCCGGCCTGCAGATCCACGTCGAGGATGCAGCCTACGATCATGGCGCATTTCAGCCCTGGCGCCTGCTCGCCCTCGCCCTCAAGGCGCTGCGCACCCTCGCCCCCGACTATCCGCTGTGGCGTGATGCTCCGTATGAATACGAGTACGCCCGGCTCGCCATCGATTTGATCAACGGCAGCGCATTGTTGCGTGAGTGGGTGGACGACCGCTCGACGGCCGTAGCCGATCTCGAGGCGCTCGCCGGTCCCGACGAGCGGGCCTGGCGCGAAGAGCGCGAGGCGCTGCTGCTCTACCGCTAGCCCGCAAGTTTCACGAGTGCCGCGTTCTTGGGGTCGGGTCGTCGCGGCGCGCGAGCGGACGCTTGCGACATGCGGGCTGAAACAGTTCGAACTTGATTTTCCGATTCTCCGCTCACCGCGCAGGCCGCCTCATCCCCGCAATGGCCATGAGGTGACGACCGATCAGGAGCCCGCGTCGCAGGCGTTTCCACTTGCCTGGATCGTCGGAAACCGGTGGCGCCGCCAGTTTCCGCCGCGCGGGCTCCTAATCCAGCCGCACGAGGTTCGTGCTGCGCAGCAGGCGCAGGCTTTGCACCAGCGGCGCGGTCGCCGCTTCGAATGCCGGCAGCTTCTCCGCGCCGATGGGCGGGCCGGCGGGCACCACCACGCGCAGCGGGTTCTGGTGCACGTCGTTGACGCGGAATTCGTAGTGCAGGTGCGGACCGGTGGCGAGGCCCGTCGCGCCGACGTAGCCGATCACCTGGCTCTGGGAGACGCGCGCCCCCCTCGCGATGCCGCTCGCAAAGCCGGAGAGATGGCCGTACCACGTCGTGGTCTTCGACTGGTGGCGCAGGACCACGAGGTTGCCGTAACCGTTGTGATCGCGGCCCGCGAACTCGACCACTCCATCGCCGGTGGCTTTGACCCGCGTGCCCGTGGGAGCGCCGTAGTCTATGCCCCGATGCGCGCGCCAGGTGCGCAGGACCGGGTGAAAGCGCGAGCTGCTGAAGCCGGAGGTGATGCGCGACAGCTCGATCGGCGAGCGCAGGAATGCCTTGCGGATGTTCCTGCCGTCGGGCGTGTAGTAGCCGCCCGCCCGGCCTTCCTGCTGGTAGTAGATCGCCCGGTAGAGCTTGCCGACGTTGATGAACTCCGCGGCGAGCACGCGGCCGGCCCGCGCCGGCTCGCTCCGGTCGTAGTACATCTCGTAGACCACGGAAAAATGGTCGCCGCGCCGCAGGTCGCGGTGAAAATCGATGTCGGTGGAAAAGATATCGGCCAGCTGCACGGCAATCGCATCCGGCAACCCGGCGGCGTCGGTGGCGGCAAACAGCGAGGTTTCCACCTGCGTGGACGCCATCACCACGCGGCGCTCGAACACCGCCGGTTCCTCGCTCACGTGGATGACGTCGTCCCGGCGCTGCGCGCGGAACACCTTCCCGCCCACCTGGTAGCGCAGCTCGAGGAGGTAGCCGTCGCGGGTGGCCCGCGCATGGACCGTCCGCCCCGGGACCAGGTTGTAGAGAGCCCGCGCCGAGCGCACGGCGCGCAGGGACCGGAACGCGACGGGATCGTCCACTCCCAGCCGCTCGAGCAGCGTTGCCAGCGAGTCGCCGCGGCGGATGCGCTCCTCGCGCCAGTAACCTTCCTTGTCTTCGGCGAGGGCGAGCGCGGACCGCAGGTCGAGCGTCTGCACCACCTGCCTGCGGGCGATCGGCTCCGTCACCGTGTCCGGCGCGATGCCGAACGCCGCCACGACGCCGAGGAACGGCAGCACGAGGGCCACGCCCGCGCGCATCAGTCGCGCGAGGTTTTGCGCTAGAATCGTCCTGTCCGCTTGCTGCATGATTTCCCTGGATATTTTCCGGGAGCGGCGAAAGCTTAGCAGAATCATTCACAGGGGCAAGCCCGATCTTGCGGACCGGAACTAAGGCACATTTCGCGCGACCCGGGCGGCCCCGGCTATCCATGCCAGGCCGGCCTTTTTCCCGTTTCCGTCCGTGCCGGCGGGGCGCCAGGCCATGATTCCCGTCGCCGAGCAACTCGAGATCATCCGGCGCGGCGCCGACGAACTGCTGCTCGAATCGGAGCTCCGGGACAAGCTCGAGTCGGGCCGCCCGCTGCGGGTGAAGGCCGGCTTCGACCCCACGGCGCCGGATCTCCATCTCGGGCACACGGTGCTCATCAACAAGCTCCGGCAGCTGCAGGACCTCGGTCATCACATTCTGTTCGTGATCGGCGACTTCACCGGCATGATCGGCGACCCGTCCGGCAGGAACGCGACGCGCCCGCCGCTCTCGCGCGAGGAAGTGCAGGCGAACGCGAAAACCTACGCCGACCAGGTTTTCAGGATCCTCGACCGCGCGCGCACCGAGGTGGTGTTCAACTCGGCGTGGATGGACCGCATGAACGCGGCCGACCTGATCCGGCTCGCCGGCAGGCACACGGTGGCGCGCATGCTCGAGCGCGACGATTTCGCCAAACGCTACCGCGGCCGGCAGCCGATCGCGATCCACGAGTTTCTCTATCCACTGGTGCAGGGCTACGACTCGGTCGCGCTGAAGAGCGATCTCGAGCTCGGCGGCACCGACCAGCGCTTCAACCTGCTGATGGGGCGCGAAGTGCAGAAGGAGCACGGACAGCCGCCGCAGTGCATCCTCACGATGCCGCTACTCGAGGGGACCGACGGCGTGGACAAGATGTCCAAGTCGCTCGGCAACTACGTCGGCATCAACGAGCCGGCCGGCGAGATCTTCGGCAAGCTGATGAGCATCTCCGACAAGCTGATGTGGCGCTA
>JBIOVQ010000180.1:0-2067 GCA_044867805.1 Burkholderiales bacterium | reverse complement strand
CATCGGGTGCATGCCCGCGACCACCGCGATCGGGCAGCGCTCGCCGCGCTCGTGGTAGCGGCGCATCAGGATGTCGCCGTGCTTGCCCTTGGAGATCATGACCGAGGCGATGCGCGGGTCGTCGTACACCTGCACGCGGTAGGCGCCGTAGTTGATCCAGCCGGAGTCCGGGTCCTTCATGATGACCATGCAGCCGGTGCCGATGTAGGGGCCGCCGTCGTCCTCGTGCCACTTCGGCGTGGGAATCTTCGCGAGATTGATGTCCTTCCCGGTGGCGACGTTCTCGAACAGCGGGCCGGTCTCGACGACGGCGGGCGGGATCGACTTGCCCTCGCCCAGGTAGCGGCGCCAGTACTTGACGAGGTCCATCTCCGTGGCGTTGGCGGGCAGGCCGAAGGTGAGCGCGATCTGCTTCACCCCCATCAGGATGTTCGCCGCCACCCGGTAGCCGCGCGGATAGCCGGGGATGTCGTCGAACAGCAGCGTCGGGCGGCCGGTCTGGCGCTGGTAGATGTCGACGATGCCGCCGATCTCTTCCATGCGCTCGGCGCCGCTCACCCGCTGCAGCATGCCCGCCGCGTCGATCTGCGCGAGCCAGTCTCGAAGGTCCGGGTTGGCCATTGAGGTTCCTATTATCGGTCGTTCATTCTCCCACCACCCCGAAAAAACTCATATGGGCCACCCCGCCCGGCCAGCCGCGCTGCATCGCAGCTGGCGTTCGCCGGCTCGAATGTGCGCAGGCACATTCTTCGAAACCCCGGCTCACCCTCAGGCAGGAGGGGAAAGTCTTCTCCCCTCCTTTTCAAGGAGGGGTGGACGCGAAAGCGGACGGGGTGGTTATTCCGCGTCGATCTTCATGGTCCGCACGATCTCGGACCAGCGCTTGTGGTCGGCGACCATCATCGCGTTCAGTTCCTCCGGCGTGCCGCCGGCGGGCTCCGCGCCCCCGGCAATGATGCGCTCCGAGGCGGCGGGCGACCTGATAATGCCGGCGACCGCCTCGTTCAGGGCGCGGATGATGTCGCGCGGCGTGCCCGCCGGCACGAGCATCCCGTTCCAGCCGTTGGTGGAGAACCCCGGAACGCCTGATTCGGTGATCGTCGGGACCTCCGGCATCGTGCCGATGCGCTTCGCGTCGGTGCTCGCGAGCAGCCGCAGCCGTCCCGCCTTGATGTGCGGCACGGCCGGCAGGGGATTCACGATCATGACGTGCACGTTGCCGGCGAGGGTGTCGATCAGCGCCGGGCCGGTGCCCTTGTAGTTCACGTACAGCATCTCGACGCCCGTCATGCGCTTCAGCAGCTCGCCCGAGAGGTGGCCCATGCCGCCCAGCCCCGAGGACGTCCAGTTGAGCCTGCTCGTCTTGCTGACGGCGACCAGCTCGCGCACGCTGCGCGCCGGCACCGACGGATGCACCACCAGCAGGTAGGACTGCGAGGCGGTCTGCACGACGCCGGTGAAGTCCTTGAGGGTGTCGTACGGGGACTTGCGGTAGACGAGCGGGGCAGTGATGAACTCGACCGAGATCATCGCCAGCGTGTAGCCGTCGGGCGTGGCCTTGGCGACGATGGAGCTCCCCACCATCCCGCTCGCGCCGGGGCGGTTGTCGACGATGACGGGCACGCCCCAGCGCTCGTTCAGCGGCTGCGACACTAGGCGCGCGATGAAGTCCAGCCCGCCGCCCGGCGCGTAGGGCACGATGATGCGAACCGGCCTGGTCGGAAACGCGGAGCCGGACTTCGGCTGCGCGGCCGCGATCGTTGCAGTGCACAGGCCGATGCACGCGAGCATCGCCGCGAGCAGGCGCGTGTGCGTCATGGTGTTGTCCTCCTCCGTACGCTACTGTAGTGTTTCCGGCGATTGTAGCGGAGACGACCATGGTCGGCGACAGCGGCGCGCCCGCCGCGAGACGAGTGGGCAACTACGGCGACCTGCGCGGGTGGATCGAGCAGGTGGACCGGCTGGGCGAGCTGCTGCGCGTCTCCGGCGCGCACTGGGACGCCGAGATGGGCTCGATCACCCAGATGCTCACCGAGAAGAGCCGCGGCGACGCGCCGGCCATCCTCT
>JBIOVQ010000179.1:0-27562 GCA_044867805.1 Burkholderiales bacterium | reverse complement strand
CGCATCGCGCTTGGTGGAAGTTCTGCGGGCGATTCGAGAAGCCGCGCGCCCGCGCGCGGCGGAATTCGAGGAATTTCGCCATGCTGCCTTGCGGTTTGCCATTTTGGTCACCTTGATTTTTCGGTCTTGCTGTTAATTCTAGTCCTTCATCAATCTGTAAATCGCGGAGCGAATTACAGATAGTCGATGATCTTCCAGTCCCCCGGACTCACGTTGACCACGTTCTTGCTGCGGCCCGGGCGGCGGTCGGCGTAGACCTTGCCCTCCTTCATCACGATCTTGATGTTCTGCTTGTCCTGCAGGCAGCGGATGTTCTTCAGGGGATCGCCGTCCACCGCGATGAGGTCGGCAAGCTTGCCCGCCTCGATCGTGCCGAGGTCCTTGTCCCGCCTGAGCGCCTGCGCGGCGTTGCGGGTCGTGGTGAGGATCGCGTCCATCGGCTTCATGCCGAGCTTGACGTAGATCTCCAGCTCGGCAGCGTTGCTGCCCATGTCGGGCTCGAACCCCATGTCCGTGCCCATGGCGATCCTGACGCCCGCCTTGTGCATCTTGCGGAAAGTCTCGAAGCAGAACGGCTGCAGGTACTTCATCTTGCGCAGCACGAAGTCCGCGGTGCCGTGCTCGCGGCGCAGCTGGATCGCGTGGTCCGTGCGGTGCGACAGCGTCGGCGTGACCGGGGTGCCGGACTTGCGGATCAGCTCGATGGTCTCGTCGTCGTGGAACACCATGTGCTCGATGGTGTCCGCCCCGGCCTTCAGCGCCATGCGCTGCGCGCCGGTGGTGAAGCAATGCACCGCCGCGTGCTTGTGCAGCGCGTGGGCCTCGTCGACGACGGCGTCCAGCTCCTCCTGCGTCATGTTGCGGATATCGGGCTCTTCCTTGTCGGTGCCGCCGCCGCCGGAAGCGCAGGTCTTGATGACGTCGCAGCCCGCCAGCATGTTCTTGCGCGCGAGCTTGCGCAGCTCCCACGGCCCGTCGGCGGTGTTGAAGCCGAAGCGGACCATCGCCCGCGGCTGGATCAGCTCGAGGTGGGAGCCCGTCATCGTGGTGAAGCCCGCGATCACCATGCGCGGCCCCTCGACGATGCCGGCATTGATGGCATCGCGCACCGCGCACATTTCGTTCACCAGCAGCCCGTACGGCCCGTTCATGCCGAGATCGCGCAGCGTGGTGAAGCCCATGTCGAAGCAGTTCTGGGCGTGGAACAGCGCGTACATCTGCTGCAGGTGCGGCATCGTCTCGAACTGCGCGACCCGGTGGTTGTGAAAGGTCATGCAGTTGTACATGGCGGTGTGGATATGGAGATCCATCATCCCCGGCATGACCGTGTAGCGCGAGCAATCGATCGACTCCGCGCCGCGCGGCGCCTTGAGCTTGCCCTGCTCGCCGACCTTGACGATGCGGTTGCCCTGGATCAGCACGAGCGCCTTCCTCACCGGCTTGCCGCCGCAGCCGTCGATCAGCGTGCCGCAGCTCAGCGCGAGCAGCGGGCCTTTCGCCGGGGTTTCCGGAAATTCCTCGGATTTCACCTGTCGCCTCCCCCTGTCCTCGCCGCCGCCCCGCGCCCGAATCCCGCCGCAGCGCGGACGAACCTGGCGTAAGCCGCCGGGTCGATCCCGGCGCCGACCGGGTGCCGGCTGGCATCCAGGCCCAGCGCCGGCAGCGTGGCCTCGATTTCCGCGCGCGCCATGGCGCGCGTGATAAACACGATGCGGGTGCCGCGGTCCGCGGACGGCCACGCATCGAGCGCGAGCGGCTCGTGAATGACGCTCTGCACGAGGTGCACCACGACCGGGCGCCCCGAGACATTGACGATGCCCTTCACGCGCAGCAGGTTCGCGCCCTTGAGCGTCGCCATCAGATTGAGCCACGCCGCGAGGCCGGGGCCCGTGACCGGCCCCTCGTGGCGCACCGCGAAGGCGCGTATGCCGTCCTCGTGGCGGCCGGCTCCGCGCGCGGGCTGCGCCCTGGCGTAGGCGCCCTCGTTCAGCCAGCGCTCGACGGTTTCCCGTTCCGCCGCGGGGCCGAGCAACGCGGCTCCGAACAACAGGCCGGGGTCGATCGACCCGCGCACCGCTTCGAGCAGCCGCGCCGCGGGATTGATGCGGGCGAGACGCCCGCGCAGCCGGCTGACCGCCGCGGGCGCCGCGATATCGGTCTTGCTCATGACAAGGCAATCGGCAACGGCTGCCTGCTTGACCGATTCCCGGCAGCCATCGAGCTGGCCCTCGCCGTTCACCGCGTCCACCAGCGTGATCACGATTCCGGGCCGCAGCCGCGGCGCGATCGTTTCCTCGGAGGCCAGGGTGCGCAGCACCGGCACCGGGTCCGCCAGGCCGGTGGTCTCGACCAGCACGCGGTCGAATTCCGGGACGCCGCCGGCCCCGCGCCGCGCGAGGAGGTCAGACAGCGTCCCGACGAGGTCGCCGCGGATCGTGCAGCACAGGCAGCCATTGGCGAGAAGCACCGTGTTTTCGCTGGGCGTGGCGACGAGCAGGTGGTCGAGGGCGACCTCGCCGAGCTCGTTGATGATGACCGCGGCCCGCGCCATGCCGGGATCCTGGAGCAAGCGATTGAGCAGCGTCGTCTTGCCGCTGCCCAGGTAACCCGTGATGATGGAAACCGGCGGCCGCTCAGTCACGCTAAATACTCGACGCAAAGTCGCAAAGACGAAAAGAAGGATATGGATTTGAAGGCCGCAAGTACTTTTTGCGCCTTCGCGCCTTTGCGTCCGGAAGCTCTACACGGGTCTCACGCGGCGAGCGCCTGCCGCTCGAGGTCGGCGCTGTAGCGCCCGGCGCTGGCGAGGCCGTTCATGCGGGCGCGGTGAATGAACGCCGCCTGTGCCGCCGCGACGTTCGCCGGATTGCCCCGCCACTTCTTGAGCGGGGCCGCCTGCAGCGCGCGGCCGTAGGAGAACGAAAGCGTCCACGGCCCGCCACCCAGCTTGTTCATCGCATCCAGATGCGCGGTCGCGAGCTCGTCGCTCTGGCCGCCGGAAAGAAAGGCGATGCCGGATACTGCCGCTGGGACCGTGCGCTTGAGGACCTTGAGCGTGCGCTCCGCCACTTCGCTCACCGACGCCTGCTGCTTGCAGCTCGCGCCGGCGACGACCATGGAGGGCTTGAGGACCATCTTCTCGAAAGCGACGCGCTGCCCGGCGAGCGCGGCGAACTGCTCGCGCAGCGTCCACTCGGTCGCCTCTTCGCAGCGTTCTACCGTGTGATCGCCGTCCATGAGCACCTCGGGCTCGACGATCGGCACCAGCCCGGCGGCCTGGCAGATCGCGGCGTAGCGGGCGAGGGCGTGCGCGTTCGCCGTGATGCAGGCCTGCGAGGGAATTCCGGCGCCTATCGTGATCACCGCGCGCCACTTGGCGAAGCGCGCGCCGAGCTTCAGGTATTCCGCGCACCGCTTCGCGAGGCCGTCGAGCCCCTCGGTTACGGTCTCGCCGGGGCAGAGCGCCATTTCCTTCGCCCCCGTGTCCACCTTGATGCCGGCGATCACGCCCTGCCTCGCGAGCAGCTCCGGAAACGGCGTGCCGTCCGCCGCCTTCTGCCGCAGCGTCTCGTCGTAAAGTATCGCGCCGCCGATGTGCTGGCCTATCCCCTTGGCGGAGAACAGCATGTCGCGGTAGGCGCGGCGGTTTTCCTCGGTGTTCTCGACATTGATGCTCTTGAAGCGCTTCTCGATGGTGCCGGTGGACTCGTCCGCGGCGAGGATGCCCTTGCCGGGCGCAACCATCGCCCTGGCAACGGATTCCAATGATTGGGTAGACATATACTTATCTCCAACTGCGTGATTTGTGAATAGTGAGTAGTGATTGGAGCAAACCCGAGGGTGTCATTTTAGCGCCTTCTACTCACCGCTCACGCTTTCCGGTGTTCTCCCACTTTGACAATTTTCATCGTATTGGTGCCCCCGGCAATGCCGAACGGCTCTCCGATCGTGAGCACGATGTAGTCGCCGTTCTGCACGGCACCGCGCTTCAGCAGCTCGTCCTCCGCCATGTGCAGCGCCTTTTCCGGGTTGCGGGCGCCCTTGAACTTGACCGGGTACACGCCCCTGAACAGCGTCACCCGGCGCCGCGTCTCGACCACCGAGCTCATGGCGTAGATCGGCACGCCGGTTCTCATGCGCGACATCAGGAGCACGGTCTTGCCGCTCTGGGTCAGCGACGCCACCGCCTTGATGTCGAGGTTGTTGGCGGTGTGCACGGTGGCGCGCGCGATCGCCTCTTCCACGTCCGCCGGCGGCGTGGTCAGCCGGCGCTCCTGCGCCAGCGTGTCCTCTTTTTCCGCTTCCACGCACACCCGCGCCATCGCGGCCACGGTTTCCACGGGGTACTTTCCCGCCGCGGTCTCGGCCGACAGCATCACCGCGTCGGTGCCGTCAAGCACCGCGTTCGCGACATCGGAGACCTCCGCGCGGGTCGGTATCGGGTTCTGTATCATGGATTCCATCATCTGGGTGGCGGTGATGATGACCCGCTTTTTCTCATGCGCCATCCGGATCATGCGCTTCTGCAGCGCCGGGACGACCGCGTCGCCCACCTCCACCGCCAGGTCGCCGCGCGCCACCATGATGCAGTCCGACGCGTCGAGGATGTCGGCGAGCGCCGGGATCGCCTCCGCGCGCTCGATCTTGGCGACCGTCAGCGCATTGCCGCCGGCCTTGCGCATCAAGTCCCGCGCCCACCGCATGTCAGCGCCCGAGCGCGGAAAGGAGACCCCCAGGAAATCCGCCTTGAGCCGCGCGGCGGTCTTGATGTCCTGCTTGTCTTTCTCGGTGAGGGCAGGCGCGGTGAGTCCGCCCCCTTTGCGGTTGATGCCCTTGTTGTTGGACAGCGTGCCGCCCTGCTCGACGACCGTGGTGATGCGCGGACCGCGCACCGAGGCGACGCCCAGCACGATGCGCCCGTCGTCGAGGAGCAGCGTATCGCCGGGCTGCACGTCGTTGGGAAGGTTGCGGTAATCGAGGCCGACACGGTGCGCGTCGCCCGTCTCGCATTCGGCGTCGAGCACGAACTTCGCGCCGACCGCGAGCGTGATCCTGCCGTCCTGGAAGCGGCCGATGCGGATCTTCGGCCCCTGCAGGTCCACCAGCACGCCGATCGCGCGGCCCGCCTTGCGCGCGAGCGAGCGCACCAGCTCGACGCGCTGCGCGTGCTCCTCCGCCGAGCCGTGCGAGAAATTCATGCGCACCACGTCGAGCCCCGCCTCGATCATGCGCGCGAGCGTCTTCTTGTCGCTCGACGCGGGGCCGAGGGTGGCGACGATCTTGGTGCGGCGGGGCATATGACTAGTGCGGAGTGCTGAGTGAGGAGTGCAGAGTGCTGCCTTGCGGCTTCACGCTCTTATAGCTTGAAGGTTAGCAGAAATCGCGGCTTGGTTTGTTCCCTCGCGATTCGTGGTCCGTCCTTCGTCTTGTCCTTCTTGGCGCCCTTGGCAGCTTGCATCTTATCGGCGTGTATCTGCGTTTATCTGCGGTTTCATTGTCGTTCTTCTTGGCGTCCTTGGCGTCTTGGCGGCTAATTTACGGTTTAGCGGCGCGCTGCTCGAGGATCTCGACCGCCGGCAGCTTCTTGCCCTCGAGGAACTCGAGAAAGGCGCCGCCGCCGGTGGAGATATAGGAGATCCTGTCCGCAATCCCGAACTTCGCGATCGCGGCCAGCGTGTCGCCGCCGCCGGCGATCGAGAACGCCTTCGACGCCGCGATCGCCTGTGCTATCGCTTTCGTTCCGCCCGCGAACTGGTCGTACTCGAACACCCCTACCGGCCCATTCCACACGATCGTGCCCGCTTTGGAGATCAGCCCCGCGAGCTGTGCCGCGGCCTGCGGCCCGATGTCGAGGATCATGTCGCCCGATTGAACGTCCGCGGCCTTGATCCGGTTGGCGCGCGCCTGCGCCGACAGGTCGCTCGCGACGACGACATCGGCCGGCAGCGGAACCTGCGCGCCGCGCGCTTTCATCATCTCGATGATCGAGCGCGCCTCGAACGCGAGGGCAGGCTCCGCCAGCGACTTGCCAATGGGCAGGCCCTCCGCCGCGAGGAAGGTATTCGCGATGCCCCCGCCCACGATCAGGTGGTCCACCTTCGCGGCGAGCGACTTCAATATCGTGAGCTTGGTGGAGACCTTGGCGCCGGCGACGATCGCGACGAGCGGCCGCGCGGGGTTGCCGAGCGCCTTGCCGAGCGCGTCGATCTCGGCCGCCATCAGCGGCCCCGCGCACGCGACGGGGGCGAGCTTCGCGAGGCCGTGGGTGGTCGCCTCGGCGCGATGCGCCGTGCCGAAGGCATCGTTCACGTAGACATCGCACAGCGCCGCCATCTTGCGCGCGAGTCCCTCGTCGTTCTTCTTCTCGCCTTGATTGACGCGGCAGTTCTCGAGCATCACCACCTGGCCGGGCTTCACGTCGAAGCCGCCGTCCACCCAGTTCGCCACCAGCGTCACCGGCCGGCGCAGCAGCTCGCCGAGGCGCCGCGCAATCGGCGCGAGCGAGTCGCCCGGCTCGAGCTTGCCTTCGGTGGGGCGCCCGAGGTGCGAAGTCACCATCACCGCGGCGCCGCCCTTCAAGGCGTACTGGATGCCGGGGAGCGAAGCGCGGATGCGCGTGTCCTCGGTGATGTTGCCGTCGTCGTCCTGGGGAACGTTCAAGTCCGCGCGGATGAACACGCGCTTGCCCTTGACGGGCAGATCCGTCAGGCGCAGAAACGTCATTTCTTCGCGGCGACCCGCACCATCTCCAGCACCTTGCACGAGTAGGCCCACTCGTTGTCGTACCACGCCACGACCTTGACAAAGGTGGGGTCGAGCGCGATCCCGGCGTCCGCGTCGAACACGGAAGTGCAGGTCTCGCCGCGGAAATCGGTGGAGACCACCTTGTCCTCGGTATAGCCCAGGATGCCTTTCAGCGCGCCCTGGGACTGGGCCTTCATCTCCGCGCAGATCTCCTGGTAGGTGGCGGGCTTGTTGAGCTCGACGGTCAGGTCGACGACGGAAACGTCCGAGGTCGGCACGCGGAACGCCATGCCGGTCAGCTTCTTGTTCAGCTCCGGGATCACTACACCCACCGCTCTCGCCGCGCCGGTCGAGGACGGGATGATGTTCTCGAGGATGCCCCGTCCGCCGCGCCAGTCCTTGCTCGAAGGGCCGTCCACCGTCTTCTGCGTCGCGGTCGTGGCGTGCACCGTGGTCATGAGCCCGCGCTTGATGCCCCACTTGTCGTTCAGCACCTTCGCCACGGGCGCGAGGCAGTTGGTGGTGCAGGATGCATTGGAGATGATGGGCTGGCCGGTGTAGGTCTTGTCGTTGACACCGAACACGAACATGGGCGTGTCGTCCTTCGACGGCGCCGACATGATGACCTTCTTCGCGCCGGCGCTGATGTGCTTCTGGCACGATGCCTTGTCGAGGAACAGCCCCGTGGACTCCACCACGATGTCCGCGCCCACTTCGTTCCACTTGAGATCGGCCGGGTCCTTCACCTGCGTCAAGCGGATGCGCTTGCCGTTGAGCACCAGGGTGTTGCCGTCGACTCCGACGTCCCGCCGGAACGGGCCGTGCACGGAATCGTGGCGTAGCAGGTAGGCCAGGTAATCGGGCTCCAGCAGGTCGTTGATGCCCACCACGTCGATGTCGGGAAAATGCTGCACGGCCGCCCGGAAGACCATGCGCCCGATGCGCCCAAAACCATTGATGCCAACCTTGATAGCCATGCGCTCTCCAGAATACTCTTTAAGCCGCTATTGGATCAGCCCCTTGGCCGCCGCGGCCACCCTCTCCGGTGTGAAGCCGAAATGCTTGAATAGTTCTCCGCCGGGCGCCGATTCCCCGAAGCGGTCGATGCCGACCGTCGCGCCCTCCAGGCCCACGTACTTGCGCCAGTAGTCGGTGACGCCCGCCTCCACCGACACGCGCGGGATGCCGCGCGGCAGCACGCTCGCGCGATAAGCCTCCTCCTGCCGGTCGAAGACGCTGGTTGAGGGCATGGACACGACGCGCGCCGCGATGCCTTCGCCGGCGAGGCGCTTTTGCGCTTCAAGCGCGATACCGACCTCGGAGCCGGTCGCGACCACCACGACGCGCGGCGCGCCCCCTGCCGCTTCGGACACGACGTAGCCGCCGCGCGCGATGCCGGCGAGCTGCCCGGCGCTGCGCGGCACGAACGGCGTGTTCTGGCGCGTGAGCAGCAGGCTCGTCGGTCCGTCCCTGCGCTCGATCGCCGCGATCCATGCCGCGGCGGTCTCCGCGGTATCGCACGGCCGCCACACGTCCATGTTCGGCATCAGCCTCAGGCTCGCCGCGTGCTCGATCGGCTGGTGCGTCGGCCCGTCCTCGCCCAGGCCGATGGAGTCGTGCGTGAAAACGTAGATTACGCGCAGCTTCATCAGCGCGGCGAGCCGCAGCGCGTTGCGCGCGTAGTCCGAGAAGACCAGGAACGTCCCCCCATACGGAATGTGGCCGCCGTGCAGCGCCAGGCCGTTCATCACCGCGCACATGCCGAACTCGCGCACGCCGTAGAACAGGTAATTGCCGCCGTCCTGGGGTCCGATCACCTTCGATGCCTTGACCATCGTCAGGTTGGAGCCGGTCAGGTCCGCCGAGCCGCCGATCAACTCGGGCAATACCGGCACCAGCGCTTCCAGGGTATTCTGCGAGGCCTTGCGCGTGGCGACCGTCTCCGCTTTCGCGGCGGCCTCGCTCATGATCGCGGCCGCGCGCGCGCGGAAATCCGCCGGCAGATCGCCCGCCATGCGCCGGCGGAACTCGGCCGCCTCTCCCGGATGTTGCCCCTCGTACGCCGTGAAGAGCTTCTTCCAGCGCCGCGCCGCCGCGGCGCCGCGCTTCTTCGCGTCCCAGCCTTCATACACCGGCTGGGGAATTTCGAACGGCGGATACTTCCAACCGAGCGCTTCGCGGGTGGCAGCGACTTCCTTCTCGCCGAGCGGGGCACCGTGCGCCGCGCCGGTGTTGGCCTTGGTGGGGGCGCCCTTCGCGATGACGGTCCTGGCCTGGATCAGCGTAGGCCGCGCCTTCTCACGCTTCGCCTTCTTGAGCGCACGGTTGACAGCCTCCACGTCATGGCCGTCCACGTTGGGAATCACCTGCCAGCCGTAGGCCTCGAAGCGGCGCCTCACGTCGTCGGTGTACCACTGGCGGAGGCTGCCCTTGTCGGAGTCGATCGAGATGCCGTTGTCGTCGTAGACCGCGATGAGCTTGCCCAGCTGCAACGTGCCGGCGAGGGAGCACGCCTCGTGCGAGACGCCCTCCATCATGCAGCCGTCGCCCATGAAGACGTAGGTGTGATGGTCGACGATGTCGAAGCCGGGCCGGTTGAACTCGGCAGCGAGGAGCTTCTCCGCCAGCGCCATGCCCACGGCGTTGGAGATGCCCTGGCCGAGCGGGCCGGTCGTGGTTTCGACCCCCGGCGCGCAGCCGTGCTCGGGGTGGCCGGGCGTCTTCGAGTGCAGCTGCCGGAAGCGCTTGAGCTCGGCGAGCGGCAGGTCATAGCCGGCGAGGTGCAGCAGGGAATAGAGCAGCATCGAGCCGTGGCCGTTGGAGAGCACGAAGCGGTCGCGGTCCGGCCACGCCGGATCGGCCGGGTTGTGCCGCAGGTGATCGTTCCACAGCACGTCCGCGATTTCGGCCATGCCCATTGGCATCCCCGGGTGCCCGGAATTCGCCTGCTGTACAGCGTCCATCGCCAGCGCGCGGATCGCGTTGGCCAGCTCGGAACGGGCGGTCATTCAGGTGATCCTGGCGCGGGCAGAACGGAAAGGTGCGCCATTATAGACCGATCGCGCGGCGACGGGCCGTCAGTCGTCAGTCGTCAGTCGTCAGTCGTCAGTTTGATGCTATTCCCCGTTGCCGTTCCTGCGCGCGAGGCGGATGCCGAGCTGCTTCAGCTTGCGGTAGAGATGGGTGCGCTCGAGGCCCACCGTCTCCGCGACGCGCGAGATGTTGCCCCCCTCGCGCGCGATGTGGTACTCGAAATAGACGCGTTCGAAGGCGTCGCGCGCGTCGCGCAGCGGCAGGTCGAGCGGGAGGTCGTGCCCGAGATGCGACAGGGGGCCGCGCTGCGGCAGCGCCCGGCTCACTTCCTCGACCGAGATCTGCTCGCCCGAGCAGGTCACCGCCAGCGTGCGCACCGCGCTCTCCAGCTGCACGAGGTTGCCCGGCCAGTCGTAGTTGCGCAGGGCGTTCAAGGCGGCGGTCGTGAACTGGCGCGCCGGCGCCTCCTTGGCCTCGACCATCCGGGACAGCACCAGGTTGGCGATGTCCGTCACGTCCTCGCGGTGCTCGCGCAGGCTCGGCACCCGGATGGTGGTCGCCGCGATCGCTCCAAACAGCCGGCTGTCGAAGGCGCCGTGCGCGACCAGCTCGGCGAGGTCACGCGAGGCGCCGGAGAGCAGCCGCACGTTGTAGCGCTCGAGCTTGGAGGCGGCGAGCAGCAATCCCTTCTGCTCGAGCTTGGACAGCTCCGCCACTTCGCGCAGGAACAGCGTGCCTTCGCGCGCCTGGGTGAGCAGGTCGAGCGGTGCCTCGGCCAGGGCGGAATGGTTGTCCGGCGCCACCCACGGCGTGTTGCGCTGGTGCAGGAAGCGCGCCGCGAGCTCGATGCCGCAGCCGGGCTCGCCGGTGAGCAGCAGCGGCGTGCGCAGGTTGAGGACCCGCTCCAGGCGCTGCTTGAGTTCGAGCACCAGCGGCGCGCGCCCGAGGCCCGCCAGGGAGAGCGCCGAGGGCGCCTGCTCGGTGCCCTGCTTGAGGGCGCGGCCCACCGTCGCGAGCAGCTTCTGCAGCGCAATCGGCTTTTCGAGGAAGTCGTAGGCACCGATCCGCGTCGCTTCGACCGCGGTGTCGATGGTGCCGTGCCCCGACATCATCACCACCGGCATCGTCAGCAGTCCCGCGGCCGCCCATTCCTTGAGCAGCGTGATGCCGTCGGTGTCGGGCATCCAGATGTCGAGCAGCACGAGGTCGGGCCGCGTCTGGCTGCGGAACGCGCGTGCATCGGCCGCGTTCTCCGCCAGCCGGACCTGGTAGCCCTCGTCGCTCAGGATCTCGGACAGCAGCTCGCGGATGCCGATTTCGTCGTCTACGACCAGGACTTGCTGCATAAGGGGGGAATGACGTCCCTAGTTTATTACACCTGCGCCCGCGCCACCGTGCGGCGCGCAATATCGGGAGCCGTCCCCGGCAGCAGGATGGTGACGCGCGCGCCGCGCGGCTCCATGTTGGCGACGGCGGCCGTGCCGCCGTGCTCTTCCACGATCTTCTTCACGACCGCGAGACCGAGGCCGCTGCCCCGGGGCTTGGTAGTGACATAGGGTTCGAATGCGCGCTTCATCACGTGCTCGGAGAATCCGGTGCCGTTGTCGGTCACAGTGAGCCGCACCATGCCCTCCGCGCTGCCGGTCGCCACGATGACCTGCGGCTCCGGCGTCTCGGCGAGCGCGTCCTGCGCGTTCTGCATGAGATTGTGGATCACCTGGCGTAGCTGCGCGGCATCGCCAACAATCGTCGGCAGTCCCGCCGCCAGCTCCATCCGCAGGGACGCGCCGAGCGAGCCTTCGTAGAGCGTCAGCACCTCGCGCGTCAGCGCGTTGAGATCCAGCTCGCGCATGGAGGGCTCCGGGGTGCGCGCGTACTGGCTGAAAGCGTCCACCATGTGCTTCAGCGCCGCCACCTGGTTGACGATCGTCTGGATCGAGCGCGCCAGCATCTCCGCTTCGGGCGCCGCGAGCTTGCCCTCGAGCTTGACCTGCAGGCGCTCCGCCGAAAGCTGGATCGGGGTCAGCGGGTTGCGGATTTCGTGCGCCAGGCGCTGCGCCACCTCGGCCCAGGCCGCCGCGCGCTGCGCCTCGGCGAGATGCGTGATGTCGTCGAACACGACCACCCTGCCGCCTTCGGAGCCCTGCGGCAGTCGCGTGCCGCGCAGCAGCAGCAGCTGTGTCCTCCCGCGCAGCGGGCGCTCCACCTGCTGCTCCCACTCCGATCGCGCCGCTCGCTGGAAAGCGACCGCGATCTCCCGGCCGAGCCGCGCCAGCCCCGGCGCGGGCTCGGGCCAGCGCTCCGCCGCGATCCCGATCAGCGGCGCAAAATCGATGCCGAGAATGGCGCCCGCGCTGTGATTGGCGGCGCGCAGGTTGAGCTCCTCGTCGAAAACCAGCACGCCGGCGGACAAATTCGCGAGCACGCTTTCGAGATACGCCTTGGCCTGGCCCAGCGCCGCCTGGTGGCGCTCGGCTTGCGCGTGCGCCTCGGCCAGCTGCATGGTCATGCTGTTGAAGGACTGCGTGAGCATGCCGATCTCGTCGTGCGAGACGACCGCCGCGCGCTGGCTGAAGTCGCCGCTCGCCACCGCGCGCGTGACGGCGACCAGCGCTCCGAGCGGCGCCGACAGGCGATCGGAGAGCACGAAGGCGAGCGCCGCCGCGGAAAGCACGGCGAGCAGCAGCGTCAGCGTGAGCGTCACGCCGTAGAGCCGCTTGAGCCCGCGTCGCGACAGCGTGAGTTCCTGGTACTGGCGGTAGCCCGCCTGCACCGCCTCGGCGTCCCGGGCGAGCTTCGCCGGCACCGCGCGGACTACCATGAGCACCTGCCCCTCGCCCGCGCCCGGCGCCGCCGGCAGCGGCACCAGCACGCGCAAGTGCAGCCCCTTCTCCGTTCCTGCCTCGATCGCGCCGTACCAGCCGTCCGCCCGCATCTGCCGCAGCGCCGCCGGGCTCGGCGGCTCGGGTGTCACGCCCGCGCCCTCGTCGCCCGAGTACGCGACGAGCCTGCCGTCCTCGCCGAATACCGCCGCCTGCTCGACGCCGGCCCCGGTGCGCAGCGAGTTGAGCGCCGCAACCGGCTCGGAGGCCTTCTGCCCCGACAGCGCCTGCGCCATCGTCGCGGCGTTGCGCGCCTCATCCTTCAGCATGGTCTCGAGCGGGGCGCGGGCAAGGTTGAGGCCGCCCTCCAATGCCCGGTCGACGCCGACCTGGAACCAGGAATCGATCGAGCGCGCGAGAAACTGCGCGGACACTCCGTACATCAGCACGCCCGGCAATATCGCCATCAGCGCGAACAGGATGACCAGCCGCGTCGTGAGCTTCGACCCGAACTCGCCGGCGCTGCGCTTGCGCCTCAGCACCGTCAGCTGGTATGCGACCAGGCCGGTCAATACGAACGCCACCGCCCCGTTGAGCGCGACCAGCAGCGGAAAGTACTCGGCGAAAAGAGCGGTACTGGCGCTGGCAGTGGCGAGCAGGAACAGCGCGATCGCTCCCAGGCTCACGCACAGGATCAGCACGTAGCGCACCCCGGCGCTCGACAGCGTCGTCCTCTGGCGCGGGGGGGCGTTCACGGGGAGACCGTCCAGCGGTGCCAGTCGGAGCCGATGCTCCAGTCGCGCGAGCCGACCGCGGTGATCTGGAACGGGCGTGGCAGCTGCGAGGTATCGAGCCGCAGGCGCACCGCCGCGGTGTAGGTGTAGCCGCGGCTCAAGGCGCCCGGCCCTGCAATCTCGCCCAGCCGCACGCGGCTCATGAATTCGAGCGCTTCCGCGAGCGTGGCGAAGTTCTGGTGCAGCGCGCGCACCGCGACGCGATACTGCCGCGTCAGGGCGTTGTACGACAGCCGGTACTGCTGCCGCGCGCCGGCGATCTTTTCATTGAACCAGTACCAGCGCGGCCGTATCAGCTCGAAGTCGAACGTGAAGTAGAGCGGCACGCCCTTGTTGAGCGCGTCTTCCAGCGGCTGGGTGAGCGCAATCTCGAAGTCGGCCTCGAGCACGTAGCCGTTCGTCGCCGCTTCCAGGGCCGCTTTCTTGACGTCGATGCGGTCGGCGCGGGCAGGGAGCGCGGCCGCCATGCCGACGCACAGCAGGAACAGCGCTGCCAGGCCCTCAAGACTTCTGCAGCAGCGCGTAGAAGAAGCCGTCATGCCGTCCATCCGGAAGCAGTTGACCCGCGGGCAGCTCGCTGTTGTTGTCGACCGCGGGAAGGCTCAGGCGAGTTGCATCCCGGTGGCGATCCAGGAAACCCGCGATCTGCTCGCTGTTCTCCTCCTGGAACACGGAACAGGTTACGTACAGCAATTTACCACCACTGGCTAGCGTCTGCCACAGCGCGTCGAGCAGGCGGCCCTGCGCGCGCGCGAACTGCGCGACGTCGCTGGCGCGGCGCAGCCACTTGATATCAGGATGCCGCCGGACGATGCCCGATGCGCTGCACGGCACGTCGGCGAGGATGCGGTCGTAGGGCTTGCCGTCCCACCACTCCCCCGGTTCACCGGCGTCGCCGCGCGCCACGCGCGCTTCCAGCCCCAGGCGCGCGAGATTCGAGCGCACGCGCTCGAGGCGGCCGCCGTCGTTGTCGAGGGCGGTGAGCTCAACCGCCGCGAGCTCCAGGACGTGCGTGGCCTTGCCGCCGGGGGCGGCGCACGCGTCGAGTACGCGTATGCCGTCGCGCACGTCGAGCAAGAATGCCGCGAGCTGCGCCGCGGCATCCTGCACCGAGACCAGGCCTTCGGCGAACCCGGGTATGCGCTCCGCGGGCAACGGCTTCGCGAGCAGCGCGCCGCTCTCCCCGCACGCTTCGGCTGCGATGCCGTGCCGGGCGAGCTGGTCGAGGTAGGCGGCGCGGCTCGTGCGCCGCACATTCACCCTCAGCGTGAGCGGCGGATGTTCGTTATCCGCTTCCAGTACCGCCGCATAGCGCGAGGGGTACTGGCTGCGCAGCTTGTCGATCCACCACTGGGCATGGCAGAAACGGACGGTCTCCGCGCGCTGCGCCTGGGTCACGAGCTGCGCGCGCCGGCGCAGGAAGTTGCGCAGTACCGCGTTGACGAGGCCCTTGGCGGATGCGAGTCCCAGCGCCGCCGCCGTGCGCACCGCGTGGTCCACGACCGCGTGCGGCGCCGCCCGGGTGCGCTCGAGCTGGTAGAGCGCGACCAGCAGCAGGGCGCGCAGCCGCGCGTCCTCGAGCGGCCGGTCGAGCAGAGAATCGAGCAGCGCCTCGAAGCGCGCCAGGAAGCGCAGAGTGCCGTAGGCAAGATCCTGGATGGCCGGGCGGGTGCGGGCGTCCAGCCGTGAATGCCGTTGCCATACCGCGGCGAGCGCGGCATCGAGGCTGCGGCCCTCCAGCACGCTCACGACGGCCTGCGCGGCCAGGCGCTGGACTTCAACCACGGCCGCGCCCGAAACGCGCGCCGGCCGCGAGCTTGAAGCCCGCCATGAATGCATCGGCGCCGATGCGCTTGCCGCCCGCGCGCTGCAATTCGAGGATGCGCAGGGCACCGCCGCCGCAGGCGACCACGATGCCCCCGGCGCCCGCCGCGCGCACGGTCCCCGGCGCGGCCGCTGCGGCCGGCTCGGGCCGCGCGCGCCAGATCTTGAGCGCCACGCCATCGATGCGTGTTCGCGCGCCGGGGGCGGGATCGAAAGCGCGCACCTGCCGGTCGATTTCCTGCGCGGTCCTGCCCCAGTCGATTTCCGCCTCGCTGGTCTCGATGCGTGCCGCGTACGTGGCTTCGGCCTCGTTCTGCGGCAGTGCCGCCGGCGCCTCTGCCAAGGCGCGCAGCAGCAACTCCGCCCCCAGCGCGGCGAGCTTGTCGTGCAGCGCGCCGGCCGTGTCCTCCGCGGATATCGGCAGCGGCGCCTGCAGCAGGATCGGCCCGGTGTCGAGCGACTCCTCCATCTGCATGATCGTGGCACCGGTGACGGCATCGCCCGCCAGCAAGGCGCGCTGGATGGGCGCGGCGCCGCGCCAGCGCGGCAGCAGCGAAGCGTGGACATTGATCGCGCCGCGCGGCGCGGCGCGGAGCAGCGGCCCCGGCAGGATCCGCCCATAAGCCGCCACGACGAGCACTTCGGGGGCCCGCGCCATCACCGCCTGCAGCACGGCGGGCTCCTTGAGCGCGACCGGTTGCAGCAATGCTAGACCGCGCTCGCGCGCCAGGCGGTGCACGGCCGAGGGCTGGGCTTTGAGGCCGCGCCCCGCCGGCCGATCGGGCTGGGTCAGGACCAGCGTCACGTCGTGCCCGGCCCGCAGCAACGCATCGAGCGCTACCGCCGCGAATGCGGGGGTTCCTGCGAAGACGATTTTCATCGGGACCGGGTCAGCCGCGCGCCGTGGTCGTCCATCGGCGCCGGGCCCGCGTCGCTCGTGGAATGCACGCCGCCAGACCGGCGAAGATCAGAGCACGAGACGGCGCTCTGCGGGCTCCGCGGCCCGCCGCTCGCCCTTCTTCAGCCTGGCGAGGATGCGGCTCTGCTTCAGGCGCGAGAGCTTTTCGACGAACACCTTGCCTTCGAGATGATCCATCTCGTGCTGGATGCATACCGCGAGCAGCCCCGCCGCCTCGATGGTGCGGGACACACCCTGGGCGTCGAGCGCGCGCACGGTCACGCGTTCGGCGCGCCTCACCTTCTCGAACACGCCGGGCACGGACAGGCAGCCTTCCTCGGCGTCGGCCTCGCCGCTCGCCGCGAGCAGTTCCGGGTTGACCAGCACGTGCAGCTGGTCGCGGGTTTCGGAGATATCGATCACGATGACGCGCAAGTGAACATCCACCTGTGTTGCAGCCAGGCCAACGCCCGGCGCCGCATGCATAGTGTCGGCCATGTCCTTGATTAGCTTGCGAATCCCGTCATCCACCCGGTCCACTGGGGCGGCCCGCCGATGAAGCCGCCGGTCGGGATAGCGAAGTATCGGCAGTAAAGCCATAAAAAGCTTGCGAATTTAGACAGCTAGATGCAGAATTTAAACCAATATCTCGGGCGCAGCTCCGCCTTTGCGAGGCTGCGCCTGTTGGCGTCTTAATTGAGGGCGTTCCATGCGTAAAGCAATTATATCCCTGATTTTACTGATGACTCCGGTAGTGGCGCTCGCCGCCGACGCTCCCACACTGCGGGATGACGCGCCCGATCGCTACGTCGTGGTTCCCGGCGACACCCTCTGGGGCATATCCGGGCGCTTTCTGCAGGATCCGTGGCGCTGGCCCTCCCTGTGGCGCATGAACCAGGAACAATTGAGAAACCCTCACCGGATCTTCCCCGGCGACGTGCTGGTGCTCGACCGTGATGCGGGGGTGCTGCGCTTGGCCGACCCGTCTGACGCCGCCGCAGCCGCCGCGGCCCGCGACCGGCGGGGACTGGATGTTCCAGCCGACGTCAGGGATTCAGTGGTGAAGCTCAGTCCGAGGACCCGGGCCGAGCCGCTCAAGGACAAGGCGGTGCCCACCATCCCGCCGTCCGCGATCGAGCCTTTCCTGTCGCGCCCGCTGGTCGTCGGGCAGAACGAGCTCGACGGCGCGCCGCGCATCATGGCCACCGAGGAAAATCGCGTCTCCATCGGCGCCGGCAGTCTCGCCTATGCCCAGGGCCTCCTCGACGACGGAAAGCGCACCACGGTCTGGCAGGTATTCCGGCGCGGTGATGCGCTCGTCGATCCGGAGTCCAACGAAACCCTGGGCTATCTGGCCGTCTATCTGGGCGAGGCGCGGGTGACCAAGTTCGGCGACCCCAGCACCATCGCGATCACGAAGTCCACCCAGGAGATCGGCGTCGGCGACCGCCTGATGCCCGCGACCCGGGAAGCGCCGGTGTTCTCGTACGTTCCGCGCGCGCCGTGGCGGCCGGTGCGCGGGCGCATCGTCTCGACCTATCGCGGCCTGGGCGAGACCGGCCCGCTCGGCATCGTCGCGTTGTCCAAGGGCTCGAACGACGGCCTCGAAGTCGGGCACGTGCTGGCGATCCACCGCAGCCAGAGCACCGCGCGCTTCGATCTGCGCATGTCGCCGCTCTACGGCGCGCAAGGCATTACCGGCAGCGATTCGCCGCGGACTTACTATGCCGAGGAACTCACCCCGCGCGATGCCGCCTTGTACCAGCGGGGGCAGGCCATCTCGGCGGAAGATGCCGCGAAGTTGCCCGACGAGCGCTACGGGCTGGTAATGGTGTTTCGCACTTTTGACCGTGCATCGTTCGGGCTCGTGATGCAGTCCTCCCGCCCGGTCGCGATCAACGACGTCGTCACCGAACCCTGATTTCGCGGGAAACCGTCTCTCCCGCGCCCGTCCCCTCTCCCCTGGCGCGGCATGCCGCGGTAGCATGCCGCCATGCCGCTTGCAGCGGATCTCGCCGCCTGGCTCAAGCTGAGCCTCACGCCCGGCGTGAGCAGCGAAGCTGTGCGCCGGCTGTTGCGCGCTTACGGCGGTCCCGAGCAGGCCCTCGCGGCCAGCCGCGGCGAACTGACCAGACATGTTCCCGATTCCGTTGCTGCCGCCCTCAAGCAGGGCGATGTGGGTGACGGACTCGCCGCCGCGGCGCGCTGGCTGGAAGACCCGGCCAACCGGCTCGTGACGCTCGCCGACGCCGCTTATCCCCCGCAGCTCCTGCAGATTTCCGATCCGCCGCCCCTGCTCTACGTCAAGGGACGCGCCCGGCTGCTTTCGCATCCCGCGATCGCCGTCGTCGGAAGCCGCAACGCGACTGCGCAGGGCGCGGCGAATGCCGAGGCCTTCGCCAGGACGCTGTCGGATGCCGGCCTGACCATCGTAAGCGGCCTCGCGCTCGGCGTCGACGCGGCGGCGCACCGCGGCGGATTGGCCGGACGGGCCGGCACCATCGCCGTCCTGGGCACCGGAGCCGACATCGTCTATCCCGCGCGCAACCGCGCCCTGGCGCACGAGCTGGCCGCCCGCGGTGCGCTGGTATCCGAATTTCCCCTCGGCACCGCTGCTCTCCCCGGCAATTTCCCGCGCCGCAACCGCTTGATCAGCGGACTGGCGCTGGGTTGCCTGGTCGTCGAGGCCGCGGCCGACAGCGGCTCGCTCATCACTGCGCGCCTGGCCGCCGAGCAAGGCCGGGAAGTCTTTGCCATCCCGGGCTCCATCCACTCGCCGCTCGCCAAGGGCTGCCACGCCCTCATCAAGCAGGGCGCGAAACTCGTGGAAAGCGCGGACGACATACTCGAAGAACTGCGGCTGCCGTCGGCCGGTCCCGCAGCCGCCCCGACGGCGCCCGCTGCAGAGACCGGCTCCAGCGCCCGTCTTGTGCTCGACGCGCTGGGCCACGACCCCTGCGATCGGGACACCCTCGGGGTCCGCTGCGGCCTCGGCGCCGGCGAGTTGGGCGCGCTCCTCACGCAACTCGAGCTCGACGGTCATATCGCCGCCTTGCCCGGCGGGTTGTACCAGCGCGTTTTTCCCCCGCGCCGCTCCAACTAACCGCGGCAAACCAAGCAGTTCCCGCGCGAGCGACTTGCCGCGCGCGCAACGCGCGTGCGGTATGGACGCGTGCGTTCACGCGGCGCCGATTTCGGCGCGCTTTGCCCCGAAAATTCCGCCGTCCTCGCGCCGCGTTCCCGACGTCGCGCTTGCCTGCGCAAAATTTTGTACTTATCATCTGGCGCTCTTTTGACCTCGCCGCAGGATTTTCGGGCACGCGAATGGGAAAGCATCTGATCATCGCGGAAAAACCGTCCGTCGCGGGCGACATCGCGCGCGCGCTGGGCGGCTTCGCGCGTCACGGCGACTACTACGAGAATGACGAGTACGTGCTCTCCTCCGCGGTCGGCCACCTGCTCGAGCTCGCGGTGCCGGAGGAACACGACGTCAAGCGCGGCAAGTGGTCTTTCGCGCACCTGCCGGTCATCCCGCCGCACTTCGAGCTCGCCCCGATCGAAAGGAGCGAGAGCCGCCTGAACCTGCTGCTGCGGCTGATCAAGCGCAAGGACGTGACCGGCCTCATCAATGCCTGCGACGCCGGGCGCGAGGGCGAGCTGATCTTCCGCTACCTCATGCAGCACGCGGGCGCGAAGAAGCCGATGCAGCGCCTGTGGCTCCAATCGATGACCCAGGCGGCGATCCGCGAGGGCTTCGAGAAACTGCGGCCCGACCGCGAGCTGCTCCCGCTCGCCGACGCGGCCAAATGCCGCTCGGAAGCCGATTGGCTGGTGGGCATCAACGGCACGCGCGCCATGACCGCCTTCAATTCCAAGGAAGGCGGCTTTTACCTGACCACGGTCGGGCGCGTGCAGACGCCCACGCTCGCGATCCTGGTCGAGCGCGAGGAGCGCATCCGCGCTTTCAAGCCCCGCGACTACTGGGAAGTGCACGCCCGCTTCGGCGTGAAGGCCGGGGAATATCCCGGCCGCTGGTTCGACCCGGCATTCAAGAAGGACGACGACGCCGAGCGCAAGGCTGAGCGCCTGTGGGAGGCGGCGCGGGCCCAGGCGATCGCGGCTGACTGCGCGGGCCAAACAGGCGTCGTCACCGATGAGACCAAGCCCGCCACGCAACTCTCGCCGCTGCTGTTCGACCTGACGAGCCTGCAGCGCGAGGCCAACGGCCGCTTCGGGTTTTCCGCCCGCACTACGCTGTCGCTCGCCCAGGCGCTCTACGAGCGGCACAAGGTCCTCACTTACCCGCGCACCGACTCGCGCGCGCTGCCCGAGGACTACCTGGGCACGGTGAAGAAGACCCTGGACGTGCTGGGCGGCATCCGCGAATACGCGCCGCACGCGAAGAGCGTGCTGAAGAACGGCTGGGTAAAACCCAACAAGCGCATTTTCGACAACGCCAAGATCAGCGACCATTTCGCGATCATTCCCACGCTGCAGGCGCCGCGCCACCTCACCGAGGCCGAGCAGAAGCTCTACGACCTCGTCGTGCGGCGCTTTCTCGCGGTCTTCCACCCCGCAGCCGAGTACCTGCAGACGACGCGGATCACGCAGGTGGGCGAGCACCACTTCAAGACGGAGGGCCGCATCCTCCAGAACCCCGGCTGGCTCGCCGTGTACGGCCGCTCGGCGCAGGAAGAATCGCAGAACCTGCCCGCCGTCGCGAGCGGCGAGCGGGCCGCCGTGCTCGAGGTCAACGCGGTCGCCAACCAGACCAAGCCGCCGGCACGCTACACCGAGGCGACGCTGCTCTCCGCGATGGAGGGCGCCGGCAAGCTGGTCGAGGACGACGACCTGCGCGAGGCGATGGAAGCCAAGGGACTGGGCACGCCCGCTACCCGCGCCGCCGTCATCGAGGGGTTGATCTTCGAGAAATACGTGCAGCGCGAAGGCCGCGAGCTGAAGCCGACCTGGAAGGCATTCCGGCTGCTGCTCGCGTTGCATCACTTCGGCGTCACCGAAATCACCTCTCCCGAGCTCACCGGAGACTGGGAATACAAGCTCAGGCTCATGGAGACCGGCCAGCTCAAGCGCGACGTGTTCATGGAGCACATCGAGCAGGTAACGCGCGACCTCGTCGAGCGCATCAAGAAGGGCGACATTCCCGACGAGGTCTATGTCACCGTCGAGGCGCCGTGCCCCAAGTGCGGCGGCGTCGTGCAGGAGAACTACCGCAAGTTCCAGTGCCAGAAATGCGATTTCTCCCTGTGGGCCGTGATCTCGGGGCGGGAATGGGCCCCGGAGGAAGTCGCCGAGCTGTTCCAGAAGCGGTTCGTGGGTCCGCTCGCCGGTTTCCGCAGCCGCGCCGGCAAGCCGTTCTCGGCCGGCATCCGGCTCACCGACGAACACAAGCTCGAGTTCGATTTCGGGCAGGCCCGCCTGGAAGAGGAAGCGGCCAATCCCCCCGATTTCTCGAGCCAGCAAAGCCTGGGCGCCTGCCCGAAATGCGGCGCGCGCGTGTTCGAGCACGGCGCCGTCTATGTCTGCGAAAAGGCAGTCGGAGCCGGCCGCAGCTGCGATTTCCGCTCCGGCAAGATGATCCTGCAGCAGCCCGTCGAGCGCGAGCAGATGCAGAAACTGCTGGCGACCGGCCGCACCGACCTGCTGTCGCGCTTCATCTCCAAGCGCGGCCGGCCCTTCAAGGCCTATCTGGCCAAGACGAAGGAAGGGCGGGTCGGGTTCGAATTCGAGGCGCGCGCGCCGCGCAAGACGGCGGCCCAGGAGCCCGGGCCGGCGACCGTCTACAAGCCGCGCCCGGGCCGCGCCGCGAAGACCGAGGCGCCGGCCGCGAGCCCGCCCAAAACCGCGGCCCAGCCGGTCGGCGGCAAGGCCCGCACGAAGCCACCGAAGACCAAGCGCAAGACGACTTGATGGCAGCAGTCAACTGACGGCTGACGGCTGACGGCTGACCGTTAGATATCCAGGTTGCGCACGCCGAGCGCGTTGGTCTCGATGAACTGGCGCCGCGGCTCGACCTCGTCGCCCATCAGGGTGGAAAAGATGGCTTCCGCACTGATCGCGTCCTCGATCTGGGCTTTCAGCAGCCGCCGGCTCTTGGGATCCATGGTGGTTTCCCACAACTGCTCCGGGTTCATTTCTCCCAGGCCCTTGTAGCGCTGGATGCCGACCCCCCGCTGCGTTTCCTCGAGCAGCCACTCGATGGCGTCGCTGAATTGCCTGACCGGCCGCTGCTTCTCGCCGCGCTTGACGTAGGCGTCTTCCGTCAGCTGCAGTCCGTCGAGCTGCTTCGCCGCCTGGTGGATCTTTTCGTAGTCGCTGCTCTTGAGAAATTCCGCATCGATCTGCCATTGGCGCATGACGCCATGCTCGGTACGGCTCATCACCAGCATGTAGCGTTCCGTCTTCTCGTCCCGGCACGCCTCCACCTTGATCCCCTTGGGCAGCAGCAGCACGCGCAGTGTGCCGGCGCTGTCTTGCGCCTTCTTCTCGTCCGACAAGTCGAGCTCGGTGGGGCGGCGCATCAAGGCGTACAGGATATCGTCGTCAACAACGCGGCTCATCCGCTCGACGGCGTTCTTCGCCTCGCTATAGGCCCTGACCAGTTCTTCCAGCGCCTCGTTTCTGAGCGCGTGGCCGTTGCCGCCGGTGTGGAGTTCGGCTTCGGACAGCGCCAGGGTGAGCATCAACTGCTTGAGCTCGTCATCGTCCTTGAGATAGCGCTCGCTCTTGCCGTGCTTCGCCTTGTAGAGCGGCGGTTGGGCGATATAGATGCGCCCATCCTCGATGAGCTGGCGCATCTGGCGGTAGAAAAACGTGAGCAGGAGCGTGCGGATGTGGGAGCCGTCCACGTCGGCGTCGGTCATGATGATGATGCGGTGATAGCGCAGCCGCTCCGGCGCATACTCTTCCCCGATCCCCGTGCCGAGCACGCTGATGAGGGTGATGATCTCCTGCGATGAGAGCATCTTGTCGAGCCGGGCGCGCTCCACATTGAGGATCTTGCCCTTGAGCGGGAGGATCGCCTGGAACTTGCGGTCGCGGCCCTGCTTCGCCGAGCCGCCGGCCGAATCGCCCTCCACGATGTAGAGTTCCGATTCGGCGGGGTCCTGTTCCTGGCAATCGGCGAGCTTGCCCGACAACCCGAACGAATCCAGCACCCCCTTGCGCCGCGTGAGCTCGCGCGCCTTGCGCGCCGCCTCTCGCGCGCGGGCGGCCTCGATGATCTTGCTGCAGATGATGCGGGCATCGCTCGGCTTCTCGAGCAGGAATTCCGTGAGCTTCTGGCCGACGATCTCCTCGACCACCGGCCGTACTTCGGAGGACACGAGCTTGTCCTTGGTCTGGGACGAGAACTTGGGCTCCGGAACCTTAACCGACAGCACCGCTGTCAGACCTTCCTTCATGTCGTCGCCGGAGGTCTCGACCTTGGCCTTCTCGGCGAGCTTGGTGGTTTCGATGAACTGGTTGAGCGTGCGTGTCAGCGCCGCGCGCAGGCCGGTGAGATGGGTGCCGCCGTCACGCTGCGGGATGTTGTTGGTGAAGCACTGCACGGATTCCTGGTACGAATCGTTCCACTGCATGGCGACTTCGACGATGATGCCGTCCATCTCGCCCAGGGCGTAGAAGATGCTCGGGTGCAGCACCGTCTTGCTGCGGTTGATGTACTCCACGAAACCCTTGACGCCCCCGCTGAAGGCGAACGTCTCGTCCTTGCCGCTGCGCTGGTCGACGAGGATGATCTTGAGCCCGCTGTTGAGGAACGCCAGCTCGCGCAGCCGCTTCGCCAGGATCTCATAGTGGAACTCGACGCGCCCGAAGATTTCCTTCGCCGGCAGGAAATGCACCTCCGTGCCGCGGCGCTCGGCCTTGCCGGTCACCTTGAGCGGCGCCACCGCTTCGCCCATCCGGAACTCCATCTGGTGGAGCTGACCCTCGCGGCGGATCGACAGCCGCAGCCATTCCGAAAGCGCGTTCACGACCGAGACGCCGACGCCGTGCAGGCCGCCGGCCACCTTGTATGAGTTGTTATCGAATTTCCCGCCGGCGTGGAGCTCCGTCATCACCACTTCGGCGCTGGAGCGGCCCGCTTCGTCCCCGGGCATGGTTTCGGTCGGGATGCCGCGGCCGTTGTCGACCACGCTGACCGAGTTGTCCGGATGGATGGTGACGGTTATCTCGTCGCAGAACCCGGCCAGCGCCTCGTCGACGGCGTTGTCGATGACCTCGAACGCCATGTGATGCAGCCCGGTGCCGTCATTGGTGTCGCCAATGTACATCCCCGGGCGCTTGCGCACGGCCTCCAAGCCCTTGAGAACCTTGATGCTGCTCGCATCATAGTCTTCGGCGGATCGCTGCTCTTCCTTGCCCGTTTCCTTCTCTGCCATCTCGACTGCTTCCTCAGATCCGCATGGGCATCACGACGTAGCGGAATTCACGGTTGTCCGGCACGGTGATGAGCATGCTGCTGTTGGCGTCCCCGAAGGCGCACTCCACCTGCTCGCTGTGCACGTTGTTGAGGACGTCCAGGAGATACATGATGTTGAATCCGATATCCAGCGCGTCACCGCTATAGGCGATCTCCAGCTCCTCCTGGGCCTCCTCCTGCTCGTTGTTCGTGCACGAGATGCGGAGCATGTTGGGCGCGACCATCCAGCGCACGCCGCGGAACTTCTCGTTGGCCAGGATCGCGGCCCGTTGCAATGACTGCAGCAGGTCCTGGCGCTTGACGGAGAAGCGCTTCTGGTAGTTCGTCGGCACGACGCGCGTGTAGTCGGGAAATTTCCCGTCGATGATCTTCGTCGTCACCACGGTGTCGCCGAACGAGAAGCGCACCAGGCTCCCGAATATCTCCAGGTCCACGCCGTCGTCGGAGTCGGCAAGGAGCCGGCCCAGCTCAAGCACCGCCTTGCGCGGCACGATGACCTCGCGCTTGTCCTGCTGCTGGCCGAGCGGACGCGCCGCAAAGCTCAGGCGATGCCCGTCGGTCGCGATGACCTTGACCTGGCCGCCCTCGAGCAGCAGCAGCAGCCCGTTCAGGTAATAGCGTATGTCCTGCTGCGCCATGGCGTACTGGACGAGCAGCAAGAGCTCGCGCAGCGCCTTTTGCGGCATGCTGATCTTCGCCTGCGCGGCGCCGGGATCCGCCATGGTCGGAAAATCCGCCACCGGGAGGGTCTGCAGGTTGAAACGGCTCTTGCCGGAGCGCACCTGCAGGCGGTTGTTCTGCGTGTCCAGCAGCGCCTCGCTCCCTTCCGGCAGCGAGCGCAGTATGTCCTGGAGCTTGCGCGCGGATACCGTCAGGCCGGCGTCCTCTCCTCCCCCTTTGCCCAGACCCGTGCGCGTCGCGACTTGTATCTCCAGGTCCGTCGCTATCAGCGTCAGATGCCCGCCTTTGCGCTCGATGAGGACGTTCGAAAGAATAGGGAGCGTGTGACGCTTCTCCACGATTCCGGTGACTGCCTGAAGGGGCTTCAGCAGGGCATCGCGTTCGAGCTGAACGAGCTTCATGGGTTCTATGATCTTACTTATAAGGTAATAGGACTAATAGAAGACGGTCATTGCTTGTGCAAAAGGCGGATCACGCGGGCGGGGCGCGGGTCCGGGGTCAGCACAAGGCTGTGCAGAAGCGATGCGCGGAACTGTAGAGCTTGTGGATAACACACCCTGCTTTCCGCGCGCCTGCTGATATCCACAGCTTGCACCCTCAGCTGCGCAGGACGTTGAGCAGCGAATTGAAGTCTCTCGTGAGCTCGGTATTGGTGGACTTGAGCAACGCGACCTTGCGGCAGGCGTGCAGCACGGTGGTGTGATCGCGGCCGCCGAAGGCTTCGCCGATATCGGGCAGGCTCAGCTGCGTGAGCTCCTTCGCCAGTGCCATGGCGATCTGGCGCGGCCGGGCCACATTGCGGCTGCGCTTCTTCGAGTACATCTCGGAGACCTTTATCTTGTAGTAGTCGGCCACCGTCTTCTGGATATTTTCAATGGAGACCTGGCGGTGCTGGATGGCGAGCAGGTCGCGCAGCGCCTCGCGGGATAGCTCGAGCGATATGTCGCGGCCGGAGAAGCGGGAGTAGGCGAGCACGCGCTTCAAGCCCCCTTCCAGCTCGCGCACATTGGACTGGATATGCTTGGCGAGGAAGAAAGCGACGGCCTCCTCAAGCTTGATGCCCTCGGCCTCGGCCTTCTTGAGCAGTATCGCCACGCGCATCTCCAGCTCGGGCGGCTCGACTGCGACGGTCAGGCCCCAACCGAAGCGGGAGATCAGGCGGTTCTCGATTCCGGCGATTTCCTTGGGATAGGTGTCGCAGGTGATCACGACCTGCTTATGCGCCTCGATCAGTGCGTTGAAGGCGTAGAAGAACTCCTCCTGCGTGCGGCTCTTGCCACCGAAGAACTGGATGTCGTCGATCAGCAGGAGATCGAGCGAGTGGTAGTAGCGCTTGAAATCGTCGAAGGCCTTGTGCTGGTAGGCGCGCACGACGTCGGACACGTACTGTTCCGCGTGGATGTAGCGGATCTTGGTGTCCGGCGCCTGCTCCCGCAGCCGGTTGCCGATCGCCTGGATCAGGTGCGTCTTGCCGAGCCCGACGCCGCCGTAGATGAAGAGCGGGTTGTAGGCCGCGCCCGGCCGCTCGGCGACCTGCGCCGCCGCGGCGCGCGCCAGTTCGTTGGCCTTGCCGGTCACGAAAGTCTCGAAGCTGAAGGCGGGATTGAGGCGGGAGACTTCCCGGCTGGTCGGCTTGGCCGGCGCGCTGGGGGTTACCGCGCGACCGGGTGGCGCCGGAGCTGCGGCCGCGTCCTTGTCGGCGAGGGTGAGCTGGACGGGCACTTCGCGCTTGAAGTGCTCGCGCGCCAGCTCCTCGATGCGGCCCAGGAAGCGGTCGCGGATCCACTGGAGCACGAAGCGGTTGGGCGCGACCAGCAGCAGGCGGTCGCCGTCGGCGTGAAACTGCAGGGGTTTGATCCAGGTCTTGTATTGCTGGGGCGGCAGCTCCTTCTCGAAGCAAGCCAGGCAGGCGCGCCAGAAGTTGTTCATCGGTTCGGTTGGGTCGGTGAGGCTGGCGGTCGCCGGAAAGCGCGATTTACAGCGGCAAATTTTAGCCTGTTTAGGTCCGGTTATCCACAGCATTCCGCGCATCGTCCGCCGCGTCACGGCGGCGAGAAAACGGTTGACACGGCGGAGAGTTAGAGGTTGTAATAGCGCGCTTTTCAGCAGCGGAACCGTACCAAAGTGAAGCGCACATATCAGCCGTCGAAGACGCGCCGCAAGCGTACGCATGGTTTTCGGGTGCGGATGCGCACCCGCGGAGGCCGCGGAGTCGTGCGGGCGCGCCGCGCAAAGGGGCGCGCGCGATTGGCCGTCTGAGCACGGGCACCGGCAGGCTGCCGCGCGGCGCGCGGCTGCTGCGCCGGGAGTACTACCGGGAGGC
>JBIOVQ010000178.1:0-9801 GCA_044867805.1 Burkholderiales bacterium | reverse complement strand
AGCGGCAGCATCATCCGCGGCTCGAACGCCTTGCCGCTCCACACCGGCCGCGTCACCGACTTTCCGACGCCGAGTATCGCCACTTCGGGTGCGTTGATGATGGGGGTGAAATGGCCGCCGCCGAGGCCGCCGAGGCTCGAGATCGAAAAACAGCCGCCCTGGAGATCGGCGGGCGCGATCTTGCCCGCGCGCATGCGGGCGCTTACCTCGCCCAGCTCCTTCGCCAGCTCCATCAGTCCCTTCTTGTCCACGTCGCGGATGACCGGCACGACGAGCCCGTTGGGCGTGTCGACCGCGACGCCGATGTGGAAGTACTGCTTGAGCACGAGGCTTTCGCCATCGTGGGACAGCGAGGCATTGAACTCGGGGTGCTGCCTGAGCGCCACGACCACCGCCTTCAGCAGGAAGCACAGTATGGTGAAGCGAATGCCCTGCTTCTTCGCCTCTTCCACCTGGACCTTGCGGAATTCCTCCAGCTCCGTGATGTCGGCCTCGTCGTTCTGCGTGACGTGCGGGATGGCGACCCAGTTGCGGTGCAGGTTCGCTCCCGAGAGCTTCCTGATTCGCGCGAGCGGCTGCGTGGTGACCGGTCCGAACTTCGCGAAATCCACCTTAGGCAGCGGCGGCAGGCCAAAGCCCATCCCGCCCTCCGCCGCTCGCGGGCGCGCGAGCTCGCTCTTCACGTAATTCTGGATATCCTCCTTGAGCACGCGTTCCTTGGGTCCGGCGCCCTTCACGCGCGCGAGGTCCACACCCAGCTCGCGCGCGAAGCGCCGCACCGAAGGGCTGGCGTGGGCGCGCGCGAATCCGGTTTCGTCCACCCCCCCTTCCGTCCCCCCCTTGGGAAGGGGGGGAGATGGGGGGGTTGCGGCGGCGGGCGCTGCCGGCGAAGGCGCCGGCGGACGCGGCGGCGCCGGCTGCGGGGCCGCAGCGGGTTTTTGCGCCGCCGGCTTCGGCGCTGCGCCCACCCCCTCTTCCATTTCCCCCTTGACCCCCCCACTATCCCCCCCTTGATAAGGGGGGGACGAAAGGGGGGGTTCGAGCGTGAGGACGAGCGTGCCCTCCGACACTTTGTCCCCCACCTTGAGCTTGAGCTCCTTCACCACGCCGGCGGCCGGCGCCGGCACGTCCATCGTGGCCTTGTCGGATTCGAGCGTGACGAGCGGCGCCTCCTTGCTGACCCGGTCTCCCGGCTTGACCAGCACGTCGATCACCGGGATGTTCTTGAAGTCCCCGATGTCGGGGACCTTGACCTCGATCACGTTGCTCATCTGATGCACCGTGACTCGCGGATCGCGGATCGCGGGTCGTGGACGGCGGTTAGCCGCCGTTCAAATGCTGTCGGTTTCATTCGATTGGAGTCAGAGCCGCCAGTCGCGAGCCGCGCTCTTCAGGCTCTGGCGGGGTTCGGCTTCTCGGGATCCACGCCGTACTTGCGGATCGCCTCGACCACCTTCTTCTGCGGCAGCGCTTCCTGGTCGGCGAGCGCTTTCAGCGCCGCCACCGCGACGTAGCGCCGGTCCACTTCGAAATGGCTGCGCAGCGACCGGCGGGTATCGGAGCGCCCGAAGCCGTCGGTGCCGAGCACGCTGTATTGCGCGGGCTGCGGCAGGTAGGCCCGGATCTGGTCGGCAAATACCTTCATGTAGTCGGTCGCCGCGATCACCGGGCCCGCATGGTCCTGCAGGCACTGCTCGACGTAGGAACGCTTCGGCTCCGCTTCCGGATGGAGCAGGTTCCAGCGCGCGGTCTCGATGCCGTCGCGGCGCAGCTCGTTGAAGCTGGTGACGCTCCAGATATCGGCGGATACGCCGAAATCCTTCTCGAGCATTTCCGCCCCCGCGATCACCTCCCGCAGTATGCTGCCGCTGCCCAGCAGCTGGGCCTTGAGCTTGTTCTTGGCGGGCTTTCCCGCTTTCTCGGCGCGGGGCAGCAGGTACATGCCTCGGAGGATGCCCTGCTCCGCGCCTTCCGGCATCGCGGGATGCGCGTAGTTCTCGTTCATCACCGTGATGTAGTAGTAGACGTCCTCCTGGTCGCGGTACATGCGGCGCAACCCGTCCTGAATGATCACCGCGACCTCGTAGGCGTACGTCGGGTCGTACGACACGCAGTTCGGGACGGTGGAGGCGAGGAGATGGCTGTGGCCGTCCTCGTGCTGCAGCCCTTCGCCGTTCAGCGTGGTGCGCCCGGAGGTGCCCCCGAGCAGGAAGCCGCGCGCGCGCATGTCGCCCGCGGCCCAGCACAGGTCGCCCACGCGCTGGAAGCCGAACATCGAGTAGAAGATATAGAACGGGATCATCGGCCGCCCGTTCGTGCTGTAGGACGTCGCCGCGGCGATCCACGAGCACATCGCGCCCGCCTCGTTGATGCCTTCCTGCAGGATCTGCCCGTTCTTGTCCTCCTTGTAATACATGAGCTGATCGGCATCCTGAGGCGTGTAGAGCTGGCCGACGTGCGAATAGATGCCGAGCTGCCGGAACATCCCCTCCATGCCGAACGTGCGGGACTCGTCCGGGACGATCGGCACCACCAGCTTGCCGAGGGCCTTGTCGCGGACGATCGTGTTGAGGACGCGCACGAACGCCATCGTCGTGGAGATCTCGCGGCCCTCGGTTCCCTTGAGCTGCGCGTCGAAAGCGGAAAGCGCGGGCACCTCGAGCGGCACGCTCTTCCTGCGCCGCGCGGGCACGCTTCCGCCCATTGCCGCGATCCGCTCCCGCAGGTACTTCATCTCGGGGCTGTCCTCGGGCGGGCGATAGAAAGGAACCTCGGCGAGCTTGTCGTCGGGCACGGGCACGTTGAAGCGGTCGCGGAAGGCCTTGATCGAGTCCGTTCCCATCTTCTTCTGCTGGTGCGTGATGTTCTGGCCCTCTCCCGCCTCGCCCATGCCGTAGCCCTTCACGGTCTTGGCGAGGATCACCGTCGGCTGCCCGACGTGCTTTACCGCGGCGGCGTAGGCCGCGTAGATCTTGTGCGGATCGTGCCCGCCGCGGTTCAGCCGCCAGATGTCGTCGTCCGACATGTGCGCGACCATGTCGAGCAGCTCGGGGTACTTGCCGAAGAAATGCTTGCGCACGAACGCCCCATCCTGCGACTTGAAGACCTGGTACTCGCCGTCCACGCACTCTTCCATGCGCCGCAGCAGGATGCCGTTCTTGTCGCGCAGGAACAGCGGATCCCAGTACGAGCCCCACACCACCTTGATCACGTTCCAGCCGGCGCCGCGGAAATCGGATTCCAGCTCCTGGATGATCTTGCCGTTGCCGCGCACCGGCCCGTCGAGCCGCTGCAGGTTGCAATTCACGACAAAGATGAGGTTGTCGAGCTTCTCGCGACCGGCGAGCGAGATCGCGCCGAGCGATTCCGGCTCGTCCATTTCGCCGTCGCCGCAAAAGCACCACACCTTGCGCCCCTGCGGCTCGATGATGCCGCGGTCCTTCAGGTAGCGCATGAAGCGCGCCTGGTAGATCGCCATGATCGGGCCGAGGCCCATGGACACCGTCGGGAACTGCCAGAACTCCGGCATCAGCCACGGGTGCGGGTACGAGGACAGTCCCTTGCCGCCGACTTCCTGGCGGAAATTCCTCATCTGCTCTTCGCTGATGCGCCCCTCGAGAAAGGCGCGCGCATAGACGCCCGGCGCGGAGTGTCCCTGGAAGTAGACCAGGTCGCCGCCGAAACTGTCGTTCCAGGCACGGAAGAAATGGTTGAAGCCGACGTCGTAGAGCGTGGCTGCGGAAGCGAAGCTCGCGATGTGGCCGCCGAGCTCCGAGGACTCCTTGTTGGCCTTGACCACCATCGCCATCGCGTTCCAGCGCACCAGCGAGCGGATCTTGTGCTCGAGCTCCGCGTCCCCCGGCGAGCGCTCCTCCTGCGACAGGGGAATCGTGTTCATGTACGCCGTGTTGGCGTTGTACGGGATGTAGGCGCCGTGGGCGCGCGCCTTCTCGACCAGCTTGTCGAGGAGGAAATTGGCGCGCGCCGGCCCCTCGCGCTCGAGCACCGAGGCCAGCGCCTCGAGCCACTCGCGCGTTTCCTGCGGATCCACGTCGGGCTGGATGTCTCTCAGGTCCATGGTCGCCACCGTTCCGCGGTCGGGAAGCTCACATCACGGCCGAACAGCGCTTGCCGCGCTGCGCGGCGGGGTACGAATTATAGCCGGGTCCGCCGCGCCCGCGCGATATCCCATTGTTCGGAATGATGAAACCGTTTGCGCGATGCGGGGCCGAACCGGAAATTAGCCGCCAAGACGCCAAGAACGCCAAGAAACTCAATACCAACTTCAGCAGCCTTCAATCGGCTTCGACACGCGCCTTACCACCCGAACCGTCCTTGATCTCGTGTTCCTATGTTTCTTGCTTCTCTTGGCGTTCTTGGCGTCTTGGCGGCTGTTTTCCTACTTCGCCGGCATGCGCAGCGCGCCGTCGAGGCGGATCACCTCGCCGTTCAGCATCGTGTTCACGATGATGTGCTCCACCAGCGCCGCGTATTCCTCCGGCCGGCCGAGCCGGGGCGGAAACGGCACCTGCGCCGCGAGCGATTGCTTGAGCTCCGGCGGAAACGCCGCGACCATCGGGGTTTCGAACACGCCCGGCGCGATCGTCATGACGCGAACTCCGAAGCGCGCCAGCTCGCGCGCCGCCGGCAGCGTCAGGCCTGCCACCCCCGCCTTGGAAGCACTGTAGGCCGCCTGGCCGATCTGGCCGTCGAACGCCGCGACCGAGGCGGTGTTGATGATCACGCCGCGCTCGCCCTCTGCATCCGGGGCGTTGCGCTCCATTGCCTGCGCCGCCAGCCGCAGCAGGTTGAACGTGCCGATGAGGTTGATCTCGACCGCGCGGCGGAAGGAATCGAGCGAGTGCGGGCCGCTCCTGCCCAGGATGCGCTCGCCCGGAGCGATGCCCGCGCAGCTGATCGTCCCGTGCAGCGCCCCGAATTTCTCGCAGGCGGCGGCGACCGCTTTGCCGACTTGCGCGCCGTCGGTGACGTCGGTGGGGACGAAGCCCGCGCTCGAGCCCAGCTCCGCGGCGAGCCGGGCTCCCTGCTCCGCGTTGATATCGGAAATGACGACCTTCCCGCCCGCCGCCGCGAGGCGCCGCGCAGTTGCCGCGCCAAGGCCCGATGCGCCGCCGGTAACGAGGAAGCTGTGGCCCGCTATCTGCACCGCACAACGGCAAAAGGCGTGAATAGTGATTGGTGATTGGTGATTGGAACGACGGGGCTCATCGAATCACGAATCACTCGATCTTGATGCCCGCCTCGCGCGCGAGCTTCGCTTTCTTCACGAACTCGGCGCGGATGTATTCCATGAACGCCTCCGGCGACGCGCTGGCGGTGAGCTCCACGCCGGACTCGAGGAAGCGCTGGCGCGGATCGGGCGCCGCGACGGCCCTGGCAACCGCCGCGTTCAGCCGCTGGAGCACCTCGCGCGGCGTCCCGGCGGGCGCGACGAGGCCGTTGAAGGTGATGTCCTCGAAGCCGCGCATGCCCGATTCGTCGATGGTCGGCAGCTCCGGAAACATGGCCGAGCGCTTGAGACTGGTGACGGCAAGGGGCTTCAGCTTTCCTGCCCGAATATGAGGCCCCGAAGTGCTAACCTGATCGAACATCATCGTGACCTGCCCGCTGATGACGTCGATGATCGCCTGGGCGTTGCCCTTGTACGGCACGTGCAGCATGTTCACGCCGACGTGGCGGTTGAAGAGCTCGGCGGCCATGTGCCCCGTGCCCCCGACCCCGGCCGACGCGTAGGACATCTCGCCCGGCCTCGACTTCGCGAGAGCGACCAGTTCTTTCACCGAGCGCACCGGCAGCGCGGGATTCACCACCAGCACCTGCGGCACCAGGCAGGTCTGCGACACGCCGGCAAAATCCTTGAGCGGGTCGTAGCCGGGATTGGACATGATCGAGGGCACCACCGCGAAAGTGTTCGCCATGGCGAGGAGCGTGTAACCGTCGGCGGCCGACTTGGCGACGAGGTGGGTGCCGAGCAGACCGCTCGAGCCGGGCCGGTTGTCCGCGATCACCTGCTGCCCGAGCAGCTCGGACAGCCGCGGGGCGATTCCGCGCACCACCAGATCCACGTTTCCGCCGGGGGCGAACGGCACGACGATCCGCACCGGCCTGGCGGGGAATCCCTGCGCCGCTGCGCCCGTGGAGTAAGCGGTCACTAACACCGTCAGATACAGCAGGAAAACTCGCTTCATCGGCCCCCCCGGTCCCGGCGCCGTCACCGGGGCGCCGATCTAGTCCACGCGCATTCTAGCGTAGGCCCCCGGGGCGTCCTCGACGGCCTTGAGCTTGCCCTTGCCGGGTACGCGCGCGGGCACTTTGTCGCCGCCGTGCTGCGCGATCCAGCCCGCCCAGTCGGTCCACCAGGACCCGGGGTGTTGCGAGGCCCCCTTCAGCCACTGCACCGGGCTGTCGGGCAGCCTGGAATGGGTCCAGTAGGAGTACTTGTTCGCCGCCGGCGGATTCACGATGCCCGCGATATGGCCCGAGCCGCCGAGCACGAACCGCACCGGCCCGGTGAAGAGCTTTGCGCCCGCGTAGGTCGAGCGCCACGGCGCGATGTGGTCCTCGACAGTGGACGCGAAATAGAGCGGGACGCGCACCTTGCCGAGATCGATCGGCACGCCGCACAACTGGATACCGCCCGGTTTCGCCAGCAGGTTCCTGATGTACATGTTACGAAGGTAGAAGGCGTGCATCGCGGCCGGCATGCGCGTCGAGTCGGAATTCCAGTAGAGCAGGTCGAACGGAAAGGGATCGCGCCCGAGCAGGTAGTTGTTGATCACGAACGACCAGATCAGGTCGTTCGCGCGCAGCATGTTGAAGGTGGCGGCCATCTCGGCCCCTTCGAGATAGCCCCGCTCCTGCATGCGCTTCTCGAGCGCCGCCACCTGCCGCTCGTCGACGAACACCTCGAGCTCGCCCGCTTCCGAAAAGTCGATGAGCGACGCGAAGAACGTAGCCGATACGATGCGCTCGTCCTGCTGCGCCGCCAGGTATCCCAGCGCGCAGGCGAGCAGCGTGCCGCCCAGGCAATAGCCGATGGCGTTGACCTCGCGCTCCCCTGTGGCTCTCTCGACCGCGTCAAGCGCGGCCAGCACGCCTTCCTCGAGATAGTCGTCGAACCGCTTGTGCGCGAGCTTCCTGTCCGGGTTGACCCACGAGATCACGAATACCGTGTGGCCCCGCTCGAGCGCCCACTTCACGAACGAGTTCTTCTCGCGCAGGTCGAGGATGTAGTACTTGTTGATCCACGGCGGGATGACGAGCAGCGGCCGCCGGTGCACCGGCCCGTTCGCCGGGTAGTACTGGATGAGCTGGATGAGTTCGTTCTGAAAAACGACCGCTCCCGGCGTGGTGGCGATATTGAGCCCGAGCTTGAAGGCGCGCTCATCGGTCATGCGCAGCCGCAGCTGCTTGCCGCCTCCGCGCGTCAGATCCTCGAGCAGGTTGTTGAGCCCCTTCACCAGGTTCTGGCCGCCGCTCGCCACCGTCTCGCGCAGGACCTCGGGATTGGTGAGGAGGAAGTTGCTGGGCGCCAGCGCGTCGATGTACTGGCGCGTGTAGAAATCCACTTTCTTCGCGGTCCGCTCGTCGAGGCCGGTCACGCCGCCCATCGTCTGGTGCAGGTGACGGGCCGTGATGAGGTAGGACTGCTTGATGGTGTCGTACAAGAAAATATTCTGCCAGTCCTCGTGCTTGAACCGGCGGTCGCCCGGCGACGGCTCGACGACCGGCGGGGTCTCCTGCCCCATCAGCTTGAGCAGCGAGGACTGCCACAGCGCGGCGTAGTCCTGCCACAGCTTCAGGTTCGCTTCCGCGAGCTTGAGCGGGTCCGTCAGCAACTTCGTCCACGCCTGGAAAAACGCCTGCGCGATGCCGAGCTCGTCGGCGACGGCCGGGGCAGCGCCGTTCTTGCCATTCTTCAGGTACTGCGCGACGAGCTGCCCGCTCTTGTGCGCGATGCCCGCATAGAGATGCGCAAGCTGCGCGGGATCGAGGGACTGTGGGCTTGGCTCCTGAGGCTTCGCCATTTCTGTCTTGCTTGACGTTTACGTAAACGTATACTACTCTGGGTTTCGCTTATATTACACGGCGTTGCTGCAGGGCACAATGACCGACTCCTACTCGATATCCGAGCTGGCCAGAGAGTTTGGGGTGACCACGCGCACCATCCGGTTCTACGAGGATCAGGGCCTGCTGAGCCCCAAGCGCGCGGGCGCCACCCGGATTTTCAGCAACCGCGATCGTGTCCGCCTGAAGCTCGCGCTGCGGGGCAAGCGGCTCGGTTTTTCTCTCGCGGAAATCCGCGAGCTGTTCGAGCTCTACGACGTCTCCCGCGATGAGACGAAGCAGCTTGAGGCATTCCTGGTGCGGCTGGAGCGCCGCCGCGCCCTGCTCGAGCAGCAGCGCGAGGACATCGAGGTAATGCTCAACGAGATCGATTTTTTCGCGAACCAGTGCCGCCGGCTGCTGAAGGGCTCATCCGGGGCAGGGGAGCCCAAGATCTCCGGATAGGATTGACGTTGACGTAAACGTTATACTATTTCTCTAGTGTAATCATGGCTCAAGGCCTCAACTTCGAGCTGGGCGAGACCATCGACATCCTGCGCGAGTCGGTCGCCGCGTTCGTGGCCAAGGAGATCGCGCCGCGCGCGGCGGGGATCGATCGCAGCAACGAGTTCCCGCGAGAATTGTGGCCCAAGCTCGGCCAGCTCGGACTGCTTGGCATCACGGTCGAGGAAGAATTCGGCGGCGCGGCGATGGGCTATCTCGCGCATGTCGTGGCAATGGAGGAGATCAGTCGCGGCTCGGCCGCCGTGGGTCTTTCCTACGGCGCCCACTCCAACCTGTGCGTCAACCAGATCCGCCGCAACGGCAACGCGCAGCAACAGCGGGCCTTCCTGCCCAGGCTCATAGCGGGCGAGCATGTCGGCGCCCTGGCGATGAGCGAAGCCGGCGCGGGCTCCGACGTCGTCAGCATGCGCCTGCGCGCGGAAAGGCGTGGCGACCGGTACGTCCTCAATGGCACCAAGATGTGGATCACCAACGGGCCGGATGCCGACGTGCTCGTCGTCTACGCCAAGACCGATCCGGCCGCCGGCGCGCGCGGCATCACTGCGTTCGTCGTGGAGAACACGTTCAAGGGATTTTCCACCGCGCAGAAGCTCGACAAGCTTGGCATGCGCGGCTCCAACACCTGCGAGCTCGTGTTCCAGGACTGCGAGGTGCCGGCCGAGAACGTGCTCGGCGCCGCCGGCAAGGGCGTCGAGGTGCTGATGAGCGGACTCGATTACGAGCGCGTCGTGCTCGCCGCTGGTCCGCTCGGCATCATGCAGTCATGCCTCGATTCGGTGATCCCGTACGTGCACGAGCGCAAGCAGTTCGACCAGCCGATCGGCGAGTTCCAGTTGATGCAGGGCAAGCTCGCCGATATGTACGTCACCCTCAACGCCTGCCGCGCGTACGTTTATTCCGTGGCCCGCGCCTGCGACCGCGGCGGAGTCACGCGCAAGGATGCCGCTGGCGCGATCCTGTACGCATCCGAAAGAGCGACGGGGATGGCACTCGAAGCGATCCAGTGCCTCGGCGGCGTGGGCTACATCAACGACTCGCCCACCGGACGGCTGCTCCGCGACGCGAAGCTTTATGAAATCGGGGCGGGCACGTCCGAGATACGACGCTGGCTGATAGGTCGTGAACTCTTCGATGAGACACGCTGACAAGTGCGGACAAGCCCGCCGCGATTGGGCGAGGCTAACATGCGATTCATGCATGTTAAGCCGC
>JBIOVQ010000177.1:0-10694 GCA_044867805.1 Burkholderiales bacterium | reverse complement strand
CATTTCCTTTGCGTCCTTCGCGGCCTTAGCGACCCGTAGTAATGCTTTTCCTTCGCGGGCTTGGCGTCCTTGGCGACCCGTAGTACAACCTCGCCGTGCGCCTTGTCCTTATCGAAAACTTCCGGGCCGTCTTCTACGCCCCCTTCTACGCCGCCTGCACGCTCGGCGCGTACAAGGCGGAAGGGCTCGAAGTCGAGCTGAAGACTGCGCCGGCGCTGGGCAAGGCGCTGCAGGCGGTGAGCGCCGGCGAAGGCCAGGTGTCGTGGGGCGGCCCCCTGCGGGTCATGGCCGCTCTCGATGAGGACCCGGAGTGCGGTTACGTCGCGTTCTGCGAGGTGGTGGGGCGCGATCCGTTCTTCCTGGTCGGGCGCGCCCCGAACCCCGGCTTCGCGCCCGAGCAGTTGCCCCGGTGGAAGCTGGCGGCGGTCACCGAAGTGCCCACGCCGCTGATCTGCCTGCAGCACGACGTACGCCGCGCGGGCATCGCCCTGTCGTCGGTGAAGCTCGCCCGCAGGCGCACCATGGCGGAGAACGCCGCCGCGCTACGCGCCGGCGACGAGGTGGACGTGATCCAGGTGTTCCAGCCCTATGCGCAGGCGCTGGTGGAGGAAGGCGCCGGGCACGTGTGGCATGCCGCCGCGAGCCGCGGGCCGACGTCGTACACCTCCTTCAACACGACGCGCAGCTTCCTCGAGCGGGAGCCGGAGACCGCCCTGCGCCTGACGCGGGCGATGTACCGCACGCTCAAGTGGATCGCGGCGCGCGACGGACGCGCCCTGGCGGAAGCCATTGCCGGCTATTTCCCCGACATCCGGGTGGCGCGGCTCGCCGCCTGCTGCGACCGCTACCGGTCGCTCGGGCTCTGGAACCGCACCCCCGTCCTGCAGCGGGAGGGACTGGAGTGGCTGCGCGACGCCATGCTCGCCGCCGGCGCGATCCGGACCCGGTTCGCGTATGAGGATTGCGTGGATATGCGATTCGCGGAGCAAGTGGTGCGGGAGGACCCGCCCGCCGTTGGCTGATGGCGAATGGCGGATGGCGAAAGGATCTGAGACGCTTCATCTGGGACGCTTCACCTGGGACGCTTCACCTGGGACGATCTTTTTGAGGTTATTGGAGGCCGGCATGAGCAACTCCATCCGCCCCGCCGTCATCGTCGGCAGCGCGCGCGTCCCGTTCGCGCGCAGCAACACCGCCTACGCCGCGCTCGGCAACCAGGACATGCTCACCGCGGCGATGAAGGCGGTGGTGGACCGCTTCAACCTGCGCGGCGAGGTCCTCGGCGAGGTGGCGGCGGGCGCCGTCATCAAGCACGCGCGCGACTGGAACCTCGCGCGCGAGGCGGCGCTCGGCAGCGGGCTCCATCCCCGCACCCCGGCCTACGACGTGCAGCGCGCCTGCGGCACCAGCCTCACCACCGTCATCCAGCTCGCCCACCGCATCGCGCTCGGCGAGATCGACTCCGCGATCGCCGGCGGCGCGGACACCGCGAGCGACGTGCCCGTCGTCTACGGCCGGCGGCTGCAGCAGATCGTGCTCGAGAGCGCCCGCGGCCGCAGCCTCGGCGAGCGCGTCAAGCCGTGGCTGCGCCTGCGCCCGCGCGACCTCAAGCCCTCGGTGCCCGGGGTGGCCGAGGCGCGCACCGGGCTTTCCATGGGCGAGCACTGCGAGCTGATGGCGAAAGAGTGGGGAATCGGCCGCGCGGAGCAGGACGAGCTCGCCCACGCGAGCCACGTGAAGGCCACCGCGGCATGGGACAGCGGCTTCTACGGCGACCTGGTGACGCCTTTCGACGGCCTCACCCGCGACAACAACGTGCGGCGGGACACGAGCCGCGAGAAGCTCGCGGCCCTGAAGCCCGTCTTCGACCGCGGCCCGGAGGGCACGCTCACCGCCGGCAACAGCACGCCACTCACCGACGGCGCCGCGTGCGTGCTGCTCGCGTCGGAAGAGTGGGCGCGCTCGCGCGGCCTGCCGGTCCAGGCCCGCATCACGCAGTCGGCGGTCGCGGCGGTGGACTTTGCGGGCCTCGCCGGCCCGCGCGAGGGGCTGCTCATGGCGCCCACCTACGCGGTGCCGACCATGCTCGACCGCGCGGGCATCGCGCTCCAGGACTTCGACATCTACGAGATCCACGAGGCGTTCGCGGCCCAGGTGCTGTGCACGCTGAAAGCCTGGGAGTCGGAGGAATACTGCCGCGCGAAGCTCGGCCGCAAGGCGCCGCTCGGCCCGATCGACCGCGGCAAGCTCAACCCCGTGGGCAGCAGCGTCGCGCTCGGCCACCCGTTCGCGGCCACCGGCGCGCGCATCGTGGGAACGCTCGCAAAGCAGCTCGCGCAGCGCGGCAGCGGCCGCGGCCTGGTCTCCGTCTGCACCGCGGGCGGCATGGGAGTGACGGCGATACTTGAGCGTTGACGAAGAGCGTCCCAGGTACGGCGTCCCAGGTGAAGCGTCCCAGGTACGGCGTCTCAGATAGAGCGTGCTACGCTTAGAATGCGGATTCTCTTCTCTACAACGCATTATCTGGGACGCATTATCTGGGACGTCTTATGGCAGACAAATTCGACGCAATCGTCATCGGCACCGGCCAGTCCGGTCCCTCGCTCGCGGTCCGGCTCGCGGGCGCGGGCCGGAAAACGGCCATCATCGAGCGCAAGCTCTTCGGCGGCACCTGCGTCAACGTCGGCTGCATCCCGACCAAGACCCTGATCGCGAGCGCCCGCGCGGCGCACGTGGCCCGCAACGGCGCCGAATACGGGGTCGCGATCGACGGGCGCATTTCGGTGAACATGCCGCGCGTGAAAGCGCGCAAGGACGCCGTCGTGCGGCAGTCCAACGAAGGCCTGGCGAAGTGGCTCAGGAATACCCCCAACCTCACCGTGCTCGAGGGCCATGCCCGCCTCGAAGGCCCTCGCACCGTCCGCGTGAACGGCGCGCTGCTCGAGGCGGGCGAGATTTTCCTCAACGTCGGCGGGCGCGCGTCGGTGCCCGATATGCCCGGCATCGCCGGCGTTTCCTACCTGACCAATTCGAGCATGATGGACGTCGATTTCCTGCCCGAGCACCTGGTCGTCATCGGCGGCAGCTACATCGGGCTGGAATTCGCGCAGATGTTCCGCCGCTTCGGCAGCCGGGTGACGGTCGTCGAGATGGGGCCGCGGCTGATCGCCCGCGAAGACGAGGAAATCTCCGCCGCGGTCCAGGGAATACTGGAAGGCGAAGGCATCGAGATCAGGCTCGGCGCGAAGTGCATCACGGTGGCGAAGCACGGCAACGGCGTAGCGGCGGGCCTCTCCTGCGAGGGCGGGCCGCCCGAGGTCACGGGCTCGCACCTGCTGCTGGCCGTGGGCCGCGTGCCCAACACCGGCGACCTCGGGCTCGACAAGGCCGGAGTCAAGATCGATGCGCGCGGCTACATCGTGGTGGACGACGAGCTGCGCACCAGCGTGCCCGGCATCTGGGCGCTGGGGGACGCCAACGGCCGCGGGGCCTTCACGCACACCTCCTACAACGACTACGAGATCGTCGCCGCCAACCTGCTCGATGGCGACCGGCGCCGGGTGACCGACCGCATCCCCGCCTACGCGCTCTACACCGACCCGCCGCTGGGCCGGGCCGGCATGACGGAGCGGGAAGTGAAGGCCGCGGGCCGCAAGGCGCTGGTGGGCAGGATGATGATGAGCCGGGTCGGTCGCGCGCGCGAGCGCGGTGAAACCCAGGGCTTCATGAAGGTCCTGGTGGACGCAGAGAGCAAGCGGATACTCGGCGCGGCGCTCCTGGGCATAGAGGCCGACGAAGCCGTCCACTCGATCCTCGACGTGATGTACGCGGGCGCCCCCTATACCGTGATCCAGAAGGCGGTGCACATCCACCCGACCGTGACGGAGCTGATCCCCACCCTGCTCGGCGATCTCAAGCCGCTTGGCTGATGGCTGATGGCGGTTGGCGGATGGCGAAAGCCGGAAGAGCGTCCCAGATGGGGCGTCCCAGGTGAGCGCCGAGGGGCGGAGCAGGGGCCCCGAGTTTTGCTCGGGGATGCGACCCCCGGTGGCGCTCGGCGGCCGACGCGGCATGGCTTCTGATTGCGATGGAACGTCGGAGGCCGCAGCGTCCCAGATAGAGCGTCCCAGATAGAGCGTCGCAGATAAGGCGCTTCATCTAAGACGCTCTGAGACGCACCGGTATGGAACGGCCGGGCAGGACGCTCTACCACTTGGAACTCAGCACTCAGCACTGACTGGGGCCCGTCATCCTATCCCGGCACCAGGACGACCTTCCCCACGGTGCGCCCCGCCTCCATCATCTCGTGAGCGCGTGCAGCCTGCGCGAGCGGCAGGATGGTCGGGGCCGGCGGGCGCAAGCGCCCGGCCGCCATGAGCCCGATCGCGCGCTCCATCAGCGAGCGCCGCAGGGCGCGGTTGCGGTCGAGCGTGTGGATCGAGTAGCTGCGCACCCCCAGGCTCCTGCCTGCGCGCTTGCGCAGCTCGCCGTAGAGATCCGCGTCCGGCATGAGGCCGCCGAGGAACCCGAACGAGAGCAGGGTACCCAGTGGCGCGAGCAGATCGAGATTGCGGATGAAATCCGCGGCGGGGCCGCCCATCGCGTAGACCACGTCCACGCCGCGGCCGCCCGTCAGGGCCATCACGCCCTCGCGAAGATCCTCCTTGCCGCGGATCAGCACGTGCTCGACTCCAGCCCGCCGGGCGAACGCGCGCTTCTCCTCGGTGCTCACGATGCCGATGGCCTCGATACCATCGCGCTTCGCGAGCTGCAGCAGCGCCGTCCCGACGCCGCCGCTCGCGCCGTAAGCAGCGATGCTGCGCGGCCTGGCCACCCCGGACTCGTAGAGGAGCGCGCCGGCGAGCTGGTAGTTCGCGAGGCACACGGCGTCGTTCGGCGCGATCGTTTCGGGAAGCGGGAACAGGGCGTCCGCGGGAACGCAGATCGCCTCCGCGTAGCAGCCGCCGCGGAAGGGAAGCTCGCGCGAGCTCACAAGCACCGGCATCCCGATGCGGGCGCTGCTCGCGCCGGACCCGAGCGCGTCCACCACTCCCGCCATCTCGTTACCCGGTGTGGCGGGAAGCGGCGGCATCCAGTTGTAGATGCCCTTCCTCACCAGCATGTCCGCGCTGCTCACGCCGATCGCCTGCGCGCGAACCCGCACCTCGCCCGCGGCCGGCTGCGGCAGCGGCTTCTCCGCGACCTCGAGCACCTCCGGGCCGCCGGGCGCACGCATTTGCACGATTTTCATCTGGCGTATTATGGCCGTGCGCCGAAGGATGAAGGATGAAGGCGGAAGGATGACCCCCCGCTAACGCGCGGACAATCTAGTCCCTCCCTTTCACTCCGTCCGGTCGGCTTCGACTTGTTCGAGCCTCCGGCCGAAGCAAACGGGAGGCCGGGATCTGCTGTTGTCACGCGCAGCGTGACGGTCATCCCTCATCCTTCATCCCTCATCCTTCGGTGGCGCCGTCCGGCGTCAGTTGGCCCCGATGAACGGCGCGACTTTTCTCTTGAACCCCGCCAGGTACTCCGTGAGCTTGAAGCGCGTCGGGAAGGGAAACGAGATGTGCTTCTGGATGATCGCGTCGCGCACGTACTTCTCGATCGGCATGCCCTGCACGATGCCCATGCCGCCGAACAGCTCGATGCCCTGCTCGGTCAGCCGCTGCACCGCCGTGCCGGTGAACGCCATCGCCATGTACTCGTAGGGCATGTCCGGGACGCCGCCCTCCGCGATCGCTTCCGGGTGGTCCTTGAGCCACGCCGCCGTCCAGACCAGCCGCCGCGCCGCCTCGAGGTTCATGGCCATCTCGGCGAGGTAGAGGCCGACCGCCTGGTGCTGGATGATGAGCTTGCCGCCGGCGGTGCGCTCCTGGCAGTACTTGAGCGTCTCCTCGAACGCCGCGCGCCCGAGGCCGAGCGTGAGGGAGGCGATCGTCATGTGGGTGCCCAGGTCAGTGCGGCCTTTGGGCGGCGGCGGCATGATGAAGCCTTTCGGCACCCGCACGTCGTCGAAGAAGATCTCGGCGTTGTCGCCGACACGCCGGCCCATCTTGTGCAGCGGACGGCGCACCAGGCCCTTCGAGTCGCCCTCGACGAGGAAAGCGCGGGGCCCGTCCTTGGTCTGCGCCATGGTGACGAGCAGCTTCGAGAGGTAGCCGACGGTCTGGAAGTTCTTGGCGCCGTTGATCAGCCACGATCCGTCGGGCTGCTCCACGGCGCGCGTCTTGAACCTGGCGTATTCGGGCGTCTCCATGAAATAGTCGAAGCCGAGGTCGGTGTCCGGCTCGTGGATGCAGACCGTGGTAAAGAAGAGATCGTCGCTCAGGAACTTCGGCAGGAAGTAGGCCTTCTGCTCGGGCGTCATGCGGAACTCGAACCAGTCGCGCGCGCGCCGCGCCGTCAGCATGAAGTAGTAGGCCGTGCCGATTTCGCCCGCGGCCAGCTCCTCCGCGACCAGGCAGGTCGTGAGATGGTCGGACATGCCGGCGCCGCCGTTTTCCTCGGACAGCACGAAGGTGCGGAAACCGAGCTGCGAGCCCTTCTTCAGGAGCTCCCAGGGGACGCGCTTCTCCCAGTCCGGCTCGGGATCGAGGGGCATCGCCTTGGGCTTGATCTCTTTTTGCGCAAAGTCGCGCGCCAGTTTCTGGAATTGGCGTTGCTCGTCGGACAAGCGGACATCAAACATAAACTGCCTCGATGGATGGGGGATGATCGCGCAATCTACTACATGTAATGCGTCCCAGGTACTGCGTCCCAGATAGGGCGTCCCAGATACTACGTCCCAGATAAGGCGTGTGGGTTAAGCCTTTGGTAGATAAGTTCGAGCCAGGACGCTGTATCTGGGACGCTTCATCTGGGACGCTTCATCTGGGACGCTCCACCTGGGACGCTTTACCTGGGACGCATTATCTGGGACGCTTTACCTGGGACGCCCTATCTGGGACGCCCCATCCGAGTAGGAGGAGATAGAGCCATGCCATCACAGCTTCGCGTCGCGTTCCTCGCTTCAGCCCTGCTGCTTTCCGCCGGATCCGCCTTCGCGCAGCCCTTCCCGGGCAAGGTGGTGCGCATCGTCATCCCGTTCTCGCTCGGCGGGAGCAATGACCTCACCGCGCGCGTCCTGCTGCCGCACCTGATGGAGCGCTGGAAGCAGCAGGTGATCGTCGAGCCGCATATCGGCGCGGCCTCGACGATCGGCGCCAGCCACGTGGCGAAGAGCGCGCCCGACGGGCACACGATCCTCTTCACCTCCACGCAGTTCGCGTACGCCCCGTCCACGTTCGCGAAGCTTCCCTACGATCCCCTGAACGACCTGGTGCCGGTCACGCTCGTCACCGTCTCGCCGCAGATCATCGTCGCGCACCCGTCGCTGCCGGTGAGCACCCCGAAGCAGCTCGTCGCGTTCGCCCGCGCCCGCCCGGGGGAGCTCTCGCTGGGCACGCCGGGGAACACGCTGCCGGCGCACTCCTTCTTCTCGCTCGCCAGGGTGAACATCGAGCCCGTGCCGTACAAGGGCGCCGGGCCGCTCAACATCGCCGTCATGGGCGGGCAGGTGCCGCTCGGCATCGGCGCCATCAGCTCGTGGCTGGGGACGATACAGTCCGGCCGCGTGAAGGCGATCGGTGTCTGCTCCCTCACGCGCTCGGCCCTCTATCCCAGCGCGCCGCCCATGGCCGAGGCCGCCCCCGGCTTCGAAGCGGTGGCGTGGTTCGGGATGTTCGTGCCGCGCGGCACGCCGCCGGCCGTGGTCAAGAAAATCCGCGACGACATCGCGGACCTCCTCAAGAATCCGGCCGTGATCAAGGGCATGCACGGCATCGGCGGCGAGCCGAGCGGGATGCCGACCGAGGAGTTCGCGACGTTCGTGCGCTCCGAGATCGAAAAGTGGGGCAAGGTGGCGAAGGCGGCGGGCTTTACGCCGCAGTAGCGGCTTTCGAAATGCGTCCCAGATGAATCGTCCCAGATAGAGCGTCCCAGATAAGGCGTCCCAGATAAGGCGTGCTGGAACGACAGGTTGCAGGCGCGCAGTACCTGGGACGTAGTACCTGGGACGCGGTACTTGGGACGCCTTTTGAGCTTCACCGGGGGATCACAGGCACGACCAGCCTGGAGGGCCTCGATCCCCCCTCGTGAACGGTGTTGGTCGCTTTCGCCTTGATCGTCACGTGCGGCCGGCCGTTCGCCGCGATGACCGAGTCGGAGTTCGCGATCTCGAGGCGGATGCGGTGTCCCGCCTTGAAGACGTTGCAGACCGGCCAGATCTCGATCGCGAACTCGTAGGCCGTGCCCGGCTTCAGCGGCTCGGCCTCGAGATGCGGATGCCAGGGCTGCGCCGGCGTGGAGCGCGCGGGATCGGTTTTGCGGTGCGACGCGCGCAGCCAGCCTTTGCACAGTTCCCGGTGCTTGCCGTCCGGCGCTTCGTCCGCCAGGCTCACCAGCCAGTCGATATCCGGCGCCGTGGATGCGGCGTTCAGGTGGAGCGCCAGCGGGCCGGTCAGCTCCATCTCCTGCGCGAGCGGCTCGGTCCGGTAGACGAGCCGCGGCTCGCCGAGAGCCGCCTCGGCGGAGAGCCCGTCGAACCCGTAGCGCCGCGCCTGCTCGGGACCGGCTGCATCGAGCAGCCTGCCGTCCCGCCCGTTTGCCGCGCCCCCGAGGAAGAGCTCGCGCCATTGCGTGCGCTCGAGCGGCCACTCCTTCTCCGGCCGCCAGCGGTCGGCGCCGTGGATGTAGAGCTGGATCGGCGCGCCTTCCATCACGCGCGTGTCCATGCCCTTCAGCCAGTGGTCGTACCACCGCAGCATTTCGTAGTGGTAGCCCGCCCACGGGCGCAGCGGCCACGGGCGCGGCCCCACCAGCATGCGCTTGGGGATGGCGCCGGTCCCGTTGTAGCCGTCGAACGCGCCCTTGAGATGCAGCTCGTTCATGTACCAGCCCGAGCCGAAGTAGGCCGGTACCTTCACCTTGTCGAGCCGCGGCCCGGCCGAGCGCTCCTGGTAGAACGGGCCGTCGAAGGGGTACTTGTGGCTGTACATGATCTCGAGCTGCTTCTTGAGACTCTCCACGTTCGGATTGCGGCCCGAGGTCATGTTGAGATTCATGACGAACGAGGTCCAGTGCGTCGTGAAATTGGTCGCGATCCCGCCGTGGAAGCAGGCGTCGCGGTAGAAGTCGCACGAGGCGTCGTACGGGAAGATCGCCTTGAGATGCGGGGGCTGCTGCTCGGCGGCGAAGAGCTGGGTGCGGCCCATGTAGGAGATGCCGCTCATGCCGACGTTGCCGTCGCACCACGGCTGCGCCGCGACCCATTCGATGATGTCGTAGAGGTCCTGCTGCTCCTGGGAGCCGAACAAGTCGTACACGCCCTGCGAATCGTTGCTGCCGCGCACGTCCACGATGACGTGAGCGTAGCCGCGCGGCACCCAGAACTCGGAGATGCCGGCCTCGTTCTGGCCGAGCGCGACGACGCCGCGCTGGAGCTGGCGCGTGTAAACGGAGGTCGTCACCAGGGCCGGGAACTTGAGCCCCGCGGCGGACGGCCGGTTCACGTCGGCGGCGAGCCGGATGCCGTCGCGCAGCGGGATGCGCGCTTCGTAGTCGGAAAAGGTCGCGTAGCGCGGCTCGGATCGCTCCGGCGGCCGCGGCGCCTCGTCGAACGGGTACTGCGGCGACACCAGCGGATCGATGCAGCGTATGCGCTCGGGATCGACGGCCATGCGGGCAACTCCTTTCATGAATGAGGCGTGACACGATGAAGCGTGACGCGGTGCCGCGTGACACGATAAGGCGGGCTCCAGGCTTCAAGATACAGGCTTCAAGCACCAAGCGGCTTGTGGCTTGCAGCTTGCGGCTTGCAGCTCCCGTCCGCGAAGGTCGAATCGTCATATAAGCGCAGTATCTGGGACGCTTCACCTGGGACGCAGTATCTGGGACGAATCTATGCCTCCTCCTCGCCTTCCCAGGAATAGCGCTTGCGCGGGGGCACGTCCAGCCGCCGCAGGGGGAACACCAGCGCGAGGCCGATCAGCGCGCCCGCCAGGTGGGCCTGCCAGGATACGCCGGGCTGGATCGGCAACACGCCCCAGACCATGCTCCCGTACAGGAATGCGACCAGCAGCGACGCGCCGATCGCGCGGCGGTCCAGGCGGATGACGCCTGCGAGGAAAACGTAGCCCAGCAAGCCGTAGACGAGCCCGCTGGAGCCGATGTGTATGCCGCCGCCGGCGAACAGCCAGACCGCGATGCCCGGCCCGAGGTAGATCGCCGGCAGCACCTTGAGCGCCGAGCTGGGATACAGGTAAAGCATCCCCGTGCCCAGCACCAGGAGCGGCACCGAATTGGCGGCGAGGTGGAACGGCCCGCCGTGCAGCAGGGGAGCGAGCAGGATGCCGGGCAACCCGGCGAGCTGGCGCGGCCGGACGCCGAAGCGCTGCAGCTCCAGGCCGAGCGCCCAGTTGGCGATGTCGATGAGCCAGATGATGACGACGAAGCCGAGCGCGAGCTTGAACGCGAGCCGGAAACTCGTGCGCGCGCGCTCCGAGCTGGTGTAGTCAGGGTCGGGAACGTGGACCTGCATCGACGGACAATAGCAGGAACAGGCAAGGCGAATGGCGGATGGCGAAAGCCGGGAGAGCGTCCCAGGTGAGCGCCGAGGGGCGGAGCAGGGATCGGCGGAACGTGGAGCAGGGGCC
>JBIOVQ010000176.1:0-9149 GCA_044867805.1 Burkholderiales bacterium | reverse complement strand
TGCGCTCGAAGCGCGCCGCCTGGGCGAGCGCCTGCTGCAGGCGCTCGTTGAACATGCTGCGGTTGAACAGGCCCGTCAGCGGATCGTGGCTCGCGACGAAGCGCAGGTTCTGCTCGGCGGCCTTGCGCGCCATGAACTGCCCGACCTGGCTGCCCATCGTGCGCACGATCTCCACCAGCTCCGCGTCGGGCCGCCGCACTTCGGGCCCGAAAAACTCCATGACGCCGTAGAACCCGTCGCCGACCAGGATCGGGAACGCGAAGGCCGAGCGCAGGCCGGCCTTGAGAGCCATCGGCGCCCGCTGCATCTGCCTCTCCTGCGCCAGGTCGTCCACCCACACCGGGGTATTGGCCTCCCATACCCGGTGAATCAGGCCGCGACCGTTGCCCGGCGTCTGCATGCGCGAGCGGTTGAAGGCCTCGAACTCCTCGAGCCGCGGGTCGGCGGCGCACCAGGTCTCGGCGCAGTGCATGAGGTTGGCGGCCCGGTTCAACGCCCAGCGCTGCCCATAGGTCCACCCTCCCGACTCGCAGATGGTGCGCAGCACCTGCGGCAGCGCTTCCTCGATGGAGCGGGACTCCGCCAGCAGCCGCGTGACGGTGTGGCCCATTTGCAGGCGTTGCTCCGCACGTTTGCGCTCGGTAATGTCGTTCACGAGCACCAGCCGCGCGGAATGCCCATCCAGATCGAACGGGTGCGAGATGGTCTCGACATCCATGACGCTCCCGTCCTTGCGGCGGTGGCGCCAGTAGGTCGTGTAGCCCTGGTCGGGGTCGCGGGTGCGCATCATCTCCTGGAAGCGGTCGAAGTCGTCGGCCGCATGCAGGTCCCCCGGCTGCAGGCGCAGGAACTCCTCCTGCGTGTATCCGTAGGTCTTCAAGGCAGCGGAGTTTGCGCCGAGTATCTTCAGCGTTTCCCCGTCGCGTATCCACATCGGCAGGGGATTGGCCTCGAACATGTAACGGTAGCGCTGCTCGCTCTGCCGCAATTCCTCTTCGCTGCGCTGCTGGGCGGCGATGTGCTCCGAAAGCTCCCGGTTCGCCTGGGAAAGCTGCGCGACCAGCACGCTGTTGTCGAATTTCGCCCGCAGCGAGTCGCGCATCATCTCGGATATGACCGGCGAGATCGCCAGCATGACGCCGAGGAGCACCAGCAACAGGGCGCCCATGAACAGGTGCAACGGCGTGTCCTGGACAAATACCGTCGCGGTCACCAGAGACATCGCCGGCAGCATGTAGGCGAGGAAAGCCTGCTGCACCGGCGCCAGTATCACCGCCCCCGACAGCGACATGCCGCCGACGAGGAAGATCACCAGGAACTGGTGCTCCACCGACGAGACAGGATAGAGGACCGAGCCGGCGACGCCCCACAACAGCCCCGTGGCGCCGGCGCCGGCGACGAAGCGCTTCGCCCAGTTGCGCGCCTCCGTTGCCGGCGGGCTCAGCCCGACGTAGGCGCGATAGAGCAGGAAGCGCGCGCCCGTCAGTGCGAACATCCCGCACAACCAGGCGCCCAGCATGGCGCTCGAGACGACGCCCCACAGCGCGAAGACCAGGATGCTGGAAGTGACGAGGGTGCCGACGTAACCAGGGCGCGACAGCCGGTAGAGCTGGAAGACCTGCTCGGCGTAAAGCCGCTCCCGCGTGGTCAGCTCGCCCATGCCCCCCGTCCGTCCTGATTGGCCCGGTTGTTGTTCTCATGGCGGCCCGGTAACCGCGGTGGAATAGGGATTGTTACACGAAGTCGCCTATTCCGGCAGCATGTGGCGGCTTGATTCGAGCATCGGATGCCAATTGACCGCTGGGAATAGATGAAACGGTACAGCTGTAGGGGGGCGCCGGGGGGAATGTCCCTTCGTATTGTTACAACCTCCAAGCGCAAGCCAGTCATTTCAATTGGATAAGGCGCCAGGGGCCCAAACCGGCGCGCCGCGTCCGGATTCAGCGGGGGTTGAGCAGGTTCGGCGGCGTGCCGCCCGTCAGGGCCGCCACCAGGTTCTTCGCGGCGGTCATCGCCATCGCGCGCCGGGTCGCCTCGGTGGAGCTGCCGACATGGGGCGCCAGCACGACGTTGTCGAGCTTGAGGAATTCCGGGTTGAGGCGCGGCTCGTTCTCGAAGACGTCGAGCCCCGCGGCGCGTATCGTGCCGGCTTTCAGCGCCGCGATGAGCGCTGCATCGTCCACCACGCCGCCGCGGGTCGAGTTGACCAGGATCGCCGTGGGCTTCATGAGCTTCAACTCTCGCGCGCCGATCATGTGGTGCGTCTCCGGCGAATACGGTACCTGGAGCACGACAAAGTCGGCCTGCTTCAGGAGCTCCTCCTTCGCCACGTAAGTGGCGTTTAGCCGCTGCTCCAGAGCAGCGGCTACGCGCTTGCGGTTGTGGTAGAGCACCTTCATCTCGAAGCCGGCCGCGCGCCGCGCGATCGCCTGGCCGATGCGCCCCATGCCGAAAATGCCGAGCGTGGCGTGGTGCACATCCACGCCCAGCCACTGCTTGAGGCGCCACCCCGTCCATTCGCCGGCGCGCACGCGCCGCTCGAGCTCCGTGATGCGCCGCGCCGCGCCGAGCACCAGCGTCCACGCGAGGTCGGCGGTGGAATCGTCGAGCACGCCGGGCGTATTGGTCGCCATGATCCCGCGGGCGGTGCAGGCGGGGAGGTCTATGTTGTTGTAGCCCACCGCGATATTGGCCACTGCCTTGAGGTCGGGGCAGCGCGCGATGAGCCGGGCGTCCACGCGGTCGGTCAACGCGCACATCAGGCCGCTCTTGCCGGCGAGCCGGAGCGCGAGCGCTTCCGGGTCGAGCGCGACATCGCCCTGGTTGGAATCGATCTCGCAATGCAGCGCGAGGTAGTCCAGCGTCTCGTCGAACACCTCGCGCGTCACCAGCACCTTCGGCTTCATGGATCTCTCCGTGGATTTCGATCGACCCAGATATTACGGCAGTGCGTCTCCGGGACAAACAGCGCAGCCGCGAGCGCGATGCCGGCGAACGCCGTGAGCAGCGCCATCCCGGGCATGTAGGTCGCGGCGGAATGGGCGGCCCCGGCGGCGCCGCGATCGATGAGCCAGCCCACCAGCGGCTGCAGCAGGCCGACGGCGAGAAATCCACTGGTGTTCACGAGGCTGATGGCGATGCCGGAGTAGCGGGGCGGGTTCAGCTCCTTCGCGCACGCCCACGACAGGGTCATGCCGCACACGCTGAATCCCATGACGGCGCTCACCGCGTAGCCCGCGCCGGGGAGCGCGGCGGCGCCCGCGAGCCACGCCACCCAGCACGCCACGTACGCCAGCGCGGAGGCCATTATCAACGGCCGCCGGCGCCCGACGCGGTCGGAAAGCGCCCCGATCATGCCCTGCGAGAGAGCCAGGCAGACCAGCATGACGCTGGTGTGCTGCGTGGCCTCGATGGCCGACATGCCGTAGCCGTGCACCAGGTACGGCACCGCCCACAGGCTCACGAACGTCATGTAGCTGCCGGACATGCCGAAGCCGAACCAGAAGCACGGCCAGGTCGCCGGGTTGCGCGCCACCAGGTCCAGGCCCTCGCGCCAGCGCACCGCCTCGCGCGGGGACGTCACCCGCCGTTCGGCGGCAGGACCGGCGGGCCGGTCCCTGACGACCAGCACGATCGCGACGGCCAGCAGCAGCGAGGCCATGCCTGCCGCGGCGAACACCACCCGCCAGGAAAACAGCGTCACCGCCCACGCCAGGGGCGTCGCGGCGGCGAGCGCGCCCGTGAGGCCGATCATCGCGCCGACGCCCGTGATCGTCGCGAAGCGGATTTCGCGGAACCATTCCGCCGCGAGCTTCAGCATCGAGACGAACGCGACCGAAACACCCAGGCCCGCCAGCGCGCGCCCGACGATCGCCGCGGCCACCGAGTCCGCGGCGGCGAACAGCAGCGAGCCGGCGCCCGCGACCAGGCATCCCGCGGCGAGCACGCGCCGCGGGCCCACGGTGTCGTTCAGCACCCCGGTGGGCACCTGCATCACCGTATAGATCACGAAGTAGGTCGCGGCCAGGGCGCCGAGAGCCGCGCTCCCGATGCCGAACGAGCGCTGCAGGTCGTCGGCAATCGCCGCGGGCGCCACGCGGTGAAAGAAAGACAGCCAGAATGCGCTCGCGGCAAGCGCGAACACGACCCAGCCCGGCCTCGAGCCCGACATCGATTTCCGCGTCAGCCCTTCTTCGGGGCGGGTTTCCTGGGCGCGAAGTAGTGATCGTAGGCCATGCGCCGCCCGACGTTGGTGTCGAGGTCCCAACGCACAGCGCGAGCGGCAAACGCCTTCTGCGATTCCTCGATCTCGCGGAAGATCGCATTGTCCTTCCGCTTGGCGGCGGCCCGGTCGTAAACGGCGAGCTGCCGCCGCAGCACCGAGTCCGGCGTCTTGTAGAACCGGACCTTCTGCTTGGTCTGCATCTCGATATAGTCCTGCGAGTAGCGGTTGATGGCCTTCCAGGACATGTCCGCCGACGCTGCTTCGACGGCGTTCTCGATGATCGCCCTGATCCTGGCGGGCAGCGCATCGAACCGGGTCTTGTTGAAACAGATTTCCAGCTGCTCGGCGTTCTGGTGGTAGCTCTGCAGCATGCACACCTGGGAGACATCCGGGAAGCCAAGGATGCGGTCGGAAGTGGCGTTGTTGAACTCCGCGGCATCCAGCAGCCCGCGGTCCATGGCCGGCACGATTTCCCCCGCGGACAGCGCGTTTACGGTCGCGCCGAGCCCGGTGAACACATCGATCGAAATGCCGACCGTGCGGAACTTGAGGCCCTTGAAGGATCCGACGCCGGTCACCCGTTTCTTGAACCAGCCGAGCGGCTGCGTCGGCATCGGCCCGTACGGGAAGGACACGACGTTGGCGCCGATCGAGGCGTAGAGCTTGCTGAGCAGCTCTTTGCCGCCGCCGTACTTGTGCCAGGACAGCAGCGTGTTCGCGTCCATGCCGTACGCCGGTCCGGAGCCCCACAGGGCGAGCGCGTTCTGCTTGCCGTAGTGATACACCAGCACGCCGTGCCCGCCGTCGAGGGTGCCCTTCGATATCGCGTCCAGCAGGCCGAACGCCGGCACCACCGCGCCCGTCGGCAGCACTTCGATCCGCAGGTCGCCGCCGGTCATGTCGTTCACCTTCTTGGCGAAGTCCAGCGCGTATTCATGGAAGATGTCCTTCGCCGGCCACGTGCTCTGCCAGCGCATGGAAATCACGCCCTGGGCCCTGGCGATCATCGGGAAGGCCGTGATCGCCGCCCCGGTCGTCGCGGCCGCCGCGCCGGTCAGGAACCTGCGGCGGGCTGCGCTTTCCTTTGGCGCCGGACGCGGGCCTTTCCTGAGAATTTTCCTGAGCATCTCGCCCTCTCGGTCGCGACGCGGAAAAATCCGCGGCGGTCAATCGTCCTTGGACTTGAGCGACTGCCAGAGATCGACCAGCATCAACACCAGGCCGGCGACGACCACGATGCCGAGGTCGATCTCCTTGAGCTTGAACACCAGGGCGAGAAGATACCCGGCGAGCAGGACCACCGCCACCAGCGCCGCCACGATCTTGAAGCCCATTACGCGGTCCCTCCGTTTGCGTCCCGATCGCCTTCGACCTGACTCGCGAGCCAGCGCGCGGTGCGCAGCAGGCGCGCGTCGCCGTGACGCGGCCCGACGAGCTGCACGCCGAGGGGCAGGCCATTTTCCCCCTCCATCAGCGGCAGGCTGACGGCCGGCATGCCGCACAGCGTCCACAAGGTGCAGAACGCCGGATCGCCGGTCGCGCCCAGTCCTTTGGGCGCGGTACCCGGGGCCGCGGGCGTCAGGATCGCATCGTACTTGGCAAACAGCTCCGCAAACCCCTCGTTCAGGAGTGGAATGCGCGCCAGCGCCGTCTGATAGTCGAGCGCCCGCACTTCGCGCCCCCGCGCGAGCTGGCCGCGCAGCGATTCGGACAGCCGATCGCGTCCCTTCTCCCACTCCAGATCGAGATTCGCCGCCATCTCGGCTTCCATGATCGTGCGGTGCCAGTCGAGCGCGCGCTGCGCCGCCCCGGGAAGCGCTACTTCGGTGACACGGTCGCCCAGCTCGGACGCCAGCTCGGCAAACGCCTGCACGGTTTCCTCATCGGCACGGTCCCACGCCGGCCCTTTTACAAAGGCCAGCAGCGGCGGCAGGGGCGGCTCCTGCGCCACGGCCTCGCGGTACGGCGGGCGCGCGCGCGGCCGCGTGTCGGGATCGTCTTCGTCGCAGCCGACCAGTTGTTCCGCGACCAGCGCGACGTCCTCGAGCGTGCGCGCGAATACGCCGACGTGATCGAGCGTGCGGGAGAGCTTCAGGATGCCGGACCGGGGGATCAGGCCGTGCGTGGGCTTGAAGCCGTAGACCCCGCAGAACGCGGCGGGACGGATCACGGAGCCGTTGGTCTGGCTGCCCAGCGCGAGCGGCACCATGCCGGCGGCAACCGCGGCCGCCGAGCCGCTCGAGGAGCCGCCCGGCGTGTGCCCGGGGTTGTGAGGGTTGCGCGTCTTGCCCGGCGTGTAGGTGGCGCACTCGGTGGTCACGGTCTTGCCGAGGATCACCGCGCCCGCTGCGCGCAGCATCGCGACCACGGCCGCGTCGCGCTCCGGTGCGCGGCCCGCGTGCAGTTCGGTGCCGTCCTCGGTGGGCATGTCCCCGGTGTCTATGATGTCCTTCACACCCACGGGCACGCCGTGCAGCGGCCCTGCGGACTCGCCCTGGCGATGGCGCTCGTCGAGCGCGCGCGCCTGCGCCAGCGCATGCTCCGGGTCGAGGTATTGCCAGGCCTGCACCTGCGGCTCGGATTCGCGGATGCGCGCGAGACAGGCCGCGACCAGCTGCTCCGCGCTCATCGCGCCGTGCCGCACGGCGCGGGCGGCGTCGGTCGCGGAAAGCCAGTTGAGCTGGGAGGCGTCCATCGGCTCGGGTTACCGCTCAGTTTCCATACATCAGCCGCGGCAACCACGTCACAACCCCTGGCAGGACGTACACGAACAGCATGGATACGAGCACGATATAGAGGAACGGCATGCAACCCCGGAAGATCTGCGTGAGCAGCACGTGCTTCGGCGCGATGCCCTTGAGGTAGTAGGCGGCCATCGCCATCGGCGGCGACAGGAACGCGGTCTGCAGGTTCAAAGCCACGAGTATGCCGAACATCAGCGGGTCGATGTCGAAGTGCTTCAGCATCGGCAGAAAGATCGGCACGAAGATGATGATGATCTCGGTCCACTCCAGCGGCCAGCCGAGCAGGAAGATGATTAACTGCGCCATCAGCAGGAAGGTGACGGGATTCATGTCGAGGCCGAGCACGAATTTCTCGATGACGGCCTGGCCGCCGAGGTAGCCGAACACGCCGGCGAAGGTCGCCGAGCCGACGAAGAGGAAGCACACCATCGCCGATGTGCGCGCGGTGAGGTAGACCGACTCCTTGAGCCGGCCCCAGGTAAACGAGCGGTAAGCCGCCGCCAGCACCATCGAGCCGAGCGCGCCCACCGCCGCCGCCTCGGTCGGCGTCGCCAGCCCGAACATGATCGTGCCCAGCACGGACAGGATCAGCAGGGCCAGCGGAACGAAGGACTTGAAAAGCAGCACGACCACCTCGCGCACCGGCACGTTGCCCTGCTCCTTGGGCAGCGGCGGCATGAGATGGGGCTTGAGCATCGCCAGGCCGATGACGTAGACGCAATACATCCCGGCGAGGAGGAAACCGGGGATCAGCGCGGCGGCGTAGAGCTGGACCACCGACATCCCCGCCATCGCGGCATAGACGATCAGCAGGATGGACGGCGGGATCATGATGCCGAGGCAGCCGCCGGCGCACGTCACGCCCGAGGCGATCCGCACGTCGTAGCCCGCCTTGAGCATCTGCGGGAACGCGAGCAGTCCCATCAGGGTGACCACCGCGCCGACGATACCGGTGGCGGTGGCGAACAGCGCGCAGGTGACCAGCGTCGCCACGGCGAGCGATCCGGGAATATGCTTCAACGCGAGCTGCACGCTGTGGAACAGCTTGTCGAGCAGGTTGGAGCGCTCGACCATGTAGCCCATCAGCAGGAACAACGGGACCGCCACCAGCACGTCGTTGTTCATGGTGGTGAAGGTGTTCTGCGTCAGGAGATAGAACACGCGGTTGTCGAAGAACGCCTGGTCCGGCTGGAAGTACGCCCAATAGCCGAACATGACGCCCAGCGCCATCAGCGTGAAGGCGACCGGGAACCCGATCATGATCGTGACGACCAGGATCCCCAGCATCACGAGGGCGACGACTTCCGGAGCCACTATCGCGGCCCTCCCTGGGGGTCTTCCTGTGCGGCCTTGCGCGCCGCTTCCTCGAGGATCTGCTTCTCCAGCTCCTCGACGTCGTGCAGCCGGGCGGGCCACTCGTTGTTCCGCATGCAGATAATGCAGCGCAGCACCTCGGCGACTCCCTGCAGCGCGAGCAACCCCGCGCCGAACGGGATCAGCATCTTGAGCGGCCAGATCGGCACGCCCGCGGGGCTGTTGACGCTCGATTCCAGGATCCTCATCGAATCGTAGCCGTAGTGCCAGCCCGAGATGACGAGGGCCAGGATGCCGGGGAAGAAGAACAGGATGTAGAGCGCGAGCTCCACCGTCGCCTGGGTGCGCGGGCGCCACAGGCGGTAGAACATGTCGGCGCGCACGTGGCCGCCGCGCGACAGCGTGTAGGCGCCGGCCATGTAGAACATGGCGCCGTACATCAGGTAGCTGAAGTCGAACGCCCAGCTGGTGGGCGCGTTCAGGACGTAGCGCACGAACACTTCGTACGACGTGCCGAAGGTGAGGACCATCAGGCACCAGGCGAACGCATGCCCGATGGTCCTGCTCAGCAGGTCGATGGCGTAGATGAAGCGGTCAACCATGAAAGTGGGCGATCAGGCCAGAAAAATGGGGCGGCACCGCGAGGCGCCGCCCCAGTTCCGGTAGAACCCGGGCTGCAATCCGACCCGTCCGGCCTCAGATCTTGGTCTTGAACACGTGCTCGTAGCCGAGCTTGTAGTCCGCCTCGTTCAGCCACACGTAGTAGGCGGCGCGCTTGGCGAACGCCTTCTGCGATGCCACGACCTTGGCGAAGAACGGGTCTTCCTTCGACAGCTTGGGCGTGATCACGTCCCAGGCCTTGAGCT
>JBIOVQ010000175.1:0-14232 GCA_044867805.1 Burkholderiales bacterium | reverse complement strand
AGGAGCGCGCGGCGGCGGGTGAAGTGGTGACGGGCCTGCTCTACGTGCAGCCGGGCGCGGCCGACCTGCACGACCATCTCAATACGGTGGACACCCCGCTCAACCACCTCTCCGAGCGGGAGCTGTGTCCCGGTAGCGTGGCGCTCGAGCGGATCAACGCCGCTTTGCGCTGACGGCGTCAGCGCAAGCTGTCAGCTGTCAGTTTGCAGCACTAAGGGTTAGTTTGATCTGGCGGCTGACTGCTGGCGGCTGGCGGCTGGATGAACTCTGGCGGCTCCTTCAGCTTGATCGCCAGGCCGTAGCAGAAGTAGCGCGCATACCACGTGGCGTCGTTGAGGCAGTGGAGATTGACCACGCCGTCCGCTTCGGCGTCCGCCGCCTGCGCCCTCAGCGCCTCGATGGCGTCTGCCGCTTCGGTGTGATTCGGCACCCAGAAGGATGCGCCCCATGTCCCGGTCCAGATCCGCTTGATCACGGTGTAGCGGTCGAGCGTCAGCTCGGCGGCGTCGTATATCCGGACCTGCGGCCTCCCGGTCTGCTCCTGGGCCATTGCCGCCGTCGCGAGCAAAGCGGCGGCGATGAGACTGCAGGCCGGCTTGAGCAAAGTCATATTAGATCTCCCCCTGTCACCCGGAGGAATTATAGCTGTCCTTGGCGGCGCACAGCGGCCCGCAGTTGCGCTGTAAGCCATTGAAAGATTTACATGTCAGGGTTATAGTGACAGCGCATGGCCACAGCTGCCACCCCCGCCGCCACGCCGGCCGCCAAGCCCGCCCAACCGCAGCACGCCAACCGCAAACTCGAGTTGCCCCAGGTGCTGGCCGACCTGGTGGCAGACGGGCTGGTGCCCAAGGACTCCGCCGACGCCCTGGTCGCCAACCGCCGCTTCGCCCGCGGGGACACCCATCCTCTGATGGTGATTGCGGACCAGAAGTGGAAGGACCCGCGCCACCCGCGAAAGCTGCTGCACCTGGAGGCGCTCTCGCAATGGCTGGCGGACAAGGTGAAGCTCCCCTACCTGCACATCGATCCGTTCAAGATCGACTTCGCCGCGGTCACCAAGACGATGTCGAGCGCCTACGCCGAGCGCTACCGCATCCTGCCCGTCGCGATCAATACGCGCGAAGTCACCATCGCCGTCTCCGAGCCTTACGTGCGCGAATGGGAGGAGCAGATCCGGCAGGCGACGCGCCTCGAGATCAAGCGCGTCATCGCCAATCCCGTCGACATCCAGTCCTACCTGGTCGAGTTCTACAACCTCGCGCGCTCCATCAAGGGCGCCACCGACAAGGACAAGGGCTCGGTCGCGGACATCGCGAACTTCGAGCAGCTGGTGCAGCTCGGGCGCAGCGGCAAGCTCGACGCCAACGACCAGCACATCGTCCATATCTGCGACTGGCTGTTCAATTTCGCTTTCCAGGAGCGCGCGAGCGATATCCACCTCGAGCCGCGCCGCGAGATCGGCAACGTGCGCTTCCGCATCGACGGCGCGCTGCACCAGGTCTACCAGATCCCGACGCCGGTGATGGCGGCGATGACCAGCCGCATCAAGGTTCTGGGTCGCATGGACGTCGTGGAGAAACGCCGCCCGCAGGACGGGCGGCTGAAGACCGTCACGCCGGACGGGGACGAGGTCGAGCTGCGCCTCTCTACCATGCCGACCGCGTTCGGCGAGAAGCTGGTCATGCGGATCTTCAATCCCGAGAACCTGGTGAAGGACTTCAGGGAGCTCGGCTTCGCGGAGGAGGACGAGCGCAAGTGGAGCCAGATGATCAGCCATCCGCACGGCATCATCCTGGTCACCGGGCCCACCGGCTCCGGCAAAACCACCACGCTCTACTCGACGCTCAAGCACCTGGCCGAGCCGGACGTCAACGTGTGCACGGTGGAAGACCCCATCGAGATGGTCGAGCCCACCTTCAACCAGATGCAGGTCCAGCATTCGATCGGCGTGGACTTCGCGAGCGGCATCCGCACGCTCATGCGCCAGGACCCGGACATCATCATGGTGGGCGAGATCCGCGACCTCGCCACCGCCGAGATGGCGATCCAGGCGGCGCTGACCGGCCACCTGGTGCTGTCCACGCTGCACACCAACGATGCCCCGTCGGCGATCACGCGGCTGCTCGACCTGGAGGTGCCTTCGTACCTGCTGCAGTCGGTGATACTGGGGGTCATGGCGCAGCGCCTGCTGCGCACGCTGTGCCCGCATTGCAAGGAAAAGCTCGATCTCGAAGACTCCGCCTGGGAGCACCTGGTGGCTCCCTGGAAGGCGCCAACGCCCAGGGGCTCGACCTATGTCGCCAAGGGCTGCCTCGAATGCCGCATGACGGGCTACATGGGCCGCATCGGCATCTACGAGACCATGGTCATGACGCCCACGCTCCGCAAGGCAATCACTCCGACGACCGACCTCGCCGTGCTGCAGGACATGGCCTTCAAGGAGGGTATGAAGCCGCTGCGCCTGGGCGGCGCCATGAAGGTCGCGGCCGGACTCACCACCGTGGACGAAGTGCTGCAAACCGCCCCGCCGCCCGCCGGAGACCGCAGGCAGCAGTCGCACTGACCACCCCCTCGCATTCGCTCTTCCCCCTCCTAAACTAGGAGGGGGATTAAGGGGGTGGTCCGCTCGCCCCCTCCTGACCACCCCCTCGCATGCGCTCGACCCCTCCTAGTCTAGGAGGGGTGGCCCGCAGGCCGGGGTTCCCTCCCCTCCTTACCAAGGAGGGGAAGCACGAAGTGCAGGGGTGGTTTGAGCAAGAAACGGGTGGCAGCGGCACCGCCACCGCCGTATCCTTTCCGTCCATGAACGCCATCCTTGAAACCGATCTCTCCCGCGCCGAAGCCGGCGCGCGGGATTACGAGCGCATTGGGCGCGCCATCGCATACCTGCGGCGCCATGCCGACCACCAGCCAGACCTGGCGGCCGTGGCGCGGCACGTCAATCTGAGCGAGCATCACTTTCAGCGCCTGTTCACGCGCTGGGCGGGCGTGAGCCCCAAGCGCTTCGTCCAGTACCTCACCCTCGAGAACGCGAAGTCGCGCCTCGCCGGGCCGGGCAGCGTGCTCGACCTCGCCGGCGCGGTGGGCCTGTCGGGCCCCGGGCGGCTGCACGACCTGTTCGTGACCCTGGAGGCGATGTCGCCGGGAGAATACCGGGCGGGCGGCGCGGGGCTCGCCATCCGCTACGGCGTGCACGAATCCCCCTTCGGCCCGGCCCTGCTCGCGGTGACCGCGCGCGGGATCTGCGGCCTGCACTTCGTCGCGGGCGATCAGGATGGCGCGGCGCGGCTGCGCCGGGAATGGCCGGAGGCCGAGCTGCGGCAGGATGTGGCGGGCACGGCGCCCGTCGTCGAGCGGATCTTTCAGCCGCTCGCAGCAGCGGCGGGCCGGCCGCTCGCGTTGCTCGTCAAGGGCAGCAATTTCCAGGTCAAGGTCTGGCGCGCGCTGCTCGAGCTGCCGCCGGGCTCGCTCACCAGCTACGGGCGGCTCGCCGCGCGCATCGGCGCGCCGGGCTCCGCGCGCGCGGTCGGCGGTGCCATCGGCGCCAATCCCATCGCGTGGCTGATTCCCTGCCACCGAGTGATACGCGAAACGGGGTTGCTGGGAGGCTATCGCTGGGGACCCGACCGCAAGGCAGCCATGCTGGGCTGGGAGGCGGCGCGCATTGCCGGGTGACGACTGACGGCTGACGATTGACGGGTCACGACTCTTTGGTGATGGGTCATAATGACCGCATCGTCATCGTCCACTCTCACCCGATGAAAGACACGCTCAAGCCCGGCCTCACCCACCAGTTCAAGTTCAAGATCCCGCCCAGCAAGACCGTCCCGCATCTGTATCCCGAAGCGCAGATGTTCCGGGAGATGCCGGAGGTACTCGCCACCGGCTACCTGGTGGGGCTCGTGGAGTGGGCCTGCATCGAGGCGCTGCGCCCGCACCTCGACTGGCCGCGCGAGAAATCCCTCGGCACCCACGTCAACCTCTCGCATCTCGCCGCCACCCCGCCGGGCCTGACGGTGACCGTGGACGTGCGGCTCGACAGGATGGAGGGCCGCAGGCTCGTCTTCTCCATCGAGGCGCATGACGGCGTGGATCGCATCACCGCCGGCACGCACGAGCGCCACGTGATCGATGACGCGCGCTTCATCGCCAAGGTCGCCGAAAAAGCCGCGAACACCCGGCCCTGAAGGGACTCTGGCGAGAACCCGCGCTTCGCAGCAACCCCACCTGAGACCGCCGCGATGGCGCAATCGCCGTACACCCCGAAGGCGCAGGAAGCGCGCAACAAGACGATCGTCGAGCGCTACTTCCGCGAGGCCCTCGACCAGAGAAGGTTGGATCTTCTGCCCGATCTGCTCGCGCGCGACGTCGTGCTCCATCGTCCGGGCTTCGACGTGACCGGGCTCGACGCGGCGGTGCTGCGGTTGCGCGCCGTTTTCCAGGACTATGCCGCGTTTTCCACCGAGCTGAGCGGCCTGATCGCCGAAGGCGAGATGGCCGCGGTGCGCGTCACGCACCGCGCGCGGGTGCGTCCCCACACCTTCCGCAGCCGGGCCGGTGACGTGAAGCTCTCCGGGGAGCAGGACCTGCTCTGGACGGCCATCGTCCAGTTCCGGCTGAAGGACGGAAAAATCGCCGAGGAATGGGTCATGCGCGACGAGCTCGGCATGCTCGTGCAGATGGGACGGGTTACAGTCGGTCCGTGACGCGCAAGCGCTCTCGCCGCGCCGGCCGCCCGTCTTGACCAAGCGCGGCGCGCAGTCCATCATGCGCATGGCGCCCGAGGGGAGTCCGCGGCGCGCGCAAGGGAGGAGTCAATGACAAGAACTCATCGCTGTCTGCCCGTCACGTTCCTGCTGTTCCCGCTGCTTTCCTACGCGTCGCTTGCGGCGGCGGCCGAGCCGCCGAAGCTGGATGCAGCCAACACCGCATGGATGCTCACCTCCTCGGTGCTGGTGTTGTTCATGACGCTGCCCGGGCTCGCGTTGTTCTATGCAGGCCTGGTGCGCATGAAGAACGTGCTGTCCGTCCTGATGCAGTGCTTCACCATCACCTGCATCGTGACGCTGGCCTGGGTGGTGGTCGGCTACAGCATCGCGTTCGGCGACGCCGGCTCCCTCAATAACTGGTACGGCGGCTTCGCGAAGTCCTTCCTGTCCGGAATCGACGTCAAGGCCATCAAGGTAAACGGCGTCCCCGAAACCGTGTTCTCGATGTACCAGCTCACCTTCGCCATCATCACGCCGGCGCTGGTCATCGGCGCCTTCGCCGAGCGCGTGAAGTTCTCCGGCATGCTGTTGTTCACCCTGTTGTGGCTGCTTTTCGTTTACTGCCCGGTCGCGCACTGGGTCTGGGGCGACGGCTGGCTGGCGCAGAGGAAGATCATGGATTTCGCGGGCGGCACGGTCGTGCACCTCAACGCGGGCGTGGCGGCGCTGGTCTGCGCGCTGGTCCTCGGTCAGCGCCGGGGCTTCCCGGATTCCCCGATGCCGCCGCACAACATGACCATGACGGTGACCGGCGCGTGCATGCTGTGGGTGGGCTGGTTCGGATTCAACGCCGGCAGCGCGCTCGCGGCGGACGGTGCCGCGGGCATGGCGATGCTGGTCACGCACATCGGCGCCGCGACGGGAGCTTTCGCCTGGATGGTCTGCGAATGGATACGCTACGGCAAGCCTTCGGCTCTCGGCGTCGTGACCGGCATGGTCGCGGGACTCGGCACCATCACGCCGGCGTCGGGCTTCGTCGGGCCGCTGGGCGCGCTCGCTATCGGCGCCGCCGCGGGCGTGCTGTGCTTCTTCGCCACCAGCTACATGAAGCAGGTGTTCAGGGTGGACGACTCGCTCGACGTGTTCCCGGTGCACGGCGTCGGCGGCGCGCTGGGTACCATACTGACCGGCGTGTTCGCGGCGGCGTACTTCGGCGGCGGCGGCTATCCCGAGAAGATGGGAATGGGCGACCAGGTGCTGGTGCAGCTCACCGGCGTACTCGCGGTCGCGATATGGTCGGGCGTAGTGACCTGGCTCCTGCTCAAGGTGAGCGACCTCGTGACCGGGATGCGCGTGCAGGCGGAGGAAGAGACCGAGGGTCTCGACACGGTGCTGCACAACGAGAAGGGCTACAACCTGTAAACCCGGACGCTGACGCGCCGGGTTTACCTGCGCGCGATGGAGGCGGACGCTCTGCGCCGCTCATCGCGCGCTTTGTTTTTGCGGGTGGAATAAATCGGGCGTTTCGGCCGTTTGCGACGGTCGAAACACTCACAAGAAACCGAGGAGACGTGATGCTCAGCCCATCAATTCACTGGAGGCGATCATGTCACGAATCTCCCATCTGCTCGCGGGCGCGACGCTGACGGCCGTTGTCCTGGGCGGAACGACCCAGGCCCAGCAGCAGGCGGCCCCCGCCGCCAAGCCGCCGGCGCGACCGACCTTCGAAACCACCAGGGTCGAGGGCACCGGCAATGTCTACGTCTTCCGCTACCTGAACCGGCAGGCGATGTTCATCGTCACGTCTGCCGGCGTGATCGCGACCGACCCCATCGGCTACGGAATCCCGGAAACGGGCGCGGCCTACATGGGCGAGATCAGGAAGATCACGAACCAGCCGGTCAAGTACGTGATCTACAGCCACCACCACTTCGACCACATCGCGGGTGGGAAGGTGTTCAAGGACGCCGGCGCCACTTTCATCGCGCACAAGAAAGTCAAGGACCGCCTCGCCGTCCTCAAGGACCCGGACACCGTGCTGCCTGACCAGACGTTCGAGAAAAACCGCACGATCAAGCTCGGCGGCACCGTGCTTGAGCTCACCTACCACGGCCTCAACCACTCCGACAGCACGATCGTCATGCGGCTACCTAAAGAGAAGATCCTCTTCACTGTCGATACCGTTCCCGTGGGATCGGTGCCGGGGCGCGGCATGATCGATTCCTACCCGCTCGAGTGGGAGCAATTCCTGGGGCAGCTGTACACGATGGACTGGGAACGGCTGATTCCAGGCCACCCCGGGCAGCCGGGCGGACGCCTCGGCACCAAGCGGGACGTGCAGGACCAGCTTGCCTTCCTCCAGGACGCCTCCGAGGCGGTGAAGGTCGCCGCGCGCGAGGGCAAGTGCTGGGACGGGGTCGAGAAGGGAATGAAGCTGCCCAAGTACGAGGGCTGGCCCGGCTACGCGAACAACCTGCCGTTCGTGCTGCGGCGCTATTGCGGGCTGTGGGGCCGGGGCACCTGATGGCGAATGGCGAATGGCGGATGGCGAAAAAAGCCACCGCCGACCAGCAAGAAACCCCGCCGTTGCGGGGTTTCTTGTCGGCTGCGGCTAGTCGAGCTTGACCTTCGCCGCCCGGCCGATCTGCTGGATCTGCTGCATCTTGTCCCGAACGAACGCGGCGTACTCGGCGGGACCCGTCGGCGCCACGAAGAACCCGTCTCTCAGCAGGCCCGAACTCACCTCGGTCAGTTGGACCACGCGCACGATGTCGGCGCTCAACCGGTCGATCGCCTCTTTCGGCGTTGCCGCTGGCGCGAATATGCCCAATGCCCCGGTTATGTCGAAATCCGCGAACCCAGATTCAATGAGCGTAGGAACTTCCTTGAGCAGGTCGGAGCGCGTGCGCGAGGTCACGGCCAACGCCCGCAGCCTGCCCGCCGAGACATGCTGAATGATGGGCGGCGCGGTTGAAATGAGTATGCTGGCATGTCCGCCCAGCACGGCGATCGCCGAAGGCCCGCCGCCCTGGAACGCCACGTGCTTCATGTCGACCCGCGCCTTGAGCTTCAGCAGCTCGCCCGACAGGTGCTGCGCCGTTCCATAGCCGTTGATTGCGTAGACCAGCTCGCCCGGACGGGCGCGCGCGAGGGCGAGCAGCTCCTTGACGCTCTTCACCGGAAGCGACGGGTGGACGGAAAGGACGAATGGCTGGGTCCCGATCCCGCTCACCGCGGCGAAATCTTTCTGCGGGTCATACGGCGGCTTCGATCGCAGCGCGGAGTTGGCCATGAACGTGAAGCCCCCGACCAGCAGCGTGTGGCCGTCGGCGGGAGCGCGGGCGACAAACTCAGTCCCGATGAGGGTGCTGGCGCCCGGCCGATTCTCCACCACCACGCCCTGGCCGAGCGCCCGGCTGAGCGGTTGCGACATCGCGCGCGCCACGACGTCGTTCGATCCGCCCGGCGGAAATGGAACCACGAGCCGCACGACTTTCGACGGAAAACCCTGTGCGGCCGCGGGCTCTATCACCAATATCGTCGACAAGACCAGCGCGAGGATCGCAAGCGCCTGTGTAGCCTTCATCGAACCCTCCACCGGAGTGTCACCCTAATGCGACCCGGCGCCGTTACCCCAATGAGGTCAAACCGGGCGACGCTTTTCTACGCGGACATGTCTTCACTCGTCACTCATCACTCTGCACTCTGCACTCATCATTGCAGTTAGTGCGCCTTGCTCAGCAGGCGCATCCCGCGGTCGAGCCCGTCGAGCGTGAGCGGAAACATCCGCTTGCCCATGATCTGGCGGGTGATGCGGATGGATTCGTGGTAGTCCCAGACGGATTCGGGCTGCGGATTGAGCCAGATCGCGTGCGGATAAACCGTCAGCAAGCGTTGCAGCCAGACCGCTCCCGCCTCCTCGTTGGTGTGCTCGACGCTGCCGCCGGGATAGACGATCTCGTAGGGGCTCATCGTCGCGTCACCGACCAGGATCACCTTGTAGTCGTGGGGATAGGTGTGCAGCACTTCCCACGTCGGCACGCGCTCGGTCGCGCGCCGGCGGTTATCGCGCCACACGCGCTCGTAGAGAAAGTTGTGGAAATAGAAGTACTCCAGGTGCTTGAACTCGACGCGCGCCGCGGAGAACAGCTGCTCGCACACGCGGATGTGATCGTCCATCGATCCTCCGGCGTCGAGGAACAGCAGCACCTTCACCGCGTTGTGCCGCTCCGGCACCATCTTGAGATCGAGCCAGCCCGCGTTCCGGGCGGTGGACCGGATGGTATCGTCCAGGTCGAGCTCCTCGGGGGCACCGATGCGCGCGAAGCGCCGCAGCCGCTTCAGGGCCACCTTGATGTTGCGCGTGCCGAGCTCGACCGTATCGTCGAGGTTGCGGTACTCCCGCTTGTCCCACACCTTCACTGCCCGGCGGTGGCGCGACTCGGGCTGGCCGATGCGCACGCCCTCGGGGTTGTAGCCCCAGGCCCCGTACGGGCTCGTGCCCGCCGTCCCGATCCACTTCGTTCCGCCCTGGTGACGGCCCTTCTGCTCCTCCAGTCGCTTCTTCAGGGTCTCCATCAGATTGTCCCAGCCGCCGAGTGATTCGATCAGCTTCTTCTCCTCATCCGTGAGGACCCGCTCCGCGAGCTTCTTGAGCCATTCCTCCGGAATCAGGACGGTGATCGCGTCCACCTCGACGATGCCCTTGAAATAGGCCGCGAACACCCGGTCGTAGCGGTCGTAATACTTTTCGTCCTTCACCAGGCAGATGCGCGCGAGGTGATAGAACTCGTCCACGCTGCCGAAAGCGACGCGCTTCGCCAGCGCCTCGTTCAGGACGAGGAACTCCTTGACCGAGACCGGGACGCCGCCTTCCTTCAGCTTTAGAAAGAACTCTATTAGCACGTCAAACCCTAAATTAGCCGCCAAGACGCCAAGAACGCCAAGGAAAACAGGAATTACAATCAAGAATCATATTTTCCTGTTGAGGTACACGACATCAGCGTTAGCTTGTTTCGCCTTTCATTCCATATTTGAATTTCTTGGCGGCCTTGGCGTCTTGGCGGCTATTTTCCGGTTTCAGGTTTTCCGCCTTGACATGAACACCAGCCGCTCGAACAGGTGCACGTCCTGCTCGTTCTTCAGCAGTGCGCCGTGCAGCGGCGGGATGATCTTGTGCTGGTCCTGGCTGTGCAGCGCTTCCGGCGGGATATCCTCGGCCACCAGCAGTTTCAGCCAGTCGAGCAGCTCGGAGGTGGAAGGCTTCTTCTTGAGCCCGGGCACCTCCCGGATCTCGAAGAACGCATTCAGGGCTTCCTTCAGCAGCTGCTTCTTGATGCCCGGATGGTGCACGCGGACGATGCGCTCCATCGTCTCGTGGTCCGGGAAGCGGATGTAGTGGAAGAAGCAGCGCCGCAGGAATGCGTCGGGCAACTCCTTCTCGTTGTTGCTGGTGATCACGACCAGCGGACGGTGCTTCGCCTTCACCAGCTCCTGCGTCTCGTAGACGTAGAACTCCATGCGGTCGAGCTCGCGCAGCAGATCGTTGGGAAACTCGATGTCGGCCTTGTCCACCTCGTCGATCAGCAGCACCGCCGGCGCGTCGGAGAGAAATGCATTCCACAGCATCCCACGCACGATGTAGTTGCGGATGTCGTGCACCTTGGGGTCTCCCAGCTGCGAATCGCGCAGCCGCGATACTGCGTCGTATTCATAGAGCCCGTGCATCGCCTTGGTGGTGGACTTGATATGCCACTCGAAAAGCGGCCGTCCGATCGCCCTCGCGATCTCGATGGCGAGCATGGTCTTGCCGGTGCCCGGCTCGCCCTTGACCAGCAGCGGCCGCTCGAGTGTGAGCGCCGCGTTGACCGCCATCATGAGGTCGTCGGTGGCGATGTAGGTGTCGGTGCCTTCGAATCGCTTCATAGGTCGTTTCTCGTTGCTCGTTGCTCGTTGCTCGTTGCTCGTTTCTCGTTTCTCGTTGCTCGTTGCTCGTTTCTTTCTACAAGCCACTGAGCATACTGCGTCACGATTCACCGCGTCACGCAGTATCGCGTCACGCCCCATCGTGTCACGAGGTATCGCGTCACGCCTTATCCCGCTGCAGGTCGCTCTTGCGGTCGACGTCGTAGAAAATGCCCGGGTCGTCGCACTCGACCAGCTTGACCTGGTCGCGATGCCGTTCCACCACGGCTCGCGCCCCCTGGTCGCCGTCGAGCGCGAGCAGCTCGTCGCGCAGCGCGGCGCCGAAACCGACGGGGTGGCCGCGCTCTCCCTTGCGCGCCGGCGCAGCGACCAGCGCCCCCTCCTCCAGCGCGGCGATGATCCGCCGCGTGGTGTCCGGAGTGATGCGCGGCATGTCGGCGAGGGCGACTACCCAGCCGTCCGCGCCGCGCGCCTGCGCCACGCCGTGGGCCAGGCTCGCGCCCATCCCGCGCGCCGCGCCCTGGAACATGGTCACCTGGCAGCCTTCCTGCTCCAGCATGTCGTAAAGCGGGAAGTCGCCCCAGCGCACCACCGCGATCACGTCGGGCGTTACTGCGAGCAGGTTGCGCGCGGCGTGGGCGGCGATCGCCACTCCGTCTTCCAGCGGGTGCAGCAGCTTCTCGCCCCCGAAGCGCGAACCGGTGCCCGCGGCAAGCAGGATGCAGGCCATGTTCTTCGCTTCGTGAACCATTCCTAATGGATTATAGCCACCCGTTGACAGCCCCCTTGCCGGAAGTCTATTTTTTACACGTAAACCAATCCAATCCGGAGGAGGGCCTCATGGACCAGAAAATCAGCTTCGTGGTGGACGGCAAGTCCGCCACCGTCAACGCCGATCCCGCGATGCCCCTGCTATACGCGCTCCACTCGGAGCTGGGCCTCAACAATCCCAAGTTCGGCTGCGGCAAGGCGCAGTGCGGCGCCTGTACGGTGCATCTCGACGGGGCGCCGGTGCGCTCCTGCGTGATGCCGGTCAGCGCGGCCGCCGGCAAGAGCATCACCACGCTCTCCGGCCTCGGCACGCCGGAGAAGCCGCACCCGCTGCAGCAGGCCTATATCGCCGAGCAGGTACCGCAGTGCGGCTACTGCCTCTCGGGCTGGGTCATGACCGCCGCGGCGTTCCTGAAGAACAACCCCAAGCCGACCGACGCCCAAATCCGCCAGGCGATGGCCGGAATCAAGTGCCGCTGCGGCACCCACATGGCGATCATGCGCGCGATCAAGCGCGCCGCCCAGACGATGTCCGCCTGAGGAGACAGCCATGAACCCGATTACCCGTCGTGATTTCCTGAAGGCCTCCGGCTCGCTCGTCGTCAGCGTCTCCATTCCCGGCGCGGTCGCGACCGCGTTGAGCCAAGGCATGTCTTCCACCGCCACGCTCGGCGGCAAGCCTCCCCTCCTCCCCGATCAGCTCGACTCCTGGATCGCGATCCTGCCGGACGGCAGCGTCACCGCCTTCTTCGGCAAGATGGACATGGGCCAGGGCGTGGATGTCGCGATCGCGCAGATGGTCGCCGAGGAGCTCGATGTCGCGTTCGACAAGGTCAGCGTGGTGATGGGCGACACCGCCTTCACCTGCAACCAGGGCGGCGCCTCCGGCAGCACCGGGCTCCAGCTGGGCGGCGTGACCTTGCGCAATGCCGCGGCGGAAGCGCGGCGCATCCTGCTGGAGCGGGCCGCCAAGAAAATCGACATGCCGGGCGTCCGGCTGGTGGTCGAAGACGGCGTCGTGAGCGCCCCCGGCTACCCGCTGACGAAGGTGAGCTACGGCGAGCTGATCGGCGGGCAGCATTTCCACCACAAGGTCGAGTGGAACAAGCGCTACGGCAACGCGCTCGCGCTCAAGGTGGCGGCGAAGCCGAAAGACCCCTCGCAGCACAAGATCGTGGGCAAATCGTATCCGCAGAAGATCGTGACCGAGAAGGTCATGGGACGCGCGGAGTACATCACCGACGTCAAGGTCGAGGGCATGCTGCACGGCCGCGTGATCCGTCCGCCCAACGCCGGCTGCACGCCGGTGTCGGTGGACGAAGGCTCGATCCGCAGCATCCCGGGCGCCCGCGTGGTGCGCGAGAAGGACTACGTCGCGGTCGTGGCCGGGCGCGAGTGGGACGCGGTGCGCGCGGCGGAGGCGCTCGCCGTGAAGTGGAGCGCCGAATGCTCGCCGTTTCCGCCGATGGAGAAGCTTTACCAGCATATCCGGGAGGCGAAGCCGAACGGCAAGGGCATGCCCGTCAACAAGGGCGACGTCGAGGCCGCGCTCAAGGGTGCCCACCGCGTGATCGATGCGGAGTACGAGTGGCCGCTCCAGTCCCACGCCAGCATGGGACCGGCATGCGCGATCGCCGACGTGAAGAAAGGCGAGGTCAGGCTGTGGACCGGCAGCCAGAAGCCCCATTTCGGGCGCGACGGGGTCGCGAAGATCACCGGCCTCCCGGCCGACAAGGTGCGCGCCACCTGGGTCATGGGCCCCGGCTCGTACGGCCGCAACGACGCCGGCGATGCGGCGCACGACGCGGCGCTGCTGTCCAAGCTGACGGGCCGGCCGGTGCGCGTGCAGTACATGCGCCACGAAGGCACCGGCTGGGATCCGAAAGGGCCAGCGGCGGTGTTCCACGGAAGAGCCGGCCTCGACGCCGCGGGGAACGTGGTCGCCTACCACTTCCACGGCAAGGGCTTCACGCGGCAGGAGGTGGCGACCAACGAGTCCGATCCCAAGGACACCCTGGCCGGGCAACTCATCGGCTACCAGCCCAAGGCGAACATCATCTTCCAGTCGCCGGCCGAAGTGTACGCTTTCGCCAACAAGCGCCATTCGTGGGAAACGATCCCGACGCTCCTCGAGCGCGGCTCGCCGCTGCGCGTGAGCCACCTGCGGGATCCGCTCGGGCCGGAGCTGCATTTTGCGAGCGAGTCGTTCATAGACGAGGTCGCGCATGCCGCCGGCGCCGATCCCGTGGCGTTCCGCCTGCGCTACCTGGCGCAAGACGCGCGCCACGCGGCGGTGGTGAAGGCGGTCGCGGAACGCGCGCGCTGGACGGGTCGTCCGAACCCCAGCCGGGGCAAGGGCGACGTGATGGCGGGGCGCGGCGTCTCCTACACCGAGCGCAACCGCACCGTCGTCGCCATGATCGCCGAGGTCGAGGTGGACCGCCGCTCCGGGCGCGTGTGGGCGAAGAAGTTCACGGTCGCCCACGACTGCGGCCAGATCATCAACCCGGACGGCCTCAAGCTCACGATCGAAGGCAACGTGGTGCAGGCGATCTCGCGCACGCTGTTCGAGGAAGTGCGGTTCACCGAGAACAACGTCGCCAGCGTGGATTGGGCGACCTACCCGATCCTCGAGCTCGCCGACGCGCCGGAATCCATAGATATCGTGCTCATCAACCGGCCGGAGATGGCGCCGCAGGGCGCCGGCGAGCCGTCCACGCGCACGGTGCCGGCCGCGATCGCGAACGCGATCTTCGACGCGACCGGCGTGCGCGTTCGCCGGGTGCCGATCACGCCCGAGCGCATGAAGGCCGCCCTCGCCCGC
>JBIOVQ010000174.1:0-2901 GCA_044867805.1 Burkholderiales bacterium | reverse complement strand
ACCCGCAGCATGCCCAGCACCTGGTCGAGGTCCCCCTGGTAGACCAGCAGCCGCCGGTGGTGGGCGGTGGCGACCTGCTGCCGGACCTGCTCGAGCGGCGCGTCGATGTCGATCGCCTCGAGATGGTTGCGCGGCACCATCACGTCGTCCACCGTGATCTCCTGCAGATCGAAAAGATTGAGCAGGATCGACACGTGCTTCTTGGGCAGGTAGTTGGAGGATTCGAGCACGATCGTGCGGATCTCCTCGGCCGACAGCGGCTGCGGGCCGGAGTCCTGGGGCCGGATGCGGAGCAGCTTGAGAATGAGGTGGAGAAGGGCATTGGTGGACGCCACCAGCAGGTAGACGAACGGGGCGGTTATCCGCGCCGCCGATCGCATCGGCCAGGCGACCAGGCGCGCGATCCCCTCCGCGTTGTGCTGGCCGAGCCGCTTGGGCACCAGCTCGCCGACGACGATGGAGACGTAGGTCACGGCGATCACGACGAACGCCGTGGACACGCCGCTGCTCAACTTGTCCTCCATGCCCAGCGACTGCAGCCATACCGCCAGCGGCTCGGCAAACACCGCTTCGCTGACGATGCCGTTGAGCAGGCCGATGGAGGTGATGCCGATCTGCACGGTGGACAGGAATCGCGTCGGCTCCGCGCCGAGCTTCACGGCCGCGTCGGCCATGGCATCGCCGCCGCGGGCGAGCGTCGCGAGGCGCGAGCGCCGCGCGGTGAGCAGCGCCACCTCGGACATGGCGAAAACGCCGTTCAGCAGTATCAGGAAGGCCAGCATCAGCATTTCCATGGTTTCACCTTTCAGCCCGCGCCAAGCCGCTAGCCGCCAGCCGGGCTTCAAACAGCGTGATTCGTGATTGGTGATTGGTGATTCGTGACTTCACGGGCCGGGTCGATTCACGATTCACGAATCACGATTCACGCCCTTCCGAGAATGACTTCGAGGACGAACTTGCTGCCCAGGTAGGCGAGCACCAGCATGAAAAAGCCCGCGAGGGTCCAGCGCACTGCGACGCGGCCGCGCCAGCCGTAAATGTGTCGCCCCCCGAGCAGCGCCGCGAAGATCAGCCACGAGAGAATGCCGAACACGGTCTTGTGATTGAAGCGCGCGGCCTTGCCGAACAGTTCTTCCGAGTAGACGACGCCGGTCGCCAGCGTGAGCGTGAGCAGGAGGAAGCCCGCCCAGATGATGCGGAACAGCAGCGTTTCCATCGCCAGCAGCGGCGGCAGCCCCTGCAGCGCGCGCGGCAGGCTGCCGTCGTGCAGACGCCGCTCGAGCAGGGCCATCAGCGCGACATGGAGTGATGCGATAGTCAGCAGGCCGTAGGCGAGCATGGCCATCAGCAGGTGGAACTTGAACACCGTGAGCTCGGTGTTGGGCAGGGGGCGCGTCGGCGGCAGCAAGGCAGGCAGCAGCGTGGCGATCGCCGCCACCGGCAGGACCAGCGATTGCAGGCCGTCGAACCGGTAGTAGAAATTGCCGAGCCAGTAGATCAGCACCGTCAGCCAGAGTATCGCCGATACCGCGGCGCCGACGCCCAGGTGCAGCCCGTCCGGCGCGAACATCGCGTGCGCGAGCAGCCACGTGTGAAGGCCGAGCGGGACGAGCACCGCGTAGTGCTCGATTTCACTGAAGGATGCGGCCGGCGGCGCGTCGCCCGCGGGGCGCCAGCGCGAGCGCCAGGAGTAAAACGCGAGGGCGCCGTAGAGGAGCGCGCCGACGAGGTAAGGTAGAATCTCCGGCACGCGTCGAGTCTACAGGAATTTGCCGGTCCTCTGGCGCCGGCAAATTCCTGACGGAACCAGCACAAGAAAATCAGAGAAATAATGGCTCGCGAGCGGCCGAGAGAACGAAGCGATTGCCAGCTTGTCACCACTCATGAACCAGGAAAACATGAGGAGCCCGCGTCACGGTCGCCTCCGCGAGCCTCGAGTGTCCGTTACGGGCCGCGCTGGTACTTTCCATCGCGCGGGCTCCTAGGGCTGGCCCATGTTCGAAAACCTTTCGCAACGTCTGGCGCGCGTGATGAAAACGCTGCGCGGCGAGGCGCGGCTGACCGAAACCAACATGCAGGAAGCGCTGCGCGAGGTCCGCGTCGCGCTGCTCGAAGCCGACGTCGCGCTGCCGGTCGTGAAGACCTTCATCGAGCGGGTGCGCGCGCAGGCGCTCGGCGAGGAAGTGATCGGCAGCCTCACGCCGGGACAGGCGGCGGTGGGCGTCGTGCACCGCGAGCTCATCGCGCTGATGGGCGAGACGAACGACTCGCTCAACCTGGCGACGCAACCGCCCGCCGTCGTGCTGCTCGCGGGCCTGCAGGGCTCGGGCAAGACCACGACCGCCGGCAAGCTCGCGCGCTGGCTCAAGACCGAAGCGCGCAAGAAGGTCCTGCTCGCGAGCTGCGACGTCTACCGCCCCGCCGCGATCGACCAGCTCGCCACCCTGGCGCGGCAGGTCGAGGCGGAATTCTTTCCCTCCAGCCCCGGCGAGAAGCCCGTCGATATCGCCACGCGCGCGCTGACCCACGCGCGCACGCACTACGCGGACGTGCTGATCGTCGACAGCGCGGGACGCCTCGGAATCGACGAGGCCATGATGCACGAGATCGCCGCGCTGCACGCCGCGTTGAAGCCGGTCGAAACCCTGTTCGTGGTGGACGCGATGCAGGGGCAGGACGCAGTCAACAGCGCCAAGGCGTTCGCCGACGCGCTGCCGATCACCGGCGTCATCCTCACCAAGCTCGACGGCGACGCGCGCGGCGGCGCGGCGCTCTCGGTGCGTGAAGTGACCGGCAAGCCGATCAAGTTCGCGGGCGTGGGCGAGAAGCTCGGCGCGCTGGAGCCGTTCCACCCCGACCGGATGGCTTCGCGCATCCTCGGCATGGGCGACGTGCTTTCGC
>JBIOVQ010000173.1:0-19273 GCA_044867805.1 Burkholderiales bacterium | reverse complement strand
GGCCGAAACGCGAGATCTTTCCCATCTGCACGCGGGCGCGATCGTAGCGGAGGGAATCGCGCAGCTGGTTTTCCACGTCGCGCTGGTTGCGGCCGTTCTCCATGTCGATGAAGTCGATCACGATGAGACCGCCCAGGTCGCGCAGCCGCAGCTGGCGGGCGATCTCCTCCGCCGCTTCCATGTTGGTGCGGAAAGCCGTCTCCTCGATGTCCGCGCCGCGCGTGGCGCGCGCCGAATTCACATCGATGGATACCAGCGCCTCGGTGTGATCGAACACGACCGCCCCGCCGGAGGGCAGGTTGACCGAGCGGGAATACGCCGTCTCGATCTGGTGCTCGATCTGGAAGCGCGAGAACAGCGGCACGTCGTCCCGATAGAGCTTGGCGCGGCTGACGTTCTGAGGCATCACGTGGCCCATGAACTGCCGCGCCTGCTCGTAGATCGATTCCGTGTCGATCAGGATCTCGCCGATGTCCTGGTGAAAGTAGTCACGGATCGCGCGGATGACGAGGCTCGATTCCTGGTAGATCAGGAACGCTCCCGTCTGCTGGTGCGCGGCGCCCTCGATGGCGCGCCACAATTGCATCAGGTAACTCAAATCCCAATTCAGCTCTTCGGCCGAACGGCCGATGGCGGCGGTGCGGCCGATCACGCTCATGCCTTCAGGCACGGGGAGCTGATCGATGACATCGCGCAGCTCGTTGCGATCCTCGCCCTCCACCCGGCGCGATACTCCCCCGCCGCGCGGATTGTTGGGCATCAGCACGAGATAGCGTCCGGCGAGGCTGATGAAGGTGGTGAGCGCCGCGCCCTTGTTGCCGCGCTCGTCCTTGTCGACCTGGACGATCAGCTCGCTGCCTTCTTCCAGGGCGTCCTGGATGCGGGCGCGGGCGACGTCCACGCCGCGCTTGAAGTAGGCGCGGGCCACTTCCTTGAAGGGAAGAAAACCGTGCCGGTCGGCGCCGTATTCGACGAAGGCCGCCTCCAGGCTCGGCTCGATGCGGGTGATGACCCCCTTGTAGATATTGCTCTTGCGCTGCTCCTTGCCGGGAGTCTCGATATCGAGGTCGATGAGCTTCTGACCGTCGACGATCGCGACGCGCAGCTCTTCGGCCTGCGTCGCGTTAAACAGCATTCGCTTCATTATTATCTTCTCCCGCGCTCTACAACACGGGATGGGCAAATCATTCCGCCCGCCGCGAGGGCAGGCGGCGCCGACTGGGTCAGTGGCGTAGCAGGAGCATGCTGGAGTTGGCTATCCGTATGTCTCGTGCGATTTGCCGTTGGAATCCGCGCCGGGCGCCGATTCCGCAAATTCTCAAAGTGTCGTGAGCGCGTTTTCGTCTAGTATCGCTACTTCTGGGTGGTGAGCGACATTAACCATTCTTTGCAGCGCATCCGGGGTCGGGGCGGCTCGTCCTTTGGCCATGCAACCGGACCCCGCGAATCGCTTGCGGCACGTCTGTCCGCCTCCGCGCGCTTCCCTCTATCCCTCCTGCTGGGGCGCGATCCGGCTCGCAATCGTGGACTATGCATCCACGAGCAACGTGCGGAGAATAGTATAGACAAATGAACAAGTTAAGTAAAGAATCCGCCACCTGGCATGAAGTGGGGGAGGATTCCGCCGGCCAGCGCCTGGACAACTACCTGACCAAGCTGCTGAAAGGCGTTCCGAAAAGCCACATCTACCGCATCCTGCGCAGCGGGGAAGTCCGGGTCAACAGCCGCCGCGTTGAGCCGGGATACCGCATCCAGCCCGGGGATCGCCTGCGCCTGCCGCCGGTGCGAACCGCCAGACCGGCCGCCGTGAGCGCACCACGGCCAACGACGCGCCTCAAGGCCGACGTGCTCTACGAAGACGACCATGTGCTCGCCATCAACAAGCCGGCAGGGGTCGCCGTCCACGGCGGCAGCGGCATCAGTCGCGGCGTCGTGGAGCAGCTCCGGTTCGAGCGGCCGGAGGCGCGCTTCCTCGAGCTGGTGCACCGCCTGGACCGCGAAACCACCGGCGTGCTGTTGTTGGCGAAACGGCGCCCGGCGCTCACGGAACTCCACCGCCAGTTGCGGGAGGGGCGGGTCCGGAAGATCTACTACGCGCTGGTGAAAGGCCGCTGGCGCGACGGGAAACGCAGCGTTGCCCTGCCGCTGCGCAAGTCCGTATCTCAAAGCGGCGAGCGGCGGGTGTCCGTCAGGCAGGACGGGCTCCCGGCGCACACGGTGTTTCATCTGCGCCGGAACTGGAGCAGCTTCAGCCTCCTCGAGGCGGAACTCAAGACCGGGCGCACTCACCAGATCCGCGTCCACCTCGCTCATCTCGGGTTCCCCATCGCGGGGGACGACAAGTACGGTGATTTCGCGCTTAACCGGCAGCTCGCGAAACAGGGCCTGAAGCGGATGTTCCTGCATGCATCGCAGGTCGTGTTCGCGCATCCTCACAGCGGGGCCACCCTGAAGCTGGAGGCCCCGCTGCCGGCGGACCTGCAGGGTTTCCTCGCGACGCTCGATGCCGGAGAACCTCGGCTTGCCCAGGCGCTTTGAGCTCATTGTCTTCGACTGGGATGGCACCCTCATGGACTCCGCGGGGGCCATCGTGGCATCGCTGCAGGGAGCCTGTTCGGACCTGGGATTGCCGGTGCCGAGCATGGAAGGCGCCCGCTATGTCATCGGGCTGGGCCTGCGGGACGCCATGGCGCACATCCTCCCCGACGTGGAGCCATCGGCCTATCCGAGTATCGCCGCGCGTTATCGCGACCACTTTCTGCGCCACGATCTCGACACCGCATTGTTTGCCGGAGCTGCGGAACTGGTAGCCAGCCTGCATGAGTCCGGCTTCCTGCTGGCCGTCGCCACAGGCAAGGGCCGCCGCGGGCTGGAGCGCTCGCTGGCCGCGACCGGTCTCAAACGGTACTTCCACGCCACGCGCTGCGCCGATGAAGGTTTCTCCAAGCCGCACCCGGGCATGCTGGAGGCGTTGATGGAGGAGCTCGACGTGGCCCCGGCAAAGACGCTGATGATCGGCGACACCACTCACGACATGGAGATGGCGCGCGCAGCGGGCGTGGCCGGGCTCGCTGTGGCCTACGGCGCTCACGAGAAGGCTGCGCTCCTCGACTGCGCACCGCTGGCGTGCGTGGAGGATTTTGCGGGGCTCCGGAAATGGCTCCTGGGACATGCGTAACGCCGCGCTCCGCCCGGGATACGAGCAACGAATTCGCAGTGAAATTCGGGAGTAATATAGGACGTTTGCGGCTGGGCATGGCGCTTTACGAGACGCCGCAGAGAGGTGGTCATTATGGCTGAACTGGAACCGGGCGAGTCTGCATCGAGCTGGGAACGCCAGGCGATCGAAAAGGTCGCTCTGGCGGCGATCCACGAGCAGCGGCGGTCGCGTCAGTGGGGCATATTCTTCAAGATGCTGCTGTTCATCTACCTGTTCGCGCTGCTGTTCATCGGCATGGGATGGTTCGGCAAGAAAGAGCCGGCCGCGGCGAAGCACACCGCCCTGGTCGATCTCGAGGGAATCATCTCTCCCAATACGCAGGCCAGCGCCGACAACGTGATGGCGGGACTGCAGGATGCATTCAAGGACAAGCGCACGCAGGGCGTGATCCTGCGCATCAACAGCCCGGGCGGCAGCCCGGTGCAGGCCGGGCACATCAACGACGAGATCCGTCGGCTGCGCGCCAAGTACCCGGGCATTCCGCTCTATGCGGTCATCGAGGACATCTGCGCTTCGGGCGGCTATTACGTGGCCACCGCGGCGGACCGGATCTACGTCGACAAGGCGAGCATCATCGGCTCCATCGGCGTGCTGATGGACGGCTTCGGCTTCACCGGAACGCTCGAGATGCTGGGCATCGAGCGCCGCCTCCTTTCCGCCGGCGACAACAAGGGATTTCTCGATCCGTTTTCCCCGGTGGTCGAATCGCAGAAGGAGCACGCGCAGCAGATGCTGTCGCAGATCCATCAGCAGTTCATCGGCGTCGTGCGGCAGGGACGCGGCAAGCGGTTGAAGGAATCCCCCGACATGTTTTCCGGCCTGCTGTGGGTCGGCGAGAAGAGCGTCGACATGGGGCTCGCCGACGCCCTGGGCAACGTGGATTACGTGGCCCGTGAGGTGATCAAGGCCGAGGACATCGTCGACTTCACGCCGCGCGAGAACGTCGCCGAGAGGCTGGCCCGCAAATTCGGCGCCGGGATGGCGGAAGGCCTGGCGCGCTTCGGCGGCGTCGGGAACCTGCAAGTGAGGTAGGAACGAGGGGACATTCCCCCGTGCACCCCTACATCGGAATCCGCAGGTGAGGTAGGAACGAGGGGACATTCCCCTCGTGCACCCCTACGGGCTGTTTCGATCGTCCGAAACAGCCAGGGGGTCAGTTCTCAGGGGCCCCCGCGGTAGAGCAGAAATACAGCAGGCCGCCGGTCCAGATCCGGCGGCCTTTTTTTCCATTCGGCGACGGCGTGCGTGGCGACCGTTGCAGTCGGGAGCGTGAGGTCGGCCGCGATGCAAAGCAGGGTGTCTCCGCGGCATGCCTCGAGGATGGAGCGGAGGAGGGCGGTATTGCGATAGGGGGTCTCGATGAAGATCTGGGTCGCGCTGGCAGCCTGTGCTTCGATTTCCTTCAGCCTGCGTGCGCGTCCTGCCTGGTCCGCGGGCAGGTAGCCGTGGAAAGCGAAGCGCTGGCCGTCCAGGCCGGAAGCCATCAGCGCCAGCAATACCGATGAAGGTCCCACGAGCGGCACCACCGCGACGCCCGCGGCGTGGGCACGCCGCACCAACGCAGCTCCGGGGTCGGCCACGGCGGGGCAGCCCGCGTCCGACATCAAACCGCAGTCCGCACCGGATACCAGGAGTCGCAGCAAGGGCTCGAGGTCCCGCGTGTGCTCGTCCAGCACATGCATCTCGATCTGCCGCGGCGGCAGCGGGTGGCCGATGGCCTGGAGGAAACGCCGGGCGGATTTCGGGCTCTCGACGACGAATGTCCGCAAGCTGCGCGCGACGTCGCGGGTAGCTGCGGGCAGCAGGGAGCCGTCGTCTTCCGCGCCGAGACCGACGGGAATCAAATACAACCTGCCGGCAGAGAGACTGGGCTCAGACAACGGCCACGCCTTCGGCCCGGAGCATCGCCGCCAGCCGCATCAAGGGCAGCCCGATCAAGGCGCTGGGGTCGTCGCTGCTGACGCGCTCGACGAGGATGATGCCCAGCCCCTCGATCTTCGCGCTGCCGGCGCAATCGTACGGCCGCTCGACCTCGAGATAGCGCTTGATTTCATTGTCGCTGTAGTTGCGGAAAAGCACCGTGGTGGGCACGTCCGCGGCCTGCATCGCGCCGGTTTCCGAGTTGAGCAGGGCAACCGCGGTATGGAACACCACGGTCTTGCCGCGCATGGCCTTGAGCTGGGCCACGGCGTTGGCGTGACTGCCGGGCTTGCCCAGGCTCGTCCCGTCCAGCGCCGCCACCTGGTCACAGCCGATGACGAGCGCCCGCGCGAATTCCGCGCCCACAACGCGCGCCTTGGCCTGGGCCAGGCGCAGCGCCGTCGCGCCGGCGGCCTCGTTCGGCGGCGCGGTTTCGTCTATGCCCGGCGGCTTGACATCGAACTCCAGCCGCAGGCGGGCCAGCAATTCGCGCCGATACGGCGAGCCGGAAGCCAGCACGATGCGGGGGTGGTTCAACAGTGGGTAACCTTGCTAGGAGGTAGGAACGAACGCGGGGATACTTCCCCTCGCGCTCCCCTTGATCAGGGACCGTTTCGCCGTTCTGAAACGGTCTGTAAGTCTATGCCGAATTTGGGTTTTTCCTGAAAATTTCTTTGACAGGAGAGCGCAAAAATAATATCATGCGCGGCCATGTCTGCACAGGCTGTCATCGATAGTCTGGAGTTCGCCCGGACCGGACAGATGGTGCAGGGCAGTCTGGCTGTCCCCGAGCTGAGGCGCTTGAAGGAAAGCCTCGCCGACGACGAAGGCCGCATCGATTTCGTTGTCAGGGGCGCGCGTGACGCCCGCGGCAGACCGGCACTCGCGCTCGAGATCAGCGGGCTCCTGCATCTGCAGTGCCAGCGCTGCCTCGGGCTGCTGGAATACCCGCTGCGGTTCTCGAACACGCTGCTGCTGGTGAGCGCCGGGGAAGTCGCTGCAGGCGACCTCGAGGACGAAGACGCCGAATGGATCGAAGCCAGCGGCGAGCTCGACGTCGCGCTGCTGGTCGAGGACGAGATCATCCTGGGCCTGCCCTACGCGCCGCGGCACGAAGAAGGCACTTGCCGGCACGGCGGTCTGGCGACGGGCGGCAATCCGGCGGATGCCGCGTTCGCGAAACTCGCGGCACTCAGGCAAAACAGTCATTGAAGAGCAAGGAGCGATAGACATGGCAGTACAGCAGAACAGAAAAACGGCGTCGAAGCGCGGCATGCACCGGTCGCACGACGCGCTTTCCAATCCGCCGCTGGCGCTCGAGCCGACGACCGGCGAAGTGCACCTGCGGCATCACATCAGCCCGAACGGCTACTACCGCGGCAAGAAGGTCATCAAGGCCAAGGGCGAATAATCGGTTGCCCGAGCTGCCGGCTGCGGCACAGCCGCCGGTGCGCTGCGAGCCACCACCAACGCGCGCGGGGGAAGGAAGCTGCGCATGGATGTGAAGGTTGCCATCGACTGCATGGGTGGCGATCATGGCGCACATGTCACCGTGCCGGCCGCCGTAGGCGTGCTCGGGCAGGAGGCCGACGTTTCCTTCCTCCTGGTCGGCCAGCAGGACGCGATCTTGCGGGAGCTTCAGCGCGCCGGTGCGGTTCCCGGCCCGCGCATCAGCATCCGGCATGCGAGCGAGGCGGTCGAGATGGACGAGGCGCCCGCAGCCGCCCTGCGCGGGAAAAAGGACTCCTCGATGCGCGTCGCCATCGATCTCGTCGACCGGGAAGAGGCGGCCGCCTGCGTGAGCGCGGGCAACACCGGCGCGCTGATGGCGATCTCGCGCTTCGTGCTGAAGATGCTTCCCGGCATAGACCGTCCCGCGATCGCGACGATCCTGCCGACGCTCAAGGGCCACACCTACATCCTCGACCTTGGCGCCAACGTGAACTGCTCTCCGGAGCACCTGCTGCAGTTCGGCATCATGTGCTCGGAGCTCGTGAGTTCCGTGGAAGGCAAGGCTCGCCCCACGGTGGGACTGCTCAACATCGGCGCCGAGGACATCAAGGGTAACGAGCTGGTCAAGCAGGCCGCCGAGCTGATGCGCGCGAGCGGCCTCAACTTCCACGGCTACGTCGAGGGCGACGACATCTACAAGGGCACGACCGACATCGTGGTCTGCGACGGCTTCGTGGGGAACGTGGCGCTGAAGACTTCCGAAGGCCTTGCCCAGATGCTGGCGACCTACCTGCGCGAGGAGTTCGCCCGCAACCCGTACGCGAAGCTGGCCGGGCTGGTGGCCTTGCCCGTGATCAACGCCTTCAAGGCGCGCGTCGACCACCGGCGCCATAACGGCGCGAGTCTCCTCGGACTGCGCGGTATCGTGATCAAGAGTCACGGCTCGGCCGATGTGTTTGCCTTCGAGTTCGCCATACGGAGGGCCATCGAGGAGGCGCGCACCGGCGTGCTGGCGCACATCACCGAGCGGATGGCGGCGATACACAAGAGCGCCGCATGAACGACGTCTACTCCAGGATCATCGGCACGGGCGGCTATCTCCCGGCGAAGGTGCTGACCAATCGCGATCTGGAAGCCAGAATCGACACCACGGACGAGTGGATCTACACGCGCACCGGCATCCGCCAGCGCCACATCGCGGCGGACCACGAAAAAACCAGCGACCTCGCCCTGGAAGCGAGCCGCAGGGCGATCGAGGCGGCCGCCATCACGGCGGACGACCTCGACTTGATCGTGGTTGCGACCACCACATCGGACATGGTGTTCCCCAGCACGGCCTGCATCCTCCAGTCCAAGCTCGGCAAGCGGAATTGCGCCGCGTTCGACGTGCAGGCGGTGTGCAGCGGCTTTATCTATGGACTCTCGACGGCCGACCAGTTCATGCGCTCGGGGAATTACCGGCACGCCTTGGTGGTGGGCGCCGAGATCTACTCGCGCATACTGGATTGGGAAGATCGCGCCACGTGCGTGCTGTTCGGCGACGGCGCCGGCGCGGTCGTTATCAGGCGGGACCGCGCGCCGGGGGTACTTTCGAGCCACCTCCATGCCGACGGTTCCTATGCGGGCGCGCTGTCAGTGCCGGGCCAAGTGTGCGGCGGGAAGATCAGCGGCCGGCCGCTGCTGCAGATGGACGGCGCCGGCGTGTTCAAGTTCGCCGTCAAAGCGCTCGACGAGATCGTGGAGGAAACGCTGGCGGCGAATGGCCTGCACAAGGCGGACATCGACTGGCTCGTGCCGCACCAGGCCAATATCCGCATCATCCAGGCCTCGGCCAAAAAGCTCGGGCTGAGCATGGAGAAAGTCGTGGTCACGGTGGATCGCCACGCCAATACGTCGGCAGCCTCCATCCCCCTGGCGCTCGACGAGGCCGTGCGCGACGGGCGCATCCGCGCCGGACAGCATGTGCTGCTGGAGGCCGTGGGCGGCGGCTTCACGTGGGGCTCCGTGCTGATCCGCTGGTGACGGCGACCCGCCAGCCCACGGACAGACCTCATGACGAAGCTCGCTTTTGTTTTTCCCGGGCAGGGCTCGCAGTCGGTAGGCATGATGCAGCCGTTCGCGGAGCTGCGGGCGGTAGGCGACGTGTTTGCCGAAGCCGCCGAAGCCCTCAAGCAGGACCTGTGGAAACTGGTGGCAGAGGGCCCGGCCGAGCAACTCAACTCCACGGTCAACACCCAGCCCGTCATGCTGACGGCGGGCTATGCCGTTTACCGCGCCTGGCGCGATGCCGGCGGACCCGAGCCCGCCGTCGTGGCCGGCCACAGCCTGGGGGAATACACTGCCCTGGTCGCCGCGGGGGCACTCTCGTTCCGCGACGCGCTGCCCCTGGTGCGCTTTCGCGCGCAGGCGATGCAGGAGGCAGTGCCCGCAGGCGAAGGGGCCATGGCCGCCATACTGGGGCTCGAAGACGATGCGGTGCGCGGCGCGTGCCGCGAGGCGGCGCAGGGACAGGTCGTGGAGGCGGTCAACTTCAACGCGCCGAGCCAGGTCGTCATCGCGGGGCACAAGGCCGCCGTCGAGCGCGGCATTGCGGCGGCGAAGGCCATGGGCGCAAAGCGGGCAGTGATGCTGCCGGTGAGCGCGCCCTTCCATTCGTCCCTCCTCAAGCCGGCTGCGGACCGGCTCGCCAGCCTGCTCGAGGGTATCGCGATGAATGCGCCGCGCATGCCGGTGGTGAACAACGTCGATGTGGCGATGGAAAGCGAGCCGCCGCGGATCAAGGCGGCGCTGGCGCGCCAGGCCTGCAATCCGGTGCGCTGGGTTGAGGTGGTGCAACGGATTGCGGCGCAGGGCGTCGCGCACATCGCGGAATGCGGGCCGGGCAGGGTGCTCGCGGGACTCACGAAGCGTATCGATGACAGGCTGCAGGGACACGCGATCGCCGACGCGCAGATGCTTGGCCAAGTGATGGGGGCGGTCAAATGATCAAGCTCGACGGCAAGGTCGCGCTCGTCACCGGCGCATCGCGCGGCATCGGGCAGGCCATCGCCCTGGGCCTGGGCCGGAGCGGCGCCGTGGTGGCAGGCACCTCGACAACCGCGGCCGGGGCCGACAACATCAGCCGCAACCTGGCGGCGGCGCAGATCCGGGGCGCTGGATTCGCGCTCGACGTCAATCAGCCGCGGCAGGTCGAGGCGGTAGTGGAAGGCGTTCAGAAACAGCTCGGCGAAATCGCGATATTGGTCAACAACGCCGGCGTGACGCGCGACAACCTGCTGCTGCGCATGAAGGACGAGGACTGGGACGCGATCATGGAGACCGATCTCAAATCGGTCTATCGCCTCTCCAAGCTCGTCGTGCGGTCCATGATCAAGGCGCGCTACGGGCGCATCATCAACATCACCTCGGTCGTCGGCGTGACGGGCAACGCGGGCCAGGCCAACTACGCCGCGGCCAAGGCAGGCATCATCGGATTCTCCAAGTCGCTCGCGCGCGAAGTCGGCAGCCGCAACGTGACCGTCAATTGCATAGCCCCGGGTTTCATCGATACCGACATGACCCGCGCTCTCAACGAGCAGCAGCGTGCCGCCCTGATCCAGCAGATTCCCCTGGCGCGGCTGGGACAGCCCGAGGACGTGGCGGCCGCGGCCGTGTTTCTGGCCTCGCCGGAGGCCGGGTATCTGACCGGCTGCACGCTGCACGTGAACGGCGGCATGTACATGGAATAGCATGACATTGCGTTGAAATTACAGGAGTTTCTTGGCGAACGAATCTGGTAAAATAGGCGCCCTCAATCAACCGGCATCGACCCCATGAGCAAGCAACCGGGCTGGGCTCACGGGCAGCAAAATCCTGTCGAAGAAAGGGGATCTGAATGGAAAACATCGAGCAGCGCGTGAAGAAAATTGTTGCGGAGCAGCTGGGCGTCAACGAGGCTGACGTCAAGAACGAATCCTCGTTCGTCAACGACCTGGGCGCGGACTCGCTCGACACCGTGGAGCTGGTGATGGCGCTCGAGGAGGAGTTCGAGACCGAGATACCCGACGAAGAGGCGGAGAAGATCGCCACGGTCCAGCAGGCCATCGACTACATCAAGTCTCATGTAAAAGCCTGAGCGGCGCTCTGCGGAGCAAATTTGTCCAGACGCAGAGTCGTTGTCACCGGTCTCGGCATCGTTTCCCCCGTCGGGATAGGGGTACCCGAGGCCTGGAGTTCCATCCTCGCCGGCAAGTCGGGCATCACTCGCATCACCCGCTTTGATCCCTCGTCGCTCCCCTCGCAGATCGCCGGCGAGGTGAGGGGCTTCGACCCGGCGAAGTACGTTTCGCCCAAGGAAGTCCGCCGCTTCGATACGTTCATTCATTACGGCCTCGCGGCGGCCATCGAGTCGATCAAGGACTCGGGACTCGATTTCGACCGCGAGCAGCGCGAACAGATCGGCGTATGCATCGGTTCGGGCATCGGCGGGCTGCCCCTGATCGAGGAGACGCACAAGGCGGTGCTGGCCGGCGGTCCGCGCAAGATCTCCCCCTTCTTCATTCCCGGCTCGATCATCAATTTGATCGCGGGGCAGCTTTCCATCATGTACGGCCTCAAGGGGCCCAACCTCGCGCTGGCGACGGCGTGCACCACCGCAAACCACTGCATCGGTGACGCCGGCCGGTTGATCGAGTACGGCGACGCCGACGTGATGATCGCGGGGGGGTCCGAGTCCTGCGTGTCGCCGCTGGGGCTCGGCGGCTTCTGCGCGGCGCGGGCGCTGTCCTCGCGCAATGACGACCCGGCGGGGGCCAGCCGCCCCTGGGACAAGGACCGGGACGGGTTCGTGCTGGGCGAAGGCGCTGGCGTTATCGTGCTCGAGGAGTACGAGCACGCCAGGAAGCGTGGAGCGCGCATCTACGGCGAGCTCGCGGGCTACGGAATGAGCGCGGACGCGCACCACATCACTGCGCCCTGCGAGGACGGCGAAGGGGCCGTGCGCTGCATGGCAAACGCGATGAAGAACGCCGGCGTGAATCGCGACCAGATCGACTACATCAACGCCCACGGCACGTCGACGCCGCTGGGCGACGTCGCGGAGACGGTGGCGGTCAAGCTCTGCTTCGGCGACCATGCCAGGAAGCTCGCCGTGAGTTCGACCAAGTCCATGACCGGGCACCTGCTGGGCGCGGCCGGCGGCATCGAGGCCATTTTTTCGGTCCTCGCGATCCGCGACCAGGTCGTGCCGCCGACGATCAATCTGGCCAGCCCGGACCCGCAATGCGACCTGGACTACGTTCCAAACACGGCGCGGAAGATGAAGATCAACGTTGCCCTTTCTAACTCGTTTGGGTTCGGCGGCACCAACGGCAGCCTCGTGTTCCGCCGGGTCTGAGCGCCCTCGACGCCCGGTCGCCGGGCCCGCGCCATGAGAAAGAACTGGACTGAGCTCCTGCTGCGCGCCGCGTTCGGAATCGCGCTGGCGGGCGTCATCCTGTTTTGCGGCGCATTCGCGTGGTACACCACCACCGAGCTTGCGACCGCGCCCTTGCCGCTCCAGTTCGATCTTCGCCCCGGCAGCAGCCTGCGCAGCGCGGCAAAGCAGATGAAGCGGGCAGGGGTGCTCCGTCATGCCCGCCCGTTCGTCGCCATGGCCCGGCTGCTGGGCGAGGCGGGGAACATCAAGGCCGGTAATTACGAGATCAACGAGCCGGTGACGCCTTTCCGACTGCTGCGGAAGATCACGGCGGGGGAAGTGACCCAGGTCGCCATCACGTTCGTCGAGGGCTGGACTTTCCGCGAGATGCGCATCGCGCTGGACAATCATCCCGACATCGCTCACGCCACCCGCGGGCTCAGCAATGATGAAATCCTGCAGCGATTGAAAATCGAGCAGGCTTCGCCCGAGGGGCTGTTTTTCCCCGACACCTACTACTTCGCGAGGGGCAGCAGCGATCTGCGGGTCCTGCGCCGGGCGCATCGCCTGATGCAGAGCTACCTGCAGGCGCGCTGGGCGAAGCGGGCTCCCGACCTGCCGCTCGCCGAGCCTTACCAGGCGCTGATACTGGCCTCCATCATCGAGAAGGAAACCGGCAACGAGAAGGAGCGCGCGCTGGTTGCCGCCGTGTTCCTCAACCGGTTGCGCAAGGGCATGCTGCTCCAGGCGGACCCGACGGTGATCTATGGGCTGGGCGAAGGATTCGGCGGGAACCTGCGCAAGCGGGACCTCGTTGCCGATACGCCGCACAACACCTATACGCGCGCCGGACTCCCGCCCACGCCCATCGCCATGCCGGGCCTGGCGTCGCTCGAAGCCTCGCTCAAGTCACCGGAAAGCGACGTCCTCTATTTCGTTTCCCGGGGCGACGGCTCCTCGCATTTCTCGCGGACGCTGGGAGAGCACGAGCACGCCGTGACAAAATATCAGCGACGGGGGCGGCGCTGATGCGCGGCAAGTTCATTACGCTCGAAGGCATCGACGGCGCGGGCAAGAGCACCCATGTCCGCTGGATCTCCCGTTTTCTGCGAGGCCGCGGCTTACGCGTCAAGGTCACGCGCGAGCCCGGCGGGACGGCAGCCGGCGAAAAGCTGCGCAGAATGGTGCTGGAACGCCGCCAGCAGCTGCACCCGGAAACCGAGACGCTGTTGATGTTTGCCGCTCGCCGCGAGCATCTCGACAAGCTGGTCCTGCCCACCCTGCGGAAAGGCACCTGGGTCCTGTGCGACCGCTTCACCGATGCCACCTATGCCTATCAATCAGGGGGCAGCCGCGTAGGCTGGGAAAAGGTCCGGATGCTGGAGCAATGGGTGCAGTCGAGGCTGCAGCCGGATCTCACGATCCTCTTCGACGTCAGCCCGGCGGTGGGTCGCCGGCGGGCAAGCCGCAAGCGCAATCCCGACCGGTTCGAGCGCGAGCGGGCGGCCTACTACCAGCGAGTCCACGACGCCTATCGCCGGCGCGCACGCGAAAACCCCCGGCGCATCCGTGTCCTTGACGCTGCCGGCAGTCGCCTGGAAGTTAAGGTGAAACTGGAAGAAATACTGACAAGATTCTGTAAATAAATGGTTTATCCGTGGCATTCCCAGGCGGCTTCGGCCTTGCTTGCCCGCCAAGGCAGGCTGCCGCACGCGCTGCTGTTATGCGGCCGGGAGGGAATCGGGAAACTCGCCTTTGCGGAAGCCGTGGCTGCGGCCCTGCTGTGCGAGCGCGCGGGCGCCAGCGGCGCCTGCGGGAAGTGCGCATCGTGCGGATGGATGGGGCAGGGGAGCCACCCGGATCTCCGGCGCCTCGAGCCTGAGAACCTCAGCGAAGCGCAGGATCCGGAAGAGGGCTCCGAGAAAAAGAAGCCCAGCCTGGAAATCAAGATCCAGCAGGTCCGCGAGATCGCCGGCTTCATCGCAATGACGAGCCACCATGGCGGCGCCAAGGTCGTGTTGATCCATCCCGCGGAAACTCTCAACGTCAACGCCGCCAACGCCTTGCTGAAAAACCTCGAAGAACCACCGCCTGGCACCTATTTCCTGCTGGTGGCGCATCGCTGGCATCAGCTGCTGCCGACGATACGCAGCCGCTGCGAGCGCGTAATGCTGCCGGCACCGGACCTGGACACGGCGCGCCGCTGGCTCGCACAGCAGCGCGTGCCCGACGCCGAACTCGCGCTGGCGCAAGCCGGCGGGGCACCGTTGGCGGCGCTTGAGTTCGACGAAGCCTATTGGCACCAGCGGGAAACGCTGCTCAAGGCGATCAGCGCATCGGGCTTCGATGCCCTGCGCGCGGCGGAGCAGCTCCGGGACAGCGCGCCGGCGCTGATCATCGCCTTGCTGCAGAAATGGTCCTTCGACCTGGCCTGGCTCAAGGTGACGGGGAGGGTACGTTTCAACCCGGACCACGCGGCCGCGATCGCCACGACCGCAGGGCGGCTCGACCTGGTCGACACCCTGCGGTTTCAGAGGCACATGGTGGGGTTACAGCGCATCGCTGCGCATCCCCTGAACGCCCGTCTGTTCCTCGAGCAATTGTTGCTGGACTACGCGGGGCTGCTGCGGGGTCAACCCGCCGCGGCGGCCGCGTAACGCGCCGCCGGCGGCCATGCTGGTCGATTCACACTGTCATATCAACTTTCCCGAGCTGGCCGAGAAGCTCGACGAGTTGCTCGTGCTCATGCGCGAGAACCAGGTGAGCAATGCGCTGTGCGTGAGCGTGACGCTCGAGGATTTCCCGCAGGTGCGCGGATTAGCCGAGCGCTACGCGCACATCTACGCGTCCGTCGGGGTGCACCCCGACTATCCGGACGTGCCCCTGGTCACGGAAAAGGAATTGGTCGCGCTCGCGGATCACCCCAAAGTCATCGCGATCGGTGAAACCGGCCTCGATTATTACCGGATCAAAGGCGAACTGGAGTGGCAGCGCGAGCGCTTCCGCACCCATATCCGGGCTGCGCGCAGTTGCAGCAAGCCGCTCATCATCCATATGCGCGACGCGGGGCCGGATACTTTGAGGATTCTGCGGGAGGAGGGCGCGCGCGAGGTGGGCGGGGTGATGCACTGCTTCACCGGGACCTGGGATGAGGCGCAGACGGCCATGGAGCTGGGCTTCTGCATCTCCTTTTCCGGGATCGTGACCTTCAAGAACGCCCTCGCGCTGAAGGAAGTGGCGCGCCAGGTGCCCCTGGAACGCATGTTGATCGAGACCGACTCACCCTATCTGGCTCCCGTGCCGTTTCGCGGCAAGCTCAACCAGCCCGGCCTGGTGAAGCACGTGGCCGAGGAGATCGCCCGGCTAAAAGCCGTCCCGTTCGACCAGGTCGCTCGAGCAACGACCCGCAATTTCTTCGGGCTATTCAAGCACGCCCGGGCCTAGGGCGAGTCGGCTGAGGCTGGTTTGCGGCCCGGTCTAGATGCGTATAATGTATATTATGTTAAATATCAGATCTCGAGCTTAGGGCCACAAGCCAGCCTCAGCCTGCCCCGCCGTTAACTCGGAATTCCCTGCCCGCTTTGGGACTGCCTGAAACCTACGACGACGGCGGCGTACGGGCCCGCAGCGCATCCAGTTCGGCCTGCGCCCGGAGCGCCGCCAGATTGGCTTCCTCGAGCTCCGTCATGTCCCGCACGACCATCAGATACCCCGTGACGATCCCTTGCGAGCTCCTCAGGGCGATGATCGAGGTCCTGGCGCGCAAGCGGGTGCCGCCCTTGCGCACCCGCCAGCCCTCCTGTTCCGAGCGCCCCGCCAGGCGCGCTTGCTCGATCATCCGGTCCGGGTGCTTGGCAAGGAGGTCTTCCTTGATGAAGAACCGTGAATAGCTCTGCCCCACGATTTCGGGGTCGTTGTAACCCAGGACCCGCTCCGCAACGGTATTCCAGCTCTTGACCGCTCCATTCGCGTCGAGGCTGCACACCGCGTAATCGGGCACGCTCTCGACCAGCCCGCGAAAGCGCTGCTCGCACACGCCGAGCGCGTCCTTGGCGAGCTCCAGGCGGCGGATCTCGTCCCGCAGGGACTGAGCTTGCCGTACCACTCCACCGAGCTGGTCCACCTGCTCCTTGAGCGACCCCACCATCAGGGCAATTACCGGGCAGGCGACGACGATGACCATCATCTGCCGCCAATCCAGCTCCGAATAGCGGAACGGATAAAGCGGATGCGAGAACAGCACGAACGAGCAGAACAGCACGATGGCCGCGCTCAGCATGCCCGCCATGCCGCCGGCCAGGTAGGTGGACGCCGCCACCGTGAGCAGCAGGATCAGGCCCGGATCGGTAATGGCCCCCATGCGCCGCCACAGGAGCGCTACGACCATGACCGACAGCAGCGTCAGAGCCCCCGCCCCCACGTAGCGAAGCCAGAAGCCCGAGCCGACCGTCGTACCCCAGTTGATGACCATGTTCTCTGCTATCGCCTTGTTATACGGCGGTTTTCCGACGACTCCCGTCGGAAATCCGCCGTTTTCACCGCCCTCGCCCCCATTTACCCCGTCTGGGCAGCCATGCCGCAAGATCGGTACCAGCCAATTTGTGCTAATCATCACGGATCGCCCTGAATCTATGGGAGTTTCCCTTGCCACGCGCTACCCGGCGCGGAGGCGCGCCGCCTAGCTTTGGGGGGGTAGAACCTCTACGACCTGCGCAACCGGGAGGCCGGCGATGTCCTTCAGCTTTTCATAGCGGCCGGAACCCAGGTCCACCAGGTTGGCCACCCGTGAATAGGTGGACTCCACGAATACGGACTGTCCTTCCGCGCCGGAGCGATGAACCCCGAACTTGACGCGGTGACGCTCGCCGGCAGGCATCCTGCCGATGAAGTTCTTGGTGGCCCAGATCGCCCCGTGGCGCGCCAGGTCGCTCAACCGCGCCGTCTGGTTTATGGTCTCGCCCAGGACCGCGAATTCGACCGTGGTCGCCGTCTGGAAGGTCCCCAGCCATTCCTGGCCTTCGTTGAGGCCGGTGTTGAGGTAGAGCTCGTTGGTCCACCGCTTGCGCAGCTGCCATTCCTTGCTGATGCGCGCCATGGCCACCCTGAGCTCGTGCGCGCACACGACCGCGTTCATGATGTAGCTGCAATCCGGCTGCGGGAAAAAGTAGTACACCATGCCATCGCCGACGTGCTTGCCGTGGGTGCCGTAGAACTTGCGGAACACGGCGCCGGCGCCTGACCAGATCTGGTTGATGAGCTCGAAGTACTCCTCCGGCGGCAGCTCCGAGCAGATTTTCACCGAGTCCTGCAGATCCGCCACCAGCACCGCGAGATCGGTCAGCGTCGGCATGCGCTTGCTCAAGAGATTGCGGATGACCGCGTCGCGCCGGCCGAGAAGCTGCAGCAGCCCGTCGGCGTCCTCCTTGAGCGGGACCAGGATGACCAGGATTCCCTCGCGGAAATAGGCCGCATAGGCGCAGTAATTCCCGATGCGGTTCCCCTTCTCCTCGCGCAGGCGCAGCGGTAGCTCGACGATCGGCCCGCCCGTCACAGCCTTGGTTTCGCGGTAGATCCGCTCGAGCAGCTGCATTCTGGCTGTCGCCACCGTGCGCAAGGGAAGGGCGATGGCCTCCAGCTCCATGCGCTCCTTGGCGAGAGCGGTATTGAGCCGCAGCAGCTCGTCACGGTTGAGCGCCAGCCGGCCGTTCTCCCCGCTCAGGAGCAGGCGGAACAGGCTGCGGTCCTCGGTACGCGGCGCCAATTGGGTCAAGGCGCCCTCCAGCACCTCGCGGCACTTGTCGTTGAACCAGACGAGCTCGAACTTGTAGTTCACCATGTACGCCGGATGCGGCACCTGGTCCACGGTGAGCACGAGCGGCTGCTTCCGTACTGCGGCTGAGGGGTGAGCCACGATCTGCGCGCTCGACGGAGCCGTCGGCGCGTCAACTACCCTGGCGGCGCCCGCCTCTGGGGTTGCGGGCGCCGCCAGTTTCAACTCGATCTCGTCCATGCTCAGCCCCTCGCGCTTCCATTGCTGGATCTGCTCGATCAGCGCCACCGCCTCTTCCGGGAAGTAGCCGAGTTGCCGCGGCTGCTTGCTGCCGCGCATTTCGGGGCGGGCCACGACAGGCTTGGGCAGCAATCCTCGGGCGACGTAGTTGTTTAAGGTTGCCCGGGAAATGCCTGTTTTTTCGAGCAAGTCTTTGCTGCTCAGCATATGTATAAGCAGTCTATTTAGACTGCTTATACATGTCAAGTGGCCTCGTACTGCCCCGCTGTCGAGGGAGGTACAAAAAAACCGGCACCCGCAGGTGCCGGTTTTCGTTGCGGAAGAGCGGGGTCAGACCCGCTCGAGTATGACCGCCATGCCCTGCCCGCCCCCTATGCACAGGCTCACCAGCGCATAGCGGCCTCCGCTGCGCTGCAATTGGCGCGCGGCGGTCAAGGCGAGCCGCGCCCCCGAGGCGCCGAGCGGGTGCCCCACGGCGATCGCGCCCCCATTGGGATTGACGCGGCTGTCGTCCGCGGCGACGCCCAGGCCCTTGAGGCAAGCCAGCACCTGGGTCGCGAACGCCTCATTGATCTCGATGACGTCCATGTCCTTGAGCGACAGGCCGGCACGCGCCAGGGCCTTCTTGGAGGCCGCCACCGGCCCTATTCCCATGATCTGGGGCGGAACGCCGGCGGCTGCGCTGGCGATCACGCGGGCCAGCGGCTTGGCCCCGGCCTTCGCGCCGGCCGGCTGCGAGGCGAGAATCAGCGCCACTGCCCCGTCGTTGACACCCGAGGCGTTGCCAGCAGTCGTGACACCGCCATCGTACAGGGGTCTCATCTTGGCGAGCGTGTCCATGTCCGTGCCCGGCCGCGGGTGCTCGTCATCGGCGACCGGCGGCACCGGCCCCTTGCGCGTGGGCGGCATCTCGACCGGCGCGATTTCGCCGACAAAGAATCCCTCGCCCTTGGCGACGGCGTAACGTTGCTGGGAGCGCAGCGCGAACTTGTCCGCCTCCTCGCGCTTGATCTCGTACTGGCGCGCCAGCGTATCCGCGGTCTGGGGCATCTGGTCGTCACCGAATTGCTTGACCAGCTTGGGGTTGGAGAAGCGCGGACCGATGGTGCTGTCGTAGAGCTTGATGTCGCGCGCGAACGCCGACTCGGCGCGGCTCATCACGAGCGGCGAGCGGCTCATGCTCTCCACGCCACCGACGATGTAGACGTCGCCCTCCCCCGCGCTCAGCGCATGGGCCGCATGCACCACCGCACCCAGGCCGCTGGCACAGTTGCGC
>JBIOVQ010000172.1:0-12960 GCA_044867805.1 Burkholderiales bacterium | reverse complement strand
TTGGTGCCGCGCGCCATCATGCGCACGCCCGGCATCCCGTGCGCCCAGACCTCGACGTGGAAGCCCTTCGGGACCTTGATCTTGTCGACAGGGATGTCGGAGAGCGGGGTCACCGTCATCCTGCCGGCGTGTCCCGACAGATTGGGGTTCTTCATCCGCTCGGGCTTGTAGCCGCCCTTTGCCGTGCGCGCCTCGACCTCCTTGGCGCTCGGCGGCTTGGTCTGGGGACCGATCATTTGCTGCGCGAGGGCGTAGGCCCCGGTCAGCGCGAGCGCGCCGAACGCGACGGTCCTGAAGAGGGGAATCTGAAAGAAGCGTGAAAGAACGGATTTCATTGTTCTTCTCCTCTTGGCGAGATTGGCACGGGGGGCTCGCCCGCTACCATCATGGGCTTCTCTATGATACACACGGCGGAGGGGGGGTAAAGTGGCAGCCGGACCCGGCGCTCGCGGCGACATGCGCCGTTTGGACGCGTGACGCTGCCGCGGCGGGAGCCGAGCCGTGGGCCTTCAACCCCTTGATTCGCCACTGATAGAATGACCGGCATGATGGCGGACGGCGGATGGCGGATGGCGAAAGGGCCGTGGCTATCCTTTCTCTTTCGGATTTTCGCCTTGCTGCTTGCGTGGGCGGCCGGTCCTGCGGTCGCGCAGCCTTATCCCGTCAAGCCGGTGCGCCTGGTGCTGCCGTATCCGCCGGGCGGCGGCTCGGACACCATCGCGCGGCCGCTCGCGCAGAAGCTCACCGAGGGCCTGGGACAGCAGGTCGTGGTGGAGAACCGCGGCGGCGCGAACGGCAACATCGGCATGGAGCACGTGGCGCGGGCGGCGCCCGACGGCTACACCATCGTGCTCGCCCTGACGGCGCAGCTCGCGGTCAACCCCGGCCTCTACGCCAGGGTCCCCTACGATCCGGTGAAGGACTTCGCGCCGATCACTCTCCTCGGGACCGGCACCTACATCCTCGTCGTGCATCCTTCGCTTCCGGTGAAGTCGCTCAAGCAGCTCATCGCGCTGGCGAAAGCGCAGCCGGGGAAAATCGCGTACTCCTCCTCCGGCAACGGCAGCGGCGGCCATCTCGCGGCGGAGCTGCTGAACAGCATGGCGGGAATCAGGATGCTGCACGTTCCGTACAAGGGCGGCGGGCCGGCCCTGATGGACCTGATTGCGGGGCAGGTACAGGTCTTGTTCTCGACGCAGCTCGCTTCGTGGCCGCATATCCAGAGCGGCCGCATCCGCGCGCTGGCAGTCAGCACCGCGAAGCGGCCCGCCTCGATTCCCGATCTGCCCACCGTCGCCGAGGCTGGCCTGCCGGGATACGACGCCGGCGTCTGGTACGGCATCCTGGCGCCCGCCGGCACGCCGCGCGAGATCATCGCGCGGCTCAATTCCGAAATCGCGCGCGCGTTGAGCCTGCCCGACTACCGCAAGTTCCTGATGAGCAACGCGATCGAGCCGATCGGCAGCCCGCCGGAGCAGCTCGGGCAGTACATCAAGAGCGAGCTGGTGAAGTGGGCGAAGGTCGTGAAGGACGCCGGCGTCCGCGTCGACTAGAACTCGTCTCAAAAACCCCAAAGGCAGAATTAGCCGCAGATACACGCAGATGGACGCGGATGAAATCCCCTGCTGATGAGCGCATTGGGTTTTGATATCTGTGTGTATCTGCGTTTATCTGCGGTTTCATTTTGGTTTTTGAGATAGCCTCTAGCCGTCAGCCGCCAGCGTCGGCCATCCATCACCGGACGCTACAAACTGATCTCGCCGCGCAGGTATTCGACGGTGCGGCCGCCTATGACGACCCGGTCGCCTCGGTGCTCGCAGTAGAGCTCGCCGCCGCGGGCGGATAGCTGCCGGGCATGCAGCCTGGCCCTGCCCATCCGGGCCGACCAATAGGGCACGAGCGTGCAGTGCGCGGAGCCGGTGACCGGGTCCTCCGGGATCCCGGCGCGGGGCGCGAAAAACCTCGACACGAAATCCGCCTCGTCGCCGGGCGCGGTCGCGATGACCGCGAACGCATCGAGCGCGGCGACGCGCTGGAAATCGGGCCGGAGATTGCGCACCTCCTCCTCGGATTCGAAAACCGCCATCAGGTCGCGGGCCATGAAGGCTTCGCGCGGCCCCGTGCCCAGCGCGGACACCAGCGCGTCGGTGATCTCCACCGGCTTGCCGGGACGGGAAGGAAAATTCATGTTGAGGAGATCACCGTCCCGCGTGACGGACAGGTTGCCGCTCTGGGTGCTGAATACCACCATTTCGCGCAACGGGAAGTTGTGCCGGAGCAGGACGTGCGCGGAGGCGAGCGTCGCGTGGCCGCACAAGTCCACCTCCACCGCCGGCGTGAACCACCGCAGCGGCACGACGCCGGTGCGGGGAATGACGAAGGCGGTCTCGGCTAGATTGTTCTCGGCGGCAATGGCCGCGAGCGTCTCGTCGGGCAGCCAGTCCTCGAGCAGGACCACGGCCGCCGGGTTGCCGCCGAACAGGCGGCCGGTGAAGGCGTCAACCTGGTAGAGCGGCAGTTTCATCGCTCCGCTTCTCCATGGGCTCAACACAGCTTCGCCGGCCATCAAGCGCCGCAGCCACGGTCCACCCACGTTCCCTCCTTATAGCAGACCCGAGCGGCGATAGGCGGCGGGGTCGTTCCAGGGCCCGCACTCGGGATAGACCGCTTTCAGCCAAACCTCGCGCGCGCTGTGGGCGGCGGACGCCGGGTCGTAATCCAGGCGCGTGGCTGCGGCTTGCGGCTCTCGCCCGCTGGCCGGCGGCCGGATCGCCAGGGCGGTGTCCTGCCTGGCGAGTATCAATGCCAGTCCGTCGCGATCCAGTACGAAGCGGTCGCCTGCATCCAGGAATGTGTCGCGGGTATCCGCTTCCTGCGTAATCCATACGCTGCCGCCCACGCACGCAACGGTCCACCCTTCGGCGTCGTGCAGGCGCAATTCCTGTCCGGCGCCCAGCCGCAGGCTCAAGCGATCCGGGCCGCGGCCCGCGGCGCGGCGCGAGAGGAAATTCGAGAGCCGTTGCCACAGACCCGCCACAGGGGCTCCGCGGGTGTTGGTGAACGGGAAGCGCTGGAGGATGTGGGCCGGCACGGCGGGATTCCGGATATCGAAGGCGGCAATCGTAGTGCGGGCTCGCTGTACGTAACAGGCTCAGGATCGCTAAACTGTATACAGGACAGTCGCGTGTAGAATGAACTGTACTCATCAGGGTTACGGGCAACTGTCTCTGGGACATTTTCGCCGACGGATTAATCTGCGCGTCATATGGAAACCGACACTTCCAACGTCCTCTACGAGTCGGTCGCGACCGACATCTCGACGCTGATCAATTCCGGCACTCTGGGACCGGGCGACCGCGTGCCCTCGGTGCGGCGGCTGAGCCAGCAGAAGCGCGTGAGCATCTCGACGGTGCTGCAGGCCTATGCCGTGCTCGAGAACCGCGGGCTCATCGAGGCGCGGCCGCAGTCGGGCTACTACGTGCGCGCCCCGCAGCGCGCCCTGGAGGAGCCGGCCACCAGCCGCCCGCCTCGGGCGCCACGGCTGGTGGGCGTGCACGAGATGGTCAGCCGGGTGCTCGAAGCCTGCCGCCAGCGCGACGTCGTGCCCCTGGGCGGCGCGATACCCGGCGCCGAGCTGGTGCCCACGGCCAAGCTGCATCGCATCCTCTCGGCAATCTCGCGGCGGCAGCCCAGCTCGATGGCGTCGTACGGCATGCCGCCGGGGCGGGACGAGTTGCGCCGTCAGGTCGCGCTGCGCGCGCGCGACTGGGGCGTGAGCGTCACGGCGGACGAGATCGTCATCACCCACGGCTGCATGGAAGCCCTCAACCTGTGCCTGCGTGCCGTGACCCGGCCGGGCGACATCGTGGCGCTGGAGTCCCCAACCTATTACGGCGTGCTCCAGATCATCGAGAGTCTCGGGCTGAAGGCCCTGGAGATACCGACCCATTCCCGCGAGGGCATCTCGCTCGATGCGCTCGCGCTCGCGATCGAGCGGGAGAGAATCAAGGCCTGCATCATCATGCCCAACATCAGCAATCCGCTCGGCAGCACCATGCCCGACCCGGCGAAGAAGCGCCTGGTGCAGATGCTGGCCGAGCACGATATCCCGCTGATCGAGGACAGCGCCTACAACTCGCTCTATTTCGGCGACAAGCAGCCGCACGCGGCGAAGGCGTACGACCGGAAGGGCATGGTGATGCTGTGCTCCTCCTACACCAAGAGCCTGGCGCCGGGATTCCGGGTGGGCTGGGTCGCGCCCGGGCGCTTCTACGAGCAGGTGCTGATGCTCAAGTTCATGAACACCGGCGGCATGTCGGAGCTGCTGCAGCTCGCGGTTGCCGAGTTTCTCGAGAACGGCGGCTACGACCGGCACCTGCGCTCGCTGCGGCGCGCGTACGCCCGCCAGACGGACCTGGTCCAGGGCGCAGTCGCCAAGCACTTTCCCGATGGCACGCGGGCCACGCGCCCCACCGGCGGCTTCGTTCTGTGGGTGGAGTTGCCGGAAGGCTGCGACGCGGTGGAGTTGTTCGAGCACGGCATGCGCGAGCAGATCGGCTTTGCGCCGGGCCCCATGTTCTCCGCCACCGACCGCTACCACAACTGCCTGCGCCTGAGTTGCGCGGCGCAGTGGACGCCGCGCATCGAGAACGCGCTGGCGCGCCTCGGCGAGCTCGCGCGCCGGCAACTCGAACGGCCCGCCAAGCGGGCATAAGGATAGTTGGCAGTTGGCAGCCGTCAGTTGGCAGTAACTGCAAACTGCCCACTGCAAACTGCAAACTCGTCATCCCTCATCCCGCGTAAGCGCCTGATAGAATGGCGCGCGGGAGGAAATCGCCATCAAGCGCAAGGAACTGGGCGTCGCCGTCGTTGGCGCGGGCCGCATCGGCACGCTGCGCGCGCGCCTGGCGGCACAGCATCCCGCCGTCCGGTTCCTGGCGGTTTCCGATGCAGAGCCGGCCAAGGCGCGTGATCTCGCGCAAGCGGCCGGCGCGCAGTTCCATTCGGGCGACAACGCGGCGGTCATCGCGCGGCCCGAGGTCGACACCGTCATCATCTCCACCAGCGAAGGCGCGCACGTCGAGCCGCTGCTCCACGCGATAGAGCTCGGCAGGCAGGTCCTGGTCGAGAAGCCGATCGCGCTCTCGCTTCCCGACGCCGACCGCGTGATTCGCGCGGCCGGCAAGGCCGGGGTCAGCGTGCACGTCGGCTACAGCCGCCGCTACAAGGAGCGCTATCTCATCGCGAAGGAGCAGATCTCCAAGGGCCGGGTGGGCCGGATCGTCGGCGGCGCGGCGCGCGTCTTCAACCTGCGCTCGCAGGCCACGGCCATACTGGAGCGCAACCCGAACGCGACGCCGGTGGTGGATGCGCTGACCTATTACGTGGACCTCATGAACTGGCTGCACGAAGGCGTGCCGGTGAGGGAGGTCTTTGCCCGGGGGCAGAAGGGCGTGCTGAAGCAGTCGGGCTTCGACACCGAGGACGTGAGCTACGCGATCCTCACCTACGCCGACGGGGCCGTGGTGAATCTCGGCATCGCCTACTCGCTGCCGGACCAGTACCCGGCGCGCGGCCACGCGGCGCGGGTCGAAATCCTGGGCACCGAGGGTGTGATGATCCTCGACGACGACCACACCGACCAGATCATGTACAGCGAGAAGGGCGTGCCGCACGTGTACCTGCCCGACCAGCCGGTCAACCTGGTGTTCCTGCAGAGCGGCACGCCGGGCGACTGGGCGCTGGGCGACTTCTGGGGGCCGGTTGCCAACGAGACGCGCGCCTGGCTCGACCATCTCGCGGTCGGCAAGCCGTGCGCCCTCGCGACGGCGCGCGAAGCGCGCGCGACGCTGGAGGTGACGCTCGCCATCGAGCATTCCGCGGCGACCGGTCGGCCCGTCAGCCTTCCGCTCGCTGGATGAAGCGTGGTTAGTGATTCGTGATTGGTGATTGGCGGTGCCTCACGATGCCTCGTAACCTCAGATTTCGCCGGCTCCTTGCTATGGCTGTGGCGTTGGCCTTTCCCGTTGCTGGAATTGCGCAAGGCTATCCCAGGTCCGAGTGACCCGCACCGCGTTGACACTTTCCAGACGCTGGAACGACAATGAGGGCGTCCCTGGACAAGGAGCCTGTATGAGGCGATTTGCTCTCCTGGTTGCGATATTGCTTGCGAGCGCCTGGACTCAGGCTGCGGGCCTGCCCTTCGCGGTCGAGTCGCTGAAGAAGGCCAAGGAGGTGTCCGCCAAGGACCCTGCGAAGCACGTCCTGGTCTTCTACACCAGCGAGAACTGAAGCGGCTGCCGGTACATTGCCGGCGTGCTCTCCGGCGGAGAGCTTGAAAAACTCTACTCGAGGGACTTTGTTGTATTCGAAGCGAGTTCTCCTCATGCCTATCCAGCGGGTCACGAACTCCGCAAGCTGACCCGCTTTCCCTATACCCCCGTTTTCGTTTTTTTGGACTCCAGCGGCAGGAAAGTCGTGGAGACGCAAGGCTTCCGCAGCGAGCGGGAAGCGATGGCGCTGCACGAGTTCGTGACGAAGAAGGTTTACCGCAAGACCTCCCTGCGCGAATTCCTCGACGCCTATCCACGAAGGTAACGGGCTAGGCAGTTTTTGATCCTGGGGCCCCTGAGAGAGCCGCCCTCCGGCCGCAGGCGACGCAGTCGCGCCCAAAGAAGTTGACTCAACTTCGTTGACGCGTGCCGCCGTCGCTGGCTAGACTGCGCTTCCCCGCAACGCAGAGAAAAAGGGCATTCCACATGGCGGTCAGGCTCAAGCTCAAGGACACCCGCGACAAGAAAAACCGCAGGCTGACGCGCAAGGACGTGCACAAGGCGGCTAAGAAGTACCGCAACTGGGGCCGCTGGGGCAAGGACGACGAGATCGGCACGCTCAATTTCACCACCGCAGCCGACATCGTCTCGGCGGCGCGGCTGGTGCGGAAGGGCAAGGTCATCTCGCTCGCGCTGAATTACGACCAGCACGGCCCGCAGGGCGGGAAGACCAAGTATCCAGCGCTCGGACGCTTCAACCCGGTGCACCTGATGCTGCGCACCGGCACCGACGCTTATTCCGGGGTGCTGGACCACCGCAAGATCCGCGGCACCGACGACATCATCATCATGCCGCTCCAGTGCGGCACGCAGTGGGACGGCCTCGGCCACATCATGTATTACGACAACATGTGGAACGGCTACGACTGCCGCACAGTCACCACCGCCGGCGCGCAGAAGGGCGGCATCGAGAAGACGCGGGGGAAGATGGTCGGGCGCGGCGTGTTGCTCGACGTCGCGCGGGCGATGGGGAAAAAGTGGCTCCCCGACGGCTTCGCCATTACCAACGAGATCCTCGATCACACCGAGAAGAAGCACGGCGTGCGGGTGCGGCGCGGCGACTACCTGCTGGTGCGTACCGGGCACGTGGAGCGCTGCCTTGCCGCGAAGAGCTGGGATGGCTACTCGGGCGGCGACGCGCCGGGACTCGCGTTCGAGACCGTAGAGTGGCTCCATAAGCGCGAGATCGCGGGCATCGCCACCGACACCTGGGGCGTGGAAGTGCGGCCGAACGAGAGCGAGGACACCAACCAGCCCTGGCACTGGATCACGATACCGATCATGGGCCTCACGGTGGGGGAGATCTTCAACCTCGGCGAGCTCGCGAAAGATTGCGCCGATGACAAGCGCTACGAGTTCCTGTTCGTCGCGCCGGCGTTGCCGATCACGGGAGCGGTGGGGTCGCCGGTTAATCCGTTGGCAATAAAGTGAACGCCGGAGCGTGGCGCAGGGGCCCGAGTTCAGGCGACCAAGGAGGGCGCGTCGGAGCGTTGAGCAGGGATCGGCGGAACGTGGAGCAGGGGCCCGCTTGCGGGATGCGACCGCGGAGACGCGCGGAGCAGCCGACGCTCGTGAACTGGTAACTTGCCGATAGTTGTTCGGAGGCTGCGTTCGGGCAGCCGACACGATGATGGTAGATACTTGCCACGTTCCTGTCCGAGGCCGCGGAGTGACCAGTGACCGGTGACCAGTGACCGGTCTTCCGAAGGAGGAGCAGAGTTATGGATACAAGCCAGCCTTGGGTCATCCTTCGTCCTCCCGCCTTCATCCTTTGCTGTGCGCTGGCGGTCGGAGCCGCAAGCGCACAGCAGTATCCGTCGCGGCCGGTGCGGCTGCTCGCGCCGTATCCCGCCGGAGGACCGGTGGACGCGATCGCGCGGATACTCGCGCAGAACCTCGCGCTCGGGCAGAACGTCGTCGTGGAGAACCGCTCGGGGGCGGGCGGCAGCCTCGGCGCGGATGTCGTTGCCAAGTCGGCGCCCGACGGCTACACGATGCTGATCGGCAACACCGGCCCGATGACCGTCAACCCCGTGTTGCGGCAGGACCTGCCCTATGACCCGAAGAAGGATTTTGCGCCGGTTTCGTGGCTGACCTCCGCGCAGATGGTCCTCATGGTGCACCCGTCCCTGCCCGTTCGCTCGGTAAAGGAGGTGGTCGCCCTCGCCCGCGCGCATCCCGGTGTCCTCAACTACGGGTCGGCCGGGATCGGGAACCTGACGCATCTGGGAATGGAATTGTTTCAATCGATGGCGAAGGTAAGGATGAACCACGTCCCGTACAAAGGGGTGGCGCCGGCCTATGTCGACCTCATGTCGGGCCAGATCGCCGTCATGTTCGGCAACGTTTCCGGCCCGCTGGCGCACATCCGGGCGGGTCGCCTGCGCGCCATTGCGGTGACCTCGTCGAAGCCCTCGCCCGTCCTGCCGGGAGTGCCCAGGGTGGCCGACGACTATCCCGGATTCGACCTCGTGACCTGGATGGGTATCTTCGCGCCGGCCGGCATTCCGGAAGACATACGTTCCAGGCTGCAGGGGGAGTTCACCAGGACGCTGAAGCTGAGGGACGTGGCGGACCGGCTCGTCGCGCTTGGCAACGATGTGGTGGCGGGAAGCGGCGAGGACCTGGCCGCCATGCTCGACCGGGAGCTGAAACTGTACGCGAAAATCATCAAGTCCGCGGGCATCCGGCCTCAGTGATGGGGGGGCGCGGTGTGGTCCGCGGCTGCCTGTGGCGCCGCAATGGATGAGGTACTGAGGGAGGAGACATGAAAACCCTGATGTTCTGCGCATGCCTTGGAGCCGCGATCGTCGCAGCGGGTGCGATGGCCGCCGAATCGCCGTTTCCCGTGCGGCCGATCCGCATCATCGTGCCGCAGTCGCCGGGAGCGTCCACCGATATCACCGCGCGCCTGGTGGCGCAGGGATTGAGCGAGGCTTTCAGGCAGCCCGTCATCGTGGACAATCGCCCCGGCTCCAGCGGCATTGCCGGCACCGAGCTCGTCGCAAGGGCCGCGCCGGATGGATATACCCTTATGGTGGTCGCGTCGTCGTTCTCGATCAACCCCGCGCTGGGGCGCAAGCTGCCGTACGACTCGATCCGCGATTTCACGACCGTGGCGCAGCTCTCCAAGTTTCCGAACATGCTGGCCGCGCACCCGTCAACGCCGGTGAAGACCTTGCAGGACGTGATCGCGCTGGCAAAGGCGAAGCCGGGCCAAATAACCTACGCGTCGGCGGGCGTGGCCACCGGCACGCACATGACGGCCGAGTTGCTGAGGTACATGACCAGGATCGAGCTCCTGCACGTGCCGTACAAGGGCGGCGGGCCCGCAATGACTGCGGCAATGGGCGGGCAGACACAACTCGTCATCGGCACGTCGGTCGGCCTGCTGCCGCACACAAGGAGCGGGAAATTGAGGGCGATCGCGGTGACCAGCGCCAGGCGGTCCGCGGCCGCGCCGGACATCCCCACGTTCGCGGAGTCGGGAGTGCCGGGCTACGAGCACGAGCCCTGGAACGGCATGTTCGCGCCGGCCGGCATCCCGAAACCTGTGCTCGCAAACGTGAATGCCGAGGTCGCCCGCGTTCTGCGCTCCCCGGCAGTGAGGAAAGTGCTCGAGGGCGACGGCGCCGACGTCGTGGGCAGCACTCCCGAGCAATTCGGCGCTGTGCTCAAGGCGGAGATCGCGAAGTGGACGAAAGTCGCCAGGGCCGCCGGCATCAAAGCCGAGTGATGAGTGACGGGTGATGAGTTCTCGTTCCGTCAGTTCGTCACTGCGTCACTTCGTCACCGTAGTTAACCCGGGAGAGGCATGAAGTCCAAGAAGAAAGGCAGCACCAGAAAAGCCAGGACGTACGACCTGCACAATCACGTCATCCCGCCGACGGTGGTCGCGGCGATCCGGCGCAACCCGGAGCGCTACGGGACGCGGATCGAGGACCGCAACGGCAAGCCGTACTTCGATGCCCACGGCCGCATGATCGAGCTGCTGCCGGAGTTCAACGACGTCGAGGCGAAGATTGCCTGGATGGACCGCGTGGGGATGGACGTGTGCGCGATCTCGGTCGGCCCGCCCATCTACTTCTACTGGCTGAAGCCGGAGGCGGGGATCGAGATCATCCGCCTCGCGAACGACGGCATCGCGCAGATGGTGGCGAAGCACCCGGAGCGGCTGCGCGGCATGGCGCACCTGCCCATGCAGGACCCGGAGGCCGCGGTCGCCGAGGTCGAGCGCGTGGCGAAGGAATACCGGTTCAAGGCGGTGGAGCTCGCCACCTCGATCGAGGGCGTGCCGCTCGCCGACATGAAGTTCCGCAGGGTGCTGAAGGCCATCGAGCAGCTGGGGCTCTTCGTTTTCACGCATCCCTACCAGTGCCTTGCGCAAGGCGGCATGGACGCCTACTACCTGCGCAACTTCATTGGTTTCCCGCTGGACACCACGCTGATGATCGCCCACCTCATGTTCAGCGGCGCGCTCGACGACCTGAAGAAGCTGCGCATCCTGTGCGCGCACGGCGGCGGCTTCATGCCGTACCAGATTGGCCGCTTCGTGCACGGCCACGACGTGCGCCCCGAGCCCAAGGTCAACCGGCCGAGCCCGCCGGGGAAGCTGTTCAAGCGCTTCTATTTCGACTGCCTGACCCACGAGCCGCGCTCCGCGCGGCACCTCATCAATATGGTGGGGGCGGACCACATGGTCATCGGCACCGACAACCCGTTCGACATGGCCCCCAGGAAGGACTCGATGCAGGTGGGGCAGGTGGACGCCATACCCGGCCTGACGGCGGCCGAGCGGGAGTGGATCTGCAACAAAACGGCGATGACGCTGCTCGGCGAGAAGTAGCCTGACACCCCGGAGGCGTCCCCGGGGAGTGTGCGATAAGTCTCGGTTTTCCTGGCATCGGTCTTGCTCAACTACCTGGCGAAGGGGTTTTGGGTAGGGGAACGGGGGGATCTGGGGGACGGTAATCCGACGAATCCGTCAACCTCCCGACAAGGACGAGGGAAAAGGAGACTGAGATGAGCATGATCAAGAAGTTAGCGGTGGTGGCGACGGTGGCGATGCTGCATGCGCCCGTGGCGTTCAGCGCCAATCCCAACCATGTACCGGGCGAGAGCCTGGACAGCGGCCTGGGCCAACTGCCGGCCAACTACACGGCGGCGGAGTACCAATACCGGGTCATCGGCGAAAGCCAGGACAGCGGTCTGGGCCTTCTGGCGGCCGACTACAACGGCGCGGAGTTCTTCAGAGTCCCGGGCGAGAGCCAGGACAGCGGCCTGGGGCTTCTGGCGGCCGACTACAACGGCGCGGAATTCTTCAAGGTCCCGGGCGAAAGCCTGGACAGCGGCCTGGGCCTTCTGGCGGCCGACTACACCGCGGCGGAATTCCAGCGGGAGGTGCTGGGCGAGAAGCAGGACTCCGGTCTCGGCCAACTGTCGGCCAGCTACAACGGGGCTGAATTCTTCAAGGTCCCGGGCGAGAGCAAGGACAGCGGCCTTGGCGACCTGCCCTCCAACTACACCGCGGCCGAGTATCAGCGCGAGCCGGTTCGCGCCGCGGATGCAAGCGGCCAGATGTAAGCAACGCCGAATCACAAGCTTCAACTCAGGGCCAGGCCTCAAGCCTGGCCCTGATGCTTTCTGGGGGCGCTGCCGGCTTGCCTCCTATCGGATATCTCCCTCATCATTCCATCCGGTGAAGGAAAGGCTCTATCAGGAGGAACACGCATGGCCGACCTCAAGGCGGTGAACCTGGAAAGCATCACGGAGGGCATCCGCGGCGCCACCAGGCCGGTGAAGATCCTGTGGCAGGCGGAAGACACGCTGGCCTTCGTCGCGCGCGGGCGCGAGCACCGCAGCGAGTTCCACTCGGACCCCTCCGACGAAGTGATGTACATGATCAAGGGCGACATGAATCTCCACTACCGCACGCCCCAGGGCGAGGAAAAGATCGCCGTGATCCGCGAGGGCGAGATCATCTACTGCCCGGCGGGGGTGCCGCATTCGCCGCGCTTCGCCCCGGACGCCTACGTGCTCGTGCTTGAGCGCAAGCGCCGCGCCGACGAGCGCGACACGTTCACCTGGTTCTGCGAGCAGTGCGGCAAGAAGCTGTACGAGAGCGTGAAGCACGTGACCGACTACAACGCGGACCCGGTGTCGCGCGCCTACGAGGAGTTCTACGGGTCGGAGAAAAGCCGCACCTGCGCTAGCTGCGGCCACGTCACGCCGCGGCCAGTCGAAAAGCAGGAAGCAACCGCAGATAAACGCGAATAAGATCAAAGACTGGGCCGAGAAAAGTCAGGCTCAGACTACTTTCCATTTTCGATTCGATCGGCGTTAATCGGCGTTAATCGGCGACGCTTTCAATCGAAGCTCGCGACGCAGTCGATCTCGACGTTGACGCCCTTGCGGTGCGGCGTCGCGCCGACGCAGGTGCGGGTGACCTTCTCGCCTGCCATGAAATCGCGAAACGCTTCGTTGAACGCCGGGAAATCCTCGGTATTTCGCAGCACGACGCGCATGTTGACGACGCTCGCCATCGTCAGCCCCGCGGCGCCGAGGATGCTCCTGAGGTTCGTCAGGGTCTGACGGGTCTGCTCGCGGATGTCGGTGGAGACCACCTCGC
>JBIOVQ010000171.1:0-7863 GCA_044867805.1 Burkholderiales bacterium | reverse complement strand
AGCACCGCGCCGAGCGAGCCGACCACCGTGACCTCGAGGCCGTCGAGGAGCCACGTGACGCCCAGCGCGACCACCACGCGCCAGTGCCAGCGCGACCACGGGAGCGAGTCCAGCCGCTCGGGGATCGCGCTGCTTATGACCATCAGATGCCAGACGTCAGTCGCCAGACGTCAGAGCGAAACCTCGACGCAAAGGCGCAAAGCCGCAAAGAACGACAGCACAACAATTGAACCGCCAAGCACGCCAAGGACGCCAAGACAACAATGATCAGAACCGAGGTCAAAGCTCTCCTCTCGGCCGAAAAAGGAAAAAGGGGTCAGGACCCTTTTTTTACCACCGGAAAAGGGTCCTGACCCCGTTTTCCGTTTTCCTATTTTTCCTCATGGGAGTGTGCACGGTCGGGACCGGCGCAGACCCGACGCGATGCAACGCGTCGGGGTCCGAGGTGCGCCCGCCGGGCGCGGGGTGGTGGGAGACGGGTTATAAGCCACAACCTGCAAGCTACAAGCAAACAGACGCGAGGCTTGGAGCTTGAGGCTTGAAGCCGGGCGATGCAACTGGTACCTGGCGGCGCTTCCGCAAGGCAGAAGGCAGAAGGCAGAAGGCAGAAGGATGACCCCCGGCTGCACTGGGAGTAGGATTTGCTTCGAGAAACCCGCCACCCTTCACTCATCACCCATCACGCAGTTCTCAGTTCGGGAGGAGAGCATGGACCGTTTGCAGTGGATCGCAGGAGCGTTATGCCTGGCGGCGGCGGGGGCGGCGCTGGCGCAGGCGCCGAAGTACCCGGTCAAGCCGGTGCGGATGCTGGTCGGCTTCGCGCCGGGCGGCGCGACGGACATCGTCGCCCGCCTGCTCGCGCCCAGCCTGGGGGAGTCGCTCGGCCAGACGGTGGTGATCGAGAACCGCCCCGGCGCGAGCAGCCAGATCGCGGGCGAGCTGGTCGCGCGCAGCGCGCCCGACGGCCATACGCTGCTCATGACGACGCAGACGCTGATGACCTCGCAGATGATCGAGGGCAAGAGCTACCCCGACCTGAGGAAGGACTTCGCCGCGGTGTCGCTCTCCGCCACCAGTCCCCTCATCCTGGTCGTGAACCCGTCGCTGCCGGTGAAATCGGTGAAGGAGCTGATCGCGCTCGCCCGCGCGCGTCCCGGCGAGCTGAACTACGGCACCGGGGGGCTGGGCACCACGCCGCACATGTCGGGCGAGCTGCTCGCCACCCAGGCGCGCCTCAAGATCGTGCACGTTCCGTTCAAGGGCGAGGCGCCGGCGCTGATCGACGTCATCGCCGGTCACGTGCCGATGATGTTCTCCAACATCACCGCGTCGCTGGCCTTCGTGCAAGCCGGGCGGCTGCGCATGATCGCCCAGACCGGGCTGAAGCGCTCGCCGGTCGTGCCCGACGTGCCGACGATGGATGAAGCGGGACTGAAGGGGTTCGAGATCATCGGCTTTTTCGGCGTGATGGCGCCGGCCGGCACGCCGCGCGACATCGTCACGCGGCTCAACGCCGAGCTCGGCAAGGCGATGTCGCGCCCCGACGTCCGCAAGCAATACGCCACCCAGGCGCTGGATCCCGGGTCCCTCACCGCCGACCAGTACGCCAACTTCATCAAGGCGCAGGGGGCCAAATTTGGCAAAGTAATCCGCGATGCCGGGATTACTGCCAAATAGACGCCAGACGCCAGACGCCAGACGCCAGTTACGGATGCTTGAAGCCTAAAGGTTGGAACTCCTCTCCTGCCGCCAGCCGCCAGTAGTCAGTCGTCAGGGACAAAGCCGATGCGACGCCTGGGCTTGGGGTCGGGAGATGCCATTAGCTGGCGGATCGCCTCCAGTATTTCCGCGATCACGTGATCGTGGGAGTCGAGCTTCCGCTCGATTCGTGCTTCAAGTTCGTCGAGCCGTTTTGCCAGTTCACGGTTGGCTGCAAGCACGCCGCGCAGTTGCACAAAGGCGCGCACGACGTAGACCGAGACTTCCACTGCGCGTCGAGTGTTCAGGATGGTGGCGGCTTGGATAGCGCCGTGCTCTGTAAATGCGAGCGGAAGCTTACGACGGCCGCCCCATCTTGATGTCGCAAATTGCGACATCAAGTTTTCGAGCTCCTCACGGGTCAAGCGGAAAATGAAATCGGCCGGAAAGCGCCGCTGGTTACGGCGGACCTGCTCATTCAGTCTCCGTGTCTCCACCCCGTAGAGCGCTGCGAGATCCATATCCAGCAAGACCCTCTCGCCGCGCAAGGTGACGATGCGGCTCGCGATGGCTTCGATAGCCAGTGATCCTGGACTGCGTCTTGTGGCCATAGTGCGTTAATCATGTCGTATCCCCCAAAACGCGCGTCGCTCCTGACCGTTGACCTACTCAGCGCTGTTTTGCTACCAGCATCCTTTCGCCTTTAAACTTGCGCCTTCAGGCGGAGCCGCCAGCCGTCAGCCGTCAGTCGTCAGTCATCAGTCGTCACGATGTTTACTTGCATTGATCATTTGATGCTCTGCGTGCACGACCTCGAGCGGGGCGCGGCGCAGTACCGCCGGCTCGGCTTCAACGTCCAGCCGGGCGGCGTCCATCCGGGCAAGGGCACGCACAACGCGATCGTGTTCAACGACGAGGACTACCTCGAGCTGCTGGCGATCCGCGATCCGGCCGAGGAGCGGGCCGCCGAGCGAGGGGCGGGGAGCTGGGGCCGCGACCTGGCGGGCTTCATCGCGGCGGGCGGCGGGATCCGCTTCGTTATCCTGCAGAGCGACGATCTCGCGGCGGACGTCGCCGCGATGCGCGGCCGCGGCGTGGAGGTGAGCGACGTCGTGGACGGCAGGCGCAAGCAGGGCGATACGGAGTTCCGGTGGAAGGTCGCGACGCTCGGCCCGCAGAACCCGCTGCCGCTGTTCTTCATCCAGCACCTGACGCCGATGGCGGAGCGGCGCAAGCACACGCCGGGCGGCGGCCCTCATCCCAACGGCGTGCGCTTTCTCGAGCGCACCTACATCGTCGTGCAGGATCTCGAGGCGTCCGTCGCGCTGTACTCCAAGGTGCTGGGGACGTCTCAGCCGCGGATGTACAAGGGCACGGTGATCATGTCGCACATGGCGGTGTTTCAATATGGTTCCGCCGGCCTCACCATCGCGCACCCCTACGCGCCGGGGCCGGCCGCCGAGGCGCTGGAGCGCCGCGGCCCCGGCCCGTTCCAGGCCTTGTTCCGCACCACCAGCATGGGTGCTGCCGCGCGCTGGATGCAGGACCACGGCATGCCGCCGCCTGCCATCGGCACCAGGGACACCGGCGAAAAGGCCATGCTGGTTCCGCCGAGCGAAGCCTGTGGTGCGTACATCGGCTTCGTAGGCCCGGAGTAGCGGTACTACGGGTCGCCAAGGCCGCGGAGGGCGCTAAGGAAAGGCATTACTGCGGGTCGCTAAGGACGCTAAGGACGCGAAGAAGAAATATGTGAACACCCAAGGTCGCGAAGGAACTGCGCCAAGGGTGGAATAGAGGGAGCAGATCGGAGTTTCCTATTCCCGAGGTGTCTGCCGGTGCCTCACTTGGCGTTTTCTTTGCGTCCTTAATTTATATCTATCCTTTGCGTCCTTAGCGTCCTTTGCGACCCGTCGTACTGGCGCCTTCTTTGCGGCCTTTTCGTCCTTCGCGACCCGTCGTACACGTTCTGGGTTGCTGCACTTCCGCCTTTCGTCTTTCGCCACCAGGCGTAGCCGTGATAACATACGTTATAACGTTCGTTTCGAGGTTTCCCATGAAGCTCAAGATCACTACCGTAGGCAATTCCGCCGGCGTCATCCTTCCCAAGGAGCTGCTGTCGCGCTTGCGCGTCGCCAAGGGCGACGCCCTGTACGCGACCGAGCTCTCCGATGGCGTCAAACTCACTCCGTTCGACCCCGAGCTCGCCGGACAGATGGAAGTCGCCGAGCGGGTCATGCGCAAGCGTCGCACCCTCCTGAAGAAGCTGTCCCAGAGCTGATGATCTGGCTCGAAAAAGCCCTGGCGCTCGCCATTCACGACCGCCAGCTCGCCGAGCATGGCGGCACGGGTGGCATGCGTGACGAGGGATTGTTGGAGTCGGCGCTGGCGCGTCCGCAGCAGCTGCATGCCTACGGCGATCCCGCGCCCGATCTCGCCGATCTCGCAGCGGCGCTCGCATTCGGGCTCGCGCGCAACCATCCTTTCCTGGACGGCAACAAGCGCACCGCCGCGGTAGCCTGCGAAACCTTCCTGGAGCTGAACGGCGCGACGCTCGAGGCGGACGATCTGGAGTTGTATCCGGTCTACCTTGCGCTCGCCGAGGGCAAGCTCAGTGAGCGGGACTTCGCCGGCTGGTTGCGAGAGCGCGTGCGCAAGCGAGGGCGGGGCGAAGCGCACGAGCCGCGCTCGGCATATAAGGCGAAGCCGCGCGCGGCGCGGTCACGGCGCAGCCCATCCCGCCCTGCGCGCTAGCGGCAAGGCGTTACTACGGGTCGCCAAGGACGCGGAGGGCGCTAAGGAAAAGCGTTACTACGGGTCGCTAAGGCCGCGGAGGGCGCGAAGGAATGAAAATATGAAGACCCGTCGTACTGGCGCCTTCTTTACGGCCTTCGCGTCCTTCGTGACCCGTCGTACGCTTTTCCCGCTTACAAGCCCGTGAGCAGCTCCGCGTAGCGCCTGGCCCCGCGCGCGAGGAACGTCCGCGCGCGGACGTTGAACCACCGCACGCCCTTCGCGTGCAGCGCCGGCATGCGCCGCTCCCAGTCCTCGAGGACGTTCAACGCGGCGTGCTTGCCGGCCTTGAGGACGCGCGCGATGCCCTGGTCCACCAGCTTTTCCACGGCGGGGTGCTCGGGCTGGCCGGGGTGGCCGGCGGCGAGCGCGACGTCGTTGACGCCGATGTTGATCACGTCCACGCCGGGCACGGCGGCGATCTCGCCGATGTTGCCGATTGCGGCCGGGGTCTCGGTCATGATGATGACGGTCTTGTCGGCGTGGTCCCTGGGGCGGGCGTAGCGCACCACGTCCACCCACTTGCGGGCGCCGGCGGCGTCCTCCACGTGCGGGATCGCGATGCCGTCCACGCCGCAGTCGAAATAGCGCGTCACCAGCCCCGGGTCGTTGGTCCACGGTCGCGCCATCGCGGCGATACCCGCGAGGTGCGCCGCGCGCGTCAGCTCCTCGATCCTCTCGAAGTCGTAGCTCATGCGCTCCGCGTCGAAGAACACCACGTCGAAGCCGAACGTCGCGAGGAACTCCACCAGCCGGGCGGACTGGAAGTCGGGGTTGACCATGGTGACCACTTTGCCCGAGGCAAGCTTGTCGCGGATCTTGTTCATCGTTATTTCCTATCTAGCGCTAGCTGTCGTAGGTGAGGCGTCCCAGATGAGGCGTCCCAGATAAGGCGCTCTAGCCAAGCTCGCAGTACCTGGGACGCTTCACCTGGGACGCCCTATCTGGGACGCCTTATATCCTCTTGGGCAACCCTGCCGCTCCCCTCAGCACCTCGATGAACGCCGAGCTGTCGAGGTCCGCGAGGCCCAGGTCGTAGGCCGTTTGCTGGAGCTCGGCCCACAGGGTGCCAACGAGCATCGGCGCGCCGAGGCGCTTGCCCTGCTCGAGGGCGAGGCGCGCGTCCTTGAGCGATATCCTCACCTGGCCTTCCGGCGTGTAGTCGCCTTTCAGCATCTTCGGGCCCTTGTCCACCATGGTCTTCGAGCTGCAGGCGGCGTCCTGGAGGACCGCGAGCAGACTCTCGCCCTCCATGCCGGCCTTCATGCCGAGCACGAGGCCCTCCGCGAGCGCGAGCCGGTTGCCGAAGAGGATGAGGTTGATGACGAGCTTCGCCATCGCGCCTGAGCCGACGGCGCCCATGCGGTAGGCAGCGCGGCTGAAGCCGGCGAAGAGCGGGCGCGCCGCCTCGAAGTCCTCGACCGTGCCGCCGGCGATGACGATGAGGTCCTTCTTCCACGCCATGGCGCTGGTCCCGCTCACGCACGCGTCGAGGAAGCGGATGCCGCGCCGCGCGAGCTCGGCGCCGAGCTTCCGCGAGTCCTCGGGCCGGGAGGTCGAGGTGTCCGCGACGATGAGGCCCCTGGGGGCGGCATCGGCCACGCCCTTCGGGCCGAGGATCGCCTCGCGCACGATGTCGCTCGTGGGGAGCGAGGTGATCACGTAGCGCGCGCCCCGCGCCGCGGCGGCGGGGGATTCGACGGGCGTCCCGCCGCGCTCGTGGAGCTGCGCGAGCCGCCGCTCGTCGAGGTCGAACCCCTGGACCTTGAACCCGGCTTGCAGCAGGTGGTGCGAAAACGCCTGCCCCATCAGGCCCACGCCGACGATGCCGATGGTTTCAGACATGGCTGTGCCTCCTGGCGGGAGTTTGGTATCGGAACGATACCACTGCGTCCCGAGTGAAGCGTCTCAGATAAAGCGTCTCAGGTACTGCGAGCCAGGACCGGCCCCCGTGGCGCGCCTCATCCGGGACGACCTTCCGCTTTTTGCCTTCAGGCGGGCGTTCAGCCCGCCGGGTGGTCCCGCTCGATCCGTCCCCGGACCGCGCGGCCGAGCGCGGCATCCAGCCGGGTTGCCGCCAGCCGCTTGAGCAGCGTCTTCTTTTCCGTCATGCCGTGCCGGGCCAGCTCGCGCGTGAACTCGAGGTCTTTCTCGCGCCCCGCGACGTACTTCGAGACCGCGAGGTCGTGCACTTCCAGGCACAGGCCCGCGTAGCCGCCGGTGTTGGCGTTTTCGACGCGCACCACGCGGCGTTGCCAGCCCCTCGGCAGCGTTGCCGTGCCCGGCCCGACTCCCTGCGCGTAGTAGCCGAACTGCTCGTGGAACTTCGAGCCCTCGCCTATGGCGCCGTCCACCTTGTCGGCGAGCGCGGGATCGCGTTTCGGGTACAAGTCGCACTCCATGGATATCAGGAGCTTGCGCGGAGCGTCGGGAAACTGGCCGAGGATCGCCTGGCTGCCGATGACGACCAGCTCCCGCTCGCCGGCGATCCGGCCCGCGGCCCGGATCAGGTGCTCAAGCTCCGAACGCTTCATACACCCGCCGCCGTTCCGCTTGCGTGAGCACGCCCGCGAAGGGGGAGGACTGCCGCAGGCGGGCGGCGGCTTCGCCGGGGTCGGTGATGAGCGCGGCGATTTCCGGCCAGGGGCGACGGAGGATGGCCCGCCACTCTTCCAGCGCGCGCGGCGGGCTGTTGCCGTAGCGCGCGCTCCATGCCTCGAGATTGCGCCGGGCCACATCGAGCAGCGCGGGGTCCGCGGCGATCTTCGTCGCAATCAGGCAGTGCATCGCGAGGCTGCGCGCCTCGATGACACGATGCTTCAGCAGGCCGGGGGTTAGCGGGACGGCGGTCGCGGGTTGCCAGTGTGTCGCGGGGCGCAGGCCCGCGGCGCGCTGCCGCACGCGGTAGCGTCGCATGCGCTCGGCCGCGGTGAGCGCCCGCCCCGTCGGCGGCCGCCCCGGGCCGCGGCGAGGGGACGTAGCCATGATATTATCGTAACACGTTACGGAAAATCCAGCAAAAGCGTGATTCGTGATTGGTGATTCGTGATTCGACTCCCCTCCTGCCGATTTTCCCCTCCTGCCAGAGGAGGGGGTGGATGCAGCTTGCAGCTTGAAGCTTGCAGCTTGTAGCTTGAAGCCTGCTGCTTGAGCTTCTGACTCAGCGCTCAGCACTCAGCACTCGGTACTGACTGACGACTGACGGCTGATGGCTGACGGCTTGCTCAGGACTTAGGGCTGGGCCCGGTTCCCGAGGCCGGCCCGCTCCCTCAGCACCTCGATGAACGCCGAGCTGTCGAGGTCCGCGAGGCCCAGGTCGTAGGCCGTTTGCTGGAGCTCGGCCCACAGGGTGCCAACGAGCATCGGCGCGCCGAG
>JBIOVQ010000170.1:0-27523 GCA_044867805.1 Burkholderiales bacterium | reverse complement strand
GCGCGCTGGCGAGCCCCATGATCGGCGGCACCGCGCACTGGCTCGGACCGGTGATCGGCGCGCTGCTGCTCTCCTCGCTCCAGCAGGTGGTGACGGTCACCATCTCCAACGAGATGAACGTGATGGTCGTGGGCGTGCTGCTCGTCGTGTTCGTCGTGGCCGCGCCCGAAGGAATACTCGGCCTCGTCGCAAAGCTGCGTGCGACGATCAAACAGCGTGATTCGTGATTGGTGATTCGTGATTCGAGCCAAACAAACTTTCCTGTCCACCAATCACGAATCGCGATTCACGCATTTTGATTGACCATGAGCCAGCCCCTCCTCCAAGTCAACGGCGTGTCGAAGAACTTCGGCGGCTTCGCGGCACTCACGGAAGTCAGCATCGGGATCGCGCAAGGCGAGCGCTTCGGCCTGATCGGGCCGAACGGCTCGGGCAAGACCACGCTCATCAACTGCATCTCGGGGTCGCTCCGGAACGACGGCGGCTCGATCGTATTCGACGGCGAGGAGGTTTCCGCCCTCCCCGCCTACCAGCGCACGCGGCGCGGCATCGCGCGCAGCTTCCAGATCCCGCGCCCGTTCGGGAGCATGTCGGTGCTGGAAAACCTGGTGGTGCCGCTCGAATACGTGGCGCACCGGCGCTCGCTGCACACCGCCGACACGGGCGGCGAGGCGATGGAGATCCTCAGGCAGATCGGGCTGGCGGAGAAGGCGGAGACGCCGTCGAACCGGCTGACCCAGGTCGAGCTGCGGAAGCTGGAGCTCGCGCGCGCCATGGCCGCGCGGCCGCGCCTGCTCATCTCGGACGAGGCCATGGCCGGGCTGGCGCCGAACGAGGTCGACGAGGTCCTCGAAATCCTGTTCAGACTCAACGAATCCGGCATCACCATCATCATGATCGAGCACATCATGCAAGCGGTGATGCGCTTCTCGCAGCGGGTGGTCTGCCTCGACGCGGGAAAGATCATCTGCGAAGGCGCGCCGCAGGAGATAGTGGCGAATACGGACGTGCAACGCGCCTATTTAGGCGTTTGAAAGCGTGATTGGTGATTTGTGATTCGTGATTCGATCAATTACCTTGAGCAACACGGCCTGGGCCACCGCGCTCGGTCGATTCACGATTCACGATTCACGGTTTTGTCCGATGAGCCTCGAACTGCGAATCGATAACGTCAGCGCCGGCTACCGCGCGGTGCGCGCCCTGCACGGCGTCTCGATTGCCGTGGGCCAGGGCGAGACCGTCGCGCTGCTCGGCACCAACGGCAACGGCAAGAGCACGCTGCTGAAATGCGTGATGGGCATGGTGCGCCCGACCCAGGGCTCGGTGACGCTCGACATCGACGGCGCGCGCCATGACCTGACGCGGCTCTCGACCGAGGAGATCGTCAATCTCGGTGTCGCCCTGGTCCCGGAAGGGCGGCGGCTGTTCCCGCGCCTCACCGTCGAAGAGAACCTGCTGCTCGGGGCGTTCCGGCCGCAGGCGCGCGCCGAGATATCCAGGAACTCCACGTTCTGCTACGAGATTTTCCCGATACTGCAGGAGCGCCGGCGGCAGCTGGCCGGCTCGCTATCGGGCGGACAGCAGCAGATGCTCGCCATCGCCCGCGCCCTCATGTCGTCACCGCGGCTGCTGGTGGTGGATGAGCCGTCGGTCGGCCTCGCGCCGATCCTGGTGTCGCACACCATCAGCAAGATCAAGGAGCTGAAGGAGCGCTACGGTCTCACGGTGCTGATGGCGGAGCAGAACTTCCACCAGGCCATCCGCATCGCCGACCGCGGCTACATCATCGTGCACGGCGAGATCGTGTTCGAAGGGAAGACGGTCGCCGAGCTCGAGCGGAACGAGCTGGTGAAGAACTACTACCTCGGCTCCGCGGTCCAGCCGCTCGAGCCTGGATGCGTGACAAGTGACGAGTGATATGTGATAAGGCTCCCGCGCGTTCGCGCGGTGCAAGCCCCTGTCACCTGTCACTTATCACTTATCACTTATCACTTATCACCCCGACAGTCTCAAGCGGGCTTGAGGCTGTCGGCAGAGGACTTGCCGTCCTTGCCGCGGACCACCTCGAACTGCACATGCTGGCCCTCGGCGAGTGTGCCCATGCCGGCGCGCTCCACGGCCGAGATATGCACGAAGACATCCTTGGAACCGTCGTCGGGCTGGATGAAGCCGTAGCCCTTGGTCTTGTTGAACCACTTCACTTTTCCGGTAGGCACGAGTCCTCCTGTTTCAAGCTCGGAGTATTGTAATGCGGGCCCCGCCCCATGGGTGACGAGTAGTCGCAAAGAACCATCATCGAAGCGGGGCGGGACGCTGTCAATGGCGTCCGCGTTTCGCGCCGGGTGCTAGAATTTTCGACTCCGTGACGGAGTAACGCCATGCCGATAGGCTATCCCTCCGCAGAGGCTTCGGGATAGAGTTGGCAGTTGGCAGCCGTCAGTTGGCAGCAAACTGCCCACTGCAAACTGCAAACTTCCCATGCGCGCGCTCGTGATCGGCGGATCGCTCGGCGGGCTGCTCGCCGCCAACCTGCTCGCGCGCGACGGCTGGGACGTCGAGGTGTTCGAGCACGCCGACGCGGCGCTGGCCGGTCGCGGCGCCGGCATCATCTCCCACCCCGAGCTGTTCCGCGCGCTCGAGATCATCGGCGTCCCGCTGGACGACGGCTACGGCGTGGATATCCCCCTGCGCGCCACCTACGATCGCGGCGGCGCAACGCTCGCCACGCTCCGATCGCAGCAGATTTTCACCACCTGGGGCCGCCTCTACCAGTTGCTGAAGTCCGCGTTCGCGGGCGAGCGCTATCACTTCGGGTATGCGTTTGAAGGCCTCGAGCAGGACGCGCGAGGGGTCACCGCCCGGTTTACCAACGGCCGCACCGCGCGCGGCGACCTGCTGGTCGGCGCCGACGGAATACGCTCTTCCGTCCGCGCGCAGCTCGCGCCCGCGGCCCGCCCGCTCTACGCCGGGTATGTCGGCTGGCGCGGGCTCGCCGACGAAAACGCGGTGTCGCCGGCCGCGCGCCGCGAGCTGTGCGACAAGCTCGCCTTCTGCCTTCCGCGCCGCGAGATGATGCTGTGCTATCCCGTGGCGGGTTTCGGCAATTCGACCCGGCCGGGCAGCCGCTGTTTCAATTTCGTCTGGTACCGCCCGGCGGACGAGGCGCGCGAGCTGCGGCGGCTGTGCACCGATGGCACGGGCCGGTGTCACGGCACCACCATTCCGCCGCCGCTCATCCGGCCCGAGGTGCTGGGCGAAACCCGCCGCGCCGCGGAGGAGCTGCTCGCGCCGCAGATCGCCGAGATCGTGCGCCTCGCCCGCCAGCCTTTTTTCCAGCCCATATTCGACGTCGAATCCCCGCACATGGCGTTCGCGCGGGTGGCGCTGGTGGGCGATGCCGCCTTCGTTGCGCGCCCGCATGTCGGCATGGGCGTCACCAAGGGGGCGGGCGACGCGCTGGCATTGGCCGCGTGCCTGCGCGAAGCCGGCAACGACGTTCCGCCGGCGCTGGAGCGCTACGAGTCCCGGCGGCTGCGCTTCGACGCGGCGGTCGTGGCGCACGGTCGCGAGCTCGGCGCGTGGCTGCAAGGCAGCAACACGGAGGAAGCGCGGCGCCACCACACGCCGGAGGCGGTGCTGGCGGAGATCGCCGTGCCGCGCGGCTACGGCTCAGCGCCGTAGCCGAGCCGTCAGCCGTCAGATGCCAGCCGCCAGTCATAAGCCAGCTTGAAGCTCGACGCTGACCGCTGACGGCTGACTGCTGACGGCTTGTTGGGCTAGACTAGCCCCCGCAACCGCACCACCGCCTTCAAGACGCCAACCATAAGGAGGTAATACACCATGAAAGCATTGCTGGGCAGCATCGCCGTGGCCGTCCTGCTGGCGCCGTCGCTCGCCGCGGGCCAGGCCTATCCGTCGAAGGCGATCCGCGTGGTCGTGCCGTTCGCGCCGGGCGGCACTTCCGACATCATCGGGCGCACCCTGGGACAGAAGCTCTCCGAGGCGTGGAAGCAGCCGGTGATCATGGACAACCGCGCCGGCGTCGCCGGCAGCCTCGGCGCGGGGATTGCTGCGAAGTCTCCCCCTGACGGCTATACGCTGCTGGTCGGCAACGTCGGGCCCATAGCCGTCAACAACCAGATCTACAAGGCGGTGGAATACGATCCGATCAGTTCCTTCACGCCGATCACGCTGGCCGTGACGGCGCCGCAGATCGTGGTGGTGCACCCGTCCGTGCCGGCGAAATCGTTCAAGGAGTTCAACGCGCTGGTGAAGAAGCAGAAAGGCAACATCAACTACGGGTCGAGCGGGCCCGGGAGCATTTCGCACCTCTCGGCGGAGCTCTACAAGCAGATGACCGGCACGGACATGCTGCACGTGCCGTTCAAGGCGTCGGCGTTCATCACCACCGCGGCGCTGGCGGGGGAAATAGACGTCGTGTTCTCCGACATGGCGGTCGTGCTGCCGCACGTGCAGGCGGGCCGGCTGCGCGCGCTGGCCGTCACCGGGCCCAGGCCCACCCCGCTCGTTCCCGGCCTGCCCACCGTTTCCGAATCAGGGGTGCCGGGCTTCGTGATGACCAGCTGGTGGGGCATGTTCGGGCCGGCCGGCATTCCTCAGCCGATCGTGACGCAGCTCAACACGGAGTTGACGCGCATATTGAAGACGCCCGAGGTGCAGAAGACCTTCGCCATACTCGGCGTGGACGCCGCAACCAGCACGCCCCAGGAACTGAGCGCCATGATCAAGGTCGAGGTCGCCAAGTACGCGAAGCTGATCCAGAAGATCGGAATACCGAAACAGTGACTGGTGAAGCGTGACTGATCGGGCGTGACTGATGAAGCGTGACTGATGAGGCGTGACTGATAGTGCGTGACTGATAAGGCGGGCCTAGAACAAGAACGGCGCTGGAAACCCCAGCGCCGTTTCTATTTCTTTCGAATCACGATTCACGAATCACGATTCACGCCTCATTGAGGCTGTATTCCCGCGTCCTTGATGAGCTTCGCGAAGCGGGCATGCTCCGACCTCACCAGCCTGGCGAAGGCCTCGGGCGAGGAATTGTCCACGACCTCCGCGCCCTGCGTCTCGAACCGCTGGCGGGTCAGGGGATCGCGGAGGACGGTCCTGACGTCGGTGGCGAGCTTGTTGACCAGGGCTTTCGGAGTGCCCGCCGGCACGAAAACGCCGAACCAGGCGACGTGCTCGGCCGCGGGGAGCCCGGCCTCCGAGACCGTCGGCACATCGGGCAGCGCAGGGATGCGCTTCGGGGTGCTCACCGCGAGCGCCCGCACTCGCCCGTCCTTGACCATCGGCACGGACGACGGTCCGGTGAAGACGAACAGGTGCACGCGCCCGGAGAAAATCTCGCCCCAGCCGTCGGCGAGCAGCTTGAACGGAACGTGCACGGTCTTCACCCCGGCGGCGCCGTTGAAGATCTCGGCGCTGAGGTGGGAAATCGACCCCACGCCCACCGAGGCGTAGTTGAGCTCCCCGGGCCGGCTGCGGGCGTAGGCGATGAATTCCTTCAGCGTCTTCGCCGGCAGGGCGAGCGAGATGCCGATCACGTTGGGGATGCCCGCGACCTGCACCACCGGCAGGCCGTCCTGCAACGACCGGTACGGCTCCTTCTTCTGGAGCATGGGCGAAGTGAGGTAGGGGGGCGCGAACAGCCCGAGGGTGTGGCCGTCGGGCGTGGCCTGCAGGACGATCGGCGTGCCGACCAGTCCGCCCGCGCCGGGGCGGTTGTCCACCACCACCTGCATCTTGTAGAGGTCGGTGAGCCCGGCGCCGATGGTGCGCCCGAGGAAATCGCTCGCGGTGCCCGGCGGAAACGGCACCACCAGCCGGATCGGCCGGCTGGGATAGGTTTGCGCCGCGGTCGCGGTGGCCGCCAGCGCGGCCGCGAGCCCTGCTGCAAGCAATACTGGCCAGTTTTTCATGCTCTCCTCCTTGTGCTTGTGGGTCGTGGCTCGACCTCTTCACGTTAGTCTAAGGCCTATCGAGACGCCGCGGGAAATCTCGTCACTCATCACGCCCAATAAGCAGCGCGCTTGCGGAACAACCGCTTCGGGATGACGCCGTAGACCATCAGCACGTTGTTCACCGCCTCGCCGATCCTGAAATCGACGGCAAGGCTGCACAGGGCATAGGCTTCCGCCGCGGACAGGCCCGCCCTGCCCTTCAGGAAATCAACCGTCTCCCGGATCGCCTGCCGCAGTGCCTCGTCCAGGTTCAATCCCATCCCCATCGAGTAATGGTGAGAGGCGTCTTCGGCGCGCGGCCAGCTCATATTCCTGCCCGCGCCCTTGTGCACGATCAGTTGCATCGTAGGAGTCAGCGAGATCTCGATGGCGGTGCCGTCCACTTCGCCGTCGCCCTGGCAGGCGTGCCCGTCGCCGGTGTAGAACAAGGCGCCGTCGTTGAACACCGGCAGATAGAGAGTCGCGCCGGCCGTGAGGTGCCTGAAATCGATGTTGCCGCCGAAGGCGCCGGGCGGCTTGGTGCTGACGCGCTTCAGTTCGGGTGGTGGAGCAACAGCGACGATGCCCATGAACGGCGCCAGCGGGACATCGACGCCTTTAGCGAACCGGGCGACCCTGCGCTTGAGATCGAGCTTGATCACCTTCTGCGCCGGCTCTTTCAGCAGGTCGGGCGCCGCGCCCCAGCCCGGGCCGGTCGAATTGACGCCGTACGGCACGCGGATCGCGACATCGAGCACGCGCACTTCCAGCATGTCGCCCGGCTGCGCGCCCTCGACGTGGATGGGGCCCGTGAGGATATGCGGGCCCGCGCCTTCTGCCCGCTTCACCTGCCGATAGATATCGGAAGCGTCCGGCAGCACCTTCCCGGCCGCGATGCCGGCCGCCCCGAAGAACGCGATCGGGTCGCGGTCGGTGTTGAGCCCCTGGTGCGTCACCGTATCGATGCGCACGGTCTGCCCGGACTTGACGCGCAAGACCGGCGCGCGATCGGCGGCGATCCAACCCCAGCTGACTGTCTCGGGGGTGGAGCGCAGGACTTCCGGCTTCGACTTGAATCCTACCTTTGGTTTCATCGTGCCATTCCCACTGAAGGATGAGGGATGAAGGATGAAGGATGACCCCACGCTACGCGTGAGCGCAATTGTCCCGATCTTTCGCTCACGCCCGATCGGTCAACCGCTCGGAGTGAACTCAGCACCGGGGACTTCCGACCGAAGGACACGAAAGGTCGGGACATATCGGTTTCGCGCAAAGCGCGATGGTCATCCTTCATCCTTCCGCCTTCATCCTTTGGGTTCAGGCACCGGGCTGAACGACCAGCACTTCGCCATCCGCAAACACGATGGCGCCGCTGACCTTCTGCCGGGCATGGAGGCGCCGCATCGCGGCGCAATAGTCGGCGACCTGGGCGCGGTACTGCTCGAGGAGCAGCGGGTCCACCGACCGGGCGTCGCCGGTCTTGTAATCGAGCACCCACATCTCATCCTCGAACTCCACGAGCCGGTCGATGCGGCGCACCTCGCCGGTCTCGATCATGTACGACACTTCGTTCGCCGCGCGCTTGAACTGCGCCGGATCGAAGAAGCGCGCCAGCCCGGGAGCGGCGAGCACGCGCTGCGCCTGCTCCCACAGGGGCGTGAACTCGCGTTCGGACAGTCCCGAATCGCGCAGCACCGCCTCGCGGCCGGCTGGCGCGCCGCCGGTAAGCCGCTCCATCAGCGCGTGGAACTGGGTGCCGTAGCGCGCCGCTCGGCGCGCGAGCAGCGCGCCTCGCGCGCCGGTCGGAACGGGGCTGCTGAGGCGCGGATCGGCACGCGGCGCGCGGACCACGGCGCCGCGGTCCGCCTGCGCGCCGGCGCGCGGCCCCGCCAGGTCGTCGCCATGGATCACCGCGGCGCTCATGTCGTCATCGCCAGCGGCAGTGCCCTCGGCCGCGCATACCGCGGCGCGCACCTTCTCGTACCATGATCCCTTCTGCCCCCTTGCCTCCGAGCCACTGACGATCAACGCCTGCTGCGCCCGTGTCATCGCCACGTAGAGCAGGTTCAGGCTCTCGCGCGCGGCGAGTTGCTCCTCCGCCGCCGCGGCCGCCCGCTGCGCCGTGCTCCGCCCGTCCTTTCTCGGCCACAGCGAGAAGCGGCGCGGCGCCTCGGCCTCGGGCGGCCAGTCCACCAGCGCGTCGTAGCCGCGCCCCGGGTCCGGCCCTGCGGCCGCGTCGATCAGCCAGATGATCGGGGCCTCGAGGCCCTTGGCCCCGTGCACCGTGTCGATGCGCACCGCGTTGCCGGCGTCGCCGACGATGCCCTCGTCCGGCGCCTCCTCGATCGGCGCCTCGCGCAGGTCCGTTAGCTCGTGGAGAAAGCGCGGCAGGCTCGGATAGCGGCCCGAGTCGGTGTCGAGCGCGCGCTGGATGAAGGCCTGGAGATTCGCGCACACGGCTTCGCGCATCGCCTGCGGCACCGCCTGCGCGTAGCGGCGGAGGACGTCGCTCTCGAAGTAGATGCGGTCGAGCTGGTCGTGCACGGGCAGCGTGCCCGCGCGCTCCAGCCAGCGCGCGAGCAGCGCGTGGGCGCGCCGGAGCGCCGGGCTGCCGTCCGCCGCGGCACGTTGCAGCCTCTCCCACCATGTGCGCCCGTTCCCGGCCGCAACCCTCGTCAGGTCCTCGTCCGCGCAGGCAAAGACGGGCGAGCGCAAGGCGTGCGCGAGCTTGAGATCGGCGAAAGGAGCGACGAGGAATTCCAGGAGCGCGACGATATCCTGCGCCTCCAAGGTGTCGAGCAGCCCGCCCTGCCGCGATGTGACGAACGGAATGCCGGCATGGCGCAGCGCGCGCTCGTAGACCGCGAGGTGCGTGCGCCGCCGCGTGAGGATCATGATGTCGCGGGGCTCTGCGGGCCGCGTCTCCTTGCCCTCTCGGTCGGTCGCGACCCGCCAGGCGCCGAGGATGGCTCCGAGCTTTTCCACCAGCATCTCGGCCTCCCGCTCGCGCCGGCGGTCCTCTTCGTCGGCGAGAGGCGTGGCGAGCGGATCGCGCAGCTCGATCGCTGCGCGATCGATGGCGGATGGCGGATGGCGGATGGCGGATGGCGACTCGTCTTTCGGGCCTTCGGCGGCTGACGGCTGACGGCTGACGGCTGACGGCTCGCTGTCAGCGCGGGCGAGCGGCAGCACCTCCACCCGCCCGTGCTTGCGGAAATGCGCGACGTGCGGCTCGAAGCCCTCGAAATCCGCTTCCGCGCGGAACAGATGATTCACCACGTCCAGCAGCGCCGGCGGGCAGCGGCGCGACTCCTCCTGCGACAGGCGGACGCCGCCGAACTCTGCCTCCAGGTAGGCCGCCGCCTGGCGGAACAGGCGGGCGTCCGCACGGCGAAAGCGGTATATGGACTGCTTCGGGTCGCCGACCATGAACACCGTGGGGCGCGCGTCGGCGGCCGTCGCCGCGGCGAGCCAGCTCTTGAGCGTGAGCCACTGCAGCGGGTTGGTGTCCTGGAACTCGTCCAGCAGGACGTGGCGGTAGCGCGAGTCGAGCTTGCAGTGCATGTAGACGGCGTGGTCGCTCTCCGAGACGAGCTCCCACGCGTGCCACTCGATATCGCCGTAGTCGATCACCTGCCGCTCGCGCTTCACGCGCTGGTAGGCCTCCAGCAGCGCCACCCCGCAGCGCAGCGCAGCCTCGTTGAAGCGGTAGCTCGCCTGGTCGGTGAGCCAGCCCGCCGCCTGCAGCACGCGCATGCCCAGCCACGCGTGCAGGTCGAGGAGCCTGCGCTCGCCGTCCGCCCCGAGGCGCCTCGCCTGGGCGTCGCTCGCGTCGCGCACCCTCAGAGCCCCCTCGTCCGTCAGCAGCACCGCGCGGATGCCCTCGAAGCGCCCCGCCGGATCCTCGTTCCACGCGATGAGCCGGCGCGCGAATTGCTGGTCACGGTTCCCGTTGCGCGCGAGCAGCGCGGCGTACTCGACGACCTCGCCGGCAAACGCCGCGTCATCGAGCAAGGGACCGACGACATCCGCGTCGGGAGCAACCGCCATGTCTTCGCGCATCCGCGCGAGCGTGAACCCGACCGCGTCCTTCTGCCCGCGCGTGTAGGCCCACCAGTCGGCGCGGTGATGCAGGAAGCGGAGGAGCAGGCGGCGTGTGTTGAACAAGCCGCAGTGGTGGAACAGGCGGTCGAGACCGCGCGCCGCCGGGCTGTCCGGCTCGCGCTGCAGCCGGCTCGCGAAGAGCTCCCACGCTTCGTCCATGAGCGCCGAGGTCTGCTCGACCAGGGTGGCGTCGCCCAGCGCCCCGGCATCGAGCGGCGCGCGCCTCAGGAGCTGCAGGAACCAGGCGTGAAACGTGGCGATCGTGATCGGCGGCTGCGCCGTGAGGAGCTGCTCGTAGAGCCGCCGCGCCCTGGGCAGCAACCGCGCCGCCTCGTCGTCCGTCACGCCGCGCTCGGCGAGGAATTGCAGCACGTCCCCGTCCGGAGCAGTCGCCAGCTCGTAGAGCCACTCGCGCAGCCGCGCCGCCATCTCTTGCGCCGCCTTGCGGGTGAAGGTGATGGCGAGGACCTGCGACGGCGCGGCGTCCGCGAGCAGCAGGCGCACGATGCGCGATACCAGCATCCAGGTCTTGCCGCTCCCCGCGCAGGCCTCGAGCGCAGCGCTCGCGGCGGGGGCGAGCGCGCGGCTGACGTCGTGCTGGTTTTTGCTCATGAACTCAACCTCTCAACGCGGAGGCCGCAGAGGACGCCGGGGAAACACAATGTCTTCAACACAAGTCCTCCCCTGCGAACCTCTGCGATTGGCGGTTGGAACTTATTCCGCTCATGGCCAGTAGTTCCTGCGGCACAGCCCGCGTGCTTCGCAGTACTCGCAAACCGGCTCGGTGCCCTGCGCCGGCATGCCCGCCCCTGCGGCAAGCGCGTCGAACACGCGCCCGAGCCGCCCGCGCTCCGCGTCCGCCAGCGCCTGCACGTCGTGGTCGGAGCCGACCGCGCGCACTCCGTCGCGCTCCATCGAGAGGAACAGCGCCTCGGCGACCGGCGCGCCCCACAGCAGCGCGTACACGGGAAGCTGGACATCCTCGCCAGGCGACTCGAGCGATTTCTTGAGCGTTTCGGCGTCGCGCGTCTTGTAATCAATCACCGCGAAATCCGGTGACGACTGACCACTGACGGCTGACGACTGACGGCTGTCGACGCGGTCGAGGCGCCCGCGCAGGGTAAGCGTGGTCCCGCCCGGGGTCGCGATCTCGGCCGTCCGCTCGACCTCGCCGCCTTTCCACGCCCAGCCCGCGGCCTCCCGCCCGCGCTGCCAGTCGAGGTAGTGCGGGATCAGCGCCTTCCAGCGCGCAAGCCACGCCTGCGCGAGGTAGTTGCGCGCCACCGCCGCGGCGAACGCCCGCTCGCTCAGGGCCTCGAGCTCGCGCTGCGCCACTTGCGGGTCGAGGCCGGAGATCGCCGGATGCGCCTGATGGAACTGCGTCAGCACGCGGTGCACGAGGGTGCCGTAGTCCTTCTTCTCGATCATCTCCTGCACATCGTCGAGCCGCGCCAGGCCCAGCACATAGCGCGCGTGGAACTGGTAGGGGCAGGCCACGAGCGAGTTGTAGCCGCTCGCCGAGATTTTCCGGGGCAGCAGGCTGGCGGGCGCGCGCGGCGCCGGCCGCCGGGTCGGTTCGAGATCTGCCGCCTCACCCGGCGCCCGCACTTCCGCGCCGGCCAGGCGCGAGAGGGCGGCGCCGTCGTCCAGCTCGCCGCCGTATGCGAGCCGGTGCAGCGCGGCCAGTCGCTCCAGCGGCGGCGAGAGCTGGTTGGGCTCGCCGCCGGGCATGCGCTGCCAGGTCGCGGCGACCGAGCCGCATGCGGCGATCAGCGCGCCGAGCTGCGCCTCCATCTCGCGCACCCGGTCGGCCCAGGTGGGCAGCTTCAGCTCCGCGCGCACGCCCTGGTTGAAGAACAGGGAGACCGGGTCCGGACCCGGCCAGTGCGCGGCGTCGCAGCCCAGCACCAGCACCGCGTCGAAGCGCCGTAGCGGCGTCGCCGCGAGGCTGGTGAACACGACCTCGCTTTCGATCGTCGGGTCGCGGAAGGCCGCGGCCTCGAGCTGGCGCGCGAGCCAGCGCCGCCATTCGGAGAAGCTCACGCCGAGCCTGTCGCCGGCCAGCTCCTGCCCTAGGCGGTCCAGCAGGTCGAGGAGCTGCTGACCGGCGCCGTCGGCGGCGAGCCCCTCGCGCACGCCGATCTGATCGAGGCTTGCCATGAGGGACGTGAGCCAGCGCGAGATCGGGCGGGTCCCGCGCCCGAGCGCGCCCACCCCGCCGCGAATGCGCGCGAGCATCTGCCGCGCTTCCGGGTCGTTGTGCTCCTCGGCGAGGCGAATGAAGCTCGCGAGGCCGGCGACCACGCTCTCCTCTCGCACGTAGCCTTCCAGCCTCCACACCGCTGCCTGGCGCGTGGCGACAGGCCAGTCGTGGAACGCGAAGGGCGACTTCAGCAGGTCGAGCAGGTCGCGGTAATAGCAGTCACCGCCCGCGACGTCGAGCCAGCGCCCGATTGCGGTGGCGGCGCTCGTCGTCGAGAAAGCCCACCCTGCTTCGTCCTTGACCAGGACCTGCGCGCGCTCGAGCAGCGCGCGGGCGCGGCGCGCGACCAGGCGATCGTGCACCACGATGGCGATGCGCTTCCTGCCCGCCAGCAGCCACTCGCGCACGGTCGCGTCCACCGCCTGCGCCTCCTGCTCCGCGCCCGCCGCGCCGAGGATGCGCAGCCGGCCGGCCAGCGGGCTCTCGGGATGGACCGCCTTCAGCGCCCGGGCGCGCTCGAGCAAGGGGGCGTCGTCCGGGTTCGCCGGCCAGGCCGCGGCGAGTACTCGCGCCACGGCGTCGCCCGCCGCGTCGATCCCGGAGATGAAGCACTGCACCGGCGTGCGCCCGGCGTAGCGCTCGAGGAAACGCTGCTCCGCCGGCGCGAGCGGCGCAAGGCTCAGCGCGTACAGCGGCGCCGAGGCGCTTTCGGCCAGCCGGGCAAGGCGCAGTTGATAGGCGGCTTCCGGGTCGGCCTCGCGGGTCACCCGCGCCAGCGCGTGCCACAGCTCGTGCACGAGCCGCGCCTCGAAGGTGAGCGACGCGCCGGATTGCGCGCGGTAAGCCCGCGCGAGCTGTCGGTTGAATTCCGTGAAGTCGGCGGGCAGCCCAACGTTGTAGCGCGTGAGCTCGTCGAACAGGCCCGCCAGCTCCGCGCTCACCGTCCACAGGTCGGCGGCTGGCAGCCACCCGCGCTTTTCCAGCTCCTGATAGAGCAGCGTCTCGCGCGCCGCGCGGGCTGCGATGGGACGGTCGAGCGGCACCGTGGCCGCCCACAGCCGCAGCGTGGTGACCCGCGGCAACAGCAGCGCCGGCACGCCCGCGGCTTCACGCAACGCACCGGCGACGTCGGGCGCGGCGTGCAGGTCCGGAATCAGCACGACGGCATGCGAGAAATCCGGGAGTCTCGCCCGCTCGCGCTCCACGATGGCCTGCGCCGCGCGCGCGAGGAGCGCATGCGGAGCGCACGGAATGCGTTCGAGGCCGGGGGTGGGCTGGGGGAGCATGCAAGCTGATTCGATCACGACGCTGCGTGCCGCCCAATGCTACGCAGAAAAGGGGGCTTGCTGGGGAATTGCCTGCCCCTTCAGTTTACTTCTCCAGGAGGTGCTCCTTTTCTTTGACCTTCGCCCATTCAGACGCGTGGCGCGCGGAGGGCTGAGCAGGGATCGCCAAGAGCGGAAGAGGGGCCCCGAACGCTTCTTGTTCGGGGATCTGACCTCGCAGGCGATCGAGGGCGGCGGGGCGATCCCTCTGCGTCTGATCTCGGGTCGCATCCCCACAAACAACGTGGGGCCCCTGCTCCACCTCGACAGCCGCCCCGGTTTCCGGGGATGCGACCCCGGAGCGCGCCTCGGACGCGGATTAAAGACCCCTGGAGTCACTTTTCCAGGAGATGCTCCTTTTCTTTTATTTTTGCCCAATCGTCAGCGTCCGGGGGGGCTGGTTTCTTCTCGATGATGGGCTTCCAGGCCTTGGCAAGCTCCGCGTTGATCTTGGTCCAGTGCTTCTGCTTGTCGGGAACATCGTCCTCGGCAAAGATCGCTTCCACCGGGCATTCGGCCACGCACAGGGTGCAATCGATGCACTCGTCCGGGTCGATTACGAGCATGTTCGGGCCCTCCCGGAAGCAATCCACCGGGCATACATCAACGCAATCGGTGTACTTGCATTTGATGCACGTCTCGGTAACGACGTAAGTCATAGTATTCCTTCGGAATTTCGCCGGCATTGAAAGCCGGGGAGGAATCCATATTTTATCAGAGGCGGTGGGCGGTGCCGCGCCCCTGGCCGGGGCATTACCCCTATGAGGTAAGCAATACGGGGATAATCCCCCCGTGCCCCCACATCAGGGGACCGTTTCAGTGGTTCGAAACGGTCTCTATGCAAGGAGGGGAATTTTCGCTAGCATAATGGGGCAAGTCCCTGCCACACGTCCCGTGGCGCTTTCCGATTGATTCCCGAAGGTAATGTTGCATGGCTGAACACATCCATTACGTGACGGACCAGACTTTTGATCCCGAGGTGCTGCAATCGCAGACCCCGGTCCTGGTGGACTACTGGGCCGAGTGGTGCGGCCCGTGCAAGATGATCGCGCCCATCCTGGACGAAGTAGCCAGGGAATACGCCGGGCGCCTGAAGGTCGCGAAACTGAACATCGACGAGAACCAGGCCACCCCCCCCAAGTATGGCATTCGCGGCATCCCCACCCTGATGCTTTTCAAGAACGGCGCCGTCGAGGCAACCAAGGTCGGCGCCCTGTCCAAATCACAACTGACTGCATTTATTGACAGCCATATCTAAATCTCCGAACCTTTCCCGCACGCAGCCGGGCGACAACGATCCGGCGCCGCAGCCAGACACCGGGGCCCCGGACTCTGGCGTCGTTTCTCCCCCTTCTCCCCCGGAATCAACCCACACAGAGCCGAAGTTTATGCACCTATCCGATCTCAAGAACCTGCACGTCGGCGAGCTCCTCGAGATGGCCGCCAAGAACGAAGTGGACGGCGCCAACCGCATGCGCAAGCAGGAGCTCATCTTTGCGCTCCTCAAGAACCAGGCGCGAAAGGGGGAAAGCATCTACGGCGGCGGCACCCTGGAAGTGCTGCCGGACGGCTTCGGGTTCCTGCGCTCGCCCGACACCTCGTACCTGGCGGGCACCGACGACATCTACGTCTCGCCGTCCCAGATCCGGCGCTTCAACCTGCACACCGGCGACACGATCGAAGGCGAGATCCGCACGCCCAAGGATGGCGAGCGCTATTTCGCCCTGGTCAAGGTGGACAAGGTCAACGACGAGCCGCCGGAAAACTCCAAGCACAAGATCCTGTTCGAGAACCTCACGCCGTACCACCCGACCGAGCACCTCAAGCTCGAGCGCGATATCAAGGCCGAGGAGAACATCACCGGCCGCATCATCGACATCATCGCCCCGACCGGAAAGGGCCAGCGCGGCCTGATCGTCTCGCCGCCCAAGGCCGGCAAGACGGTGCTGATGCAGCACATCGCGCATGCCATCACGGCGAACCACCCGGCGGTTGTGCTGATCGTGCTGCTGATCGACGAGCGCCCCGAGGAAGTGACCGAGATGATCCGCTCGGTCAAGGGCGAGGTCGTGTCCTCCACCTTCGACGAGCCGGCCTCGCGCCACGTGCAGGTCGCCGAGATGGTGATCGAGAAGGCGAAGCGGCTGGTCGAGCACAAGAAGGACGTGGTGATCCTGCTCGACTCGATCACGCGGCTCGCGCGCGCCTACAACACGGTCGTTCCCGCGTCCGGCAAGGTGCTGACCGGCGGCGTGGACGCCAACGCACTGCAGCGGCCCAAGCGCTTCTTCGGTGCGGCGCGCAACATCGAGGAAGGCGGCTCCCTCACCATCCTCGCCACCGCGTTGATCGACACCGGCAGCCGGATGGACGACGTGATCTACGAAGAGTTCAAGGGCACCGGCAACATGGAGATCCACCTCGACCGGCGCATGTACGAGAAGCGCATCTTCCCGGCGATCAACGTCAACCGCTCGGGGACCCGCCGCGAGGAGCTGCTGATCAAGCAGGACGTGCTGCAGAAGATCTGGGTGCTGCGCAAGCTGCTGTACCCGATGGATGAACTGGAGGCGACGGAGTTCCTGCTGGACAAGATAAGGGCGACCAAAAACAACGCCGATTTCTTCGATTCAATGCGTAGAGGTTAAACACGCCTAGTTGCGTCGGCCGCCCGCCGCGCAGCCTCCGATCCGTGGGTGGCAAGTAATCAATGCATTAGTGTCGGCTGCTCTCGGACTTCGGTGGTCGCACCCACAAGAGTGGGCACCTGCTCCGCGCTTCGCCGGCCCTGCTCCACGTTTCGCCGATCCCTGCTCCGCGCCTCAGCCCGCCCTCCTTGGGTCACATCCCATACAGGGCATGGGGCGCCTAGTCCGATAGGCGCCCTGCCCCCGCTGTTTGCGAGTACACATGGCCCGCTGGAAGGGTTTAGGCTGACGGAGCGTTTACGTGGCGGAGGATTGCATGCGCCGACTGTTGCTGCCGATGGCATTGATGCTGGCGGGCTGCCAGCAACTGCCGCTCACGCCGCAGGACCTGCAGGCCAGGAAGTTCGAGGCCGTGCCGGGTAAGGCGGTGGTCTATGTCGTGCGCGCCTATCCGGACTTCACCGAAATGCAGGCAGTGATCAAGCTCGACGGCGGCTTGAGCCTCAAGACCTATCGCGGCACCTACTACCGTTGGGAAGTGGAGCCGGGCGTACACCGCATCGCCGGCGCCTACTTCGACAGCGGGGAGATCAGATTTGAAACCGCGCCCGGCAGGATCTACTTCGTGCTGCAGCGGGTGACGACGTTTCTCACGGGCAGTCCCCAGTCCCATTTCTATCTCGTCGGCGAGCCGGAGGGACGGGCCGCCGTCCTGCGTTCCGTGATGGTGTCGCCCGGGCCGTGATGCGCGGCGCCGGTCCATCGCTGCGCCTTGCCCGGCTGTTGCTCGCGGCGGCGCTTCCGGCGCTCGGCGGGTGCGTCGGACCCGCCCCCGCCCGGCAGGATGGCGAGGCCAAGAGATTCGAGCCGCTGGCCAACAAGGCGGTGATCTACCTGGTACGCGGTGAGCCGCTGTACAGCGACCGCCCGGTGCCGGTTTGGCTCGGAGACTACCTGAGGATCAGGACCTACCCGGACACCTATTACCGCTGGGAAGTGCCGCCGGGCGAGCATCGCATCAGCGGCCACGACGGGGATTTCGGGACGATCACCGTGGTGGCCGAGCCGGGCAAGGTGTACTTCGTGGAGCAACAGCTGTCGTGGCGCTACGATATTTCCTACTTCACGTTCCTGGAAGAGCTCAGTGGACGCGCCGCCGTGAGGCGCGCCACGCTCCTGAAAGGCGATTGATGCGCGCGGGTAGCGGAGCGGCGGCCGTCGCCTGGCTGGTATTGGCGGCCCTGTTGGTCGCGGGGGGATGCGCCTCCACTCCCCAGGCCACCCCGGAGCGGGACGCCGAGGCCAAGCGATTCACCGGCCACCCGGGCTACGCGGGCATCTACATTTACCGCCCCGACTCGCACCGGCCGGACGTGAACGATCCGTTGCTGTACGTGGACGACCGGCTCCTGGGATCAGTGCCGGCCAGATCGTTCTTTCGCTTCGACACTCCTCCGGGAGCACGCACGCTGCACAGCAGCACATTCGGCTCCACGGAATTAAAGCTGGATACCCGCCCGGACGAGCTCTATTTCGTCCAGCTCAATGTCACGAGCGGCAGCTCCCGGCTCGCGCTGGTCGATCCCGAAACCGCGAAGCGCGCGATCCGCAAGTGCTGCGCGCTGATGGAGAACTGGGCGCCGGGGCAACGACCCTTGCTGCGCTAGGTCGGTCGTCAGTCGTCAGCCGTCAGTCGTTAGGCCTCTCCCGCAATTCGGCTGCAACTTGCTCTTCGCAGCCAAATTGCGGATAATGCGCGCCTTTCTCGGAGACCCTCGGCTTCCATCAGTCGCGGGTACCGCGAGAGGAATGGCTAGGAGGCCGCATGAAACCGAAGATCCATCCCGGATACAGCACCATCACCGTCATCTGCAGCTGCGGCAACAAGTGGGACACGCGCTCGACCCTCGCGCGTGACCTGCACGTCGAGGTGTGCTCCCAGTGCCACCCCTTCTACACCGGCAAGCAGAAGCTGGTGGACACCGCGGGACGCGTCGAGAAGTTTCGCCAGAAGTACGCGCGCGGCGGAAAGGCGCCAGCCAAGCCGGCGAACGCATAGGCATCCACAGCTAAAAACACGAAGGGCGGCCGAGGCCGCCCTTTTGCTTGTACGACGGGTCGCCAAGGACACGAAGGACGCCAAGAAGGCGGTACGACGAGTCGCGAAGGCCGCCAAGGCCGCGAAGGGATCAATAATAAAAGCAAGGTCGCCAAGACAACGCCAAGTGAGGAATGGCAGGCGTCAGCGAAGACCCGGGGGGCGCTTAACGTCCGCGGTGAGATGCGCGTGCGAGCGACGCTCGCGGAGCGTCATTCTCCAACGCGTGGTTAGAAGGCAATTTCATCCGGCGACCACCCCGTTTTCTAAGTCAACATACATCGGCCAACTCAAATCTCGAACTTTTCCATCGCGTGAAATCAAGAACCCAGCCGCTCCCGCAAACTTCTCTTGTTCCTGCGGAGGAATGTCCTTGAGGCATCGGATTCGATAAGAAAACAGCCACCCTTCCGGAGCGCTGCCTCGAAACTCACATTCCATTCGGTAATCCGGGTGATCCAGGTGGGACGCGCTCGTGTGCTTTTCCGCAATTTTCACAGCGGCGTCTTTCCCAATCGTAGCCATTGCCTTCTAACGTATAGTGAACTTCCGAAATGCCGTCTATTATGGCACTGGCAGTTTCAGCAGGCGCGAAATCAATGAGTTGCGTGCTGGCACGCAGCCTATCCTGTCTCGGGTCGCAGAAATATCGAAATAGGCTGCAATCAATGGCGCCTCCCATGGCCGATCTTGGCGTTGTCTCAGCGATCTTGGTGTTCGAAAAGTTTCCTTTGCGTCCTTCGCGTCCTTCGCGACCCGTCGTACCGCCTTCCTTCGCGTCCTCAGCATCCTTCGCGACCCGTCGTAAAACCTAAAAAGCAGCGACGATCCCGTCGCTCCGCGGGTCCGCGCCGCCCTCCAGCACGCCGGTCGGGTGCCGCACGATCGCCCCGGCGTGCCCCATGGTCTCGTCGTAGGCCGGCAGGACCTCGACCTCGTGCCCGTAGTTGCCGAGCGCCGCGGGCACACCCGCGGAAAAGCGCGACTCGATTCGCAAGCTGTCGCGCGTCTCGCCCCAGTTGCGGCCGAGGAGCCAGCGCGGCGCCGCAACGGCCGACTGCGGATCCATGCCGAACACCGTGATGCGCGTGAATACCGCGCTCTGCGTCTGCGGCTGGCCGTCGCCACCCATCGCGCCGTAGACCAGCGTGCGCCCGTCGCGCAACACCGCCAGCGCGGGGTTGAGCGTGTGAAACGGCTTCCTGCCAGGCCGCAGGCTGTTCAGCGCCTCGGGATCGAGCGAGAAGCTGCAGCCCCGGTTCTGCCAGTTGATGCCGGTCTCCTCCAGCACCACGCCGCTGCCGAACTCGTGATACAGGCTCTGGATCATCGAGACGGCGCGGCCCGCGCCGTCCATAACGCCCATCCACACTGTGTCCCCGGGGCCTTTCCCCCCGCCCCAGCGCGCGGCCCGGCCGCGGTCGACGTTCTGCGCGAGCTCGCGGATCTTCTTCGGCGCGAGCAGCGCCTGCGGGTCCACGGTCATGTAGGCGGGATCGGTCAGGCAGTGATCGCGCACCGCGAATGCGCGCTTGGTCGCCTCGACCGAAAGGTGCACGTAGTCCGCGCTCGACGAGCCGGTCCTGCCGATCTCGAGCTGATCGAGCATGCCGAGGATGAGCAGCGACACCAGCCCCTGGGTCGGCGGCGGCATGTTGTAGATCGCGCCCAGTGAATGCTGGAGAACGAGCGGCTTGACGAGCTTCGCGCGCTGGCGCTTGAGGTCCGCCGGCGCGAGCGGGCTCCCGGTCGCGGCCAGATCCCGCGCCAGCGACCGCGCGATCTCGCCGCGATAGAAATCGTCGAGCCCGGAGCGGGCCAGGCGCTCCAGCGTCTCCGCCGCGCGCGGCTGCTTGAACAGACTGCCGGCCGCGGGGGCGGTTCCACCCGCCAGAAATGTCGCGCGGAAACCGGGCTGCGGCTCGAGCTCGGTCCGCTTGGCGGCGGTCGCCGCCGCCTGGCTGGCGGTCACCGCTGTTCCTTCCCGGGCATAGTGGATCGCGTCCTCGAGCAGGCGCTTCAGCGGCAGGCGCCCGCCCCACTTGCGGGACAGGGAGTGCGCCAGCTTCCAGCCCGAAACCGTCCCGGCGACCGTGTTGGCGGCGACCCCGCCGCGAAAAGGGATGGACCGCGTGATGCCGCGCTCGCGGTACCAGTCGATCGAGGCCGCGCGCGCCGCGGCGCCGCAGGCGTCGATTCCGCGCACGCCGCTATAAGGAGTGTGCAGGAGCCAGAACGAATCGCCGCCCAGGGAATTCATGTGCGGGTAGGCGACGGTGATCGTCGCCGCGGCCGCGATCATGCCTTCCAGCGCATTGCCGCCCTCGCGCAGCACGCCGAGCGCCGACTGCGATGCCAGCGCGTGCGGCGCGACCGCCATGCCGCGGGTGCCGCGGACCGGGTGGATCATGCGCCGATTCTACGCGATGCCGGAATCGGAGCCCCAAGACACGACGGCCTTCGACGCTCGGCGCCCGCGCTGCCGCTGAAAGCGGCGTCGCGCACGCAAAAAGAAAGAGGGGCCCTGCTTGATGGCCCCTCCCGTTCACAGGTACTTGAGTCTCAAACCTGGAGCGTCGCTACCCCAGTTTACGGGGGCGGCATGTCAGCGCACATTTCGAGCTCGCTGGGCACCGGGTCCGGTCCCGTGGTGGACGGATTCGGCTTGTGCAGCTGGATGTTGCCGCCGCCGCCGCTGTTTCCCGACGGACCCAGTTCGCGCGTCGAAAGGTGGTAGCCGTTGTTCAGCCGGAGCCCGAACCGGTCGAATTTGCCCGGCTCGCCGTTGTCTTCCATCCTGACGCGGAATCTCGTCATGAACCGCTCTCCATTGACAGAGACTTCGCCCTCGCCGCAAATGTCGCGCGCATTCGGAAGCGCGGGATCCATCACGTACCCCGTGATCTTCGTGCTCTTCAGGTGACCGGGCGGGTTGTAGGTGTGATCGACGACGTTCACGTGCCCCCAGAAGGCGCCGTTCTTGCAGCCGCCGTGCGAGCCGAAGTTGACTTTCGCCCCCGAGTCGGCCAGCACCCAGCCGCCGCCGGTGATGAAGTCACACGGCGCCGGGATGAAGTGGGCGCTGGCGGATCCGGTTGCGAACGCTCCCGCGAGCGCCAGCGATATTGCACACATCGTATAGATTGATCTCGGCATTTTTTGATCCTCTCCAATAGCTGTGCGTGACTTCAGAGTGGCGCGGCCTTCGAGGATCCGACGGCGATGTCGGTCAGGCCATCCAGGGTCCTGATGCGCAGGGCGTTAACGACGATCCCGCCGGCCGACGTAATCTGCTCGTTCAGGATCACGCTCAGGCCGGGCAGCGAAACCACCTGATTGGGGACGCCGGTAAGGGAAATCGGCACGCCGCCGATAATGAGCCCGTCAACGCTCGACACGCCGGTAGCGCCGCCACCCGAAACCGCCTGCGCCCTCGACATGATGAAATCCGCCGAGATGCCCGTCCCGGCCACCGTCATGACGAGATTTCCCAGCGACGATTCGGAGACGACCTGGTCTGTCCACCCCATCGCGGCGGCGTGTACGGCTTCCGCCGAGAGCACGCCGGGGATGCTCAGGATGCTCACGCCGGTACCGAGCGGCTCACTGGCGGAGGTCAGCGTCCCGGTATCCACGAGACTGGTAACGTTTCCATTCACGACCGCAGTAATCCCGCTTGCCTGGGTGAGGGATCCGGTTAGCGTCCCGTCCCCGCCCCCACCTCCGCCCAGATCCGGCAGCGGCAACGGTGGGAGCGGCAGACCACCCAACTGCGCCTGACCGATCCCCGGCCAGGCCGCCAGCCCTGCCAGCAATCCGGCGGCGCCGACGAATCTCCAGAATCCGTTTGGCATTTTCGATCTCCTTTTTCCGTTGGATACGACCTGTGCCTCGCGGCCACCGCTCGCGCTGACACGCGGCGTCCCGCCAAAGCTGCCAACGACGATATCGGGCCCCCGTGAAGCGATCTGATACGGATTCCGCGTCCTGGATAGGCCGGCAGACTCATGCCCCCGGTGGATCGACGTGCGAAATCGCGGCGTTTGTTATGACGCCGTCGTCGGACCGTAGTCCGGTTGACTCAGGGCAGGCGCCACGGCTGGGAAGCCGGCGGCGGCGGGAGTCCCCTTCCGGAAAATTACGCGGCAAGGGAAAAGCAGGGGTGCCCGTGTGGAACCGGATCGCCTGGCGCGTGGGAGGAATTGCCGCGCCGGAGCCGTGCGCGTGATGGCCGGATCGCGCCGTTCGCGCGATTCTTTCCAGCTAGGCCGGCGTCGGGCGCGCTCCGGCGAATCGGCGCGAGAGCCGCCCTACCAGCCGATGACCTTCGGCAGCCACAGCGCGAGCTGCGGGAAGAAAAATACCAGCACCACCGCGAGGATCTGCATCGCCACGAAGGGCATGATGCCGAGGTACATGTGCCGCGTCGTGATTTCCGGCGGGGCGACGCCGCGCAGAAAGAACAGCGCCCAGCCGAAGGGAGGCGTGAGAAAGGAGGTCTGGAGGTTCACGCAGATCAGCATCGCGAGCCACGCCAGGTCCACGTTCTGGCTCACGAACACCGGCAGGAACAGCGGCACCGCGATGTAGCTGATCTCGATCCACTCGATGAAGAAGCCGAGCACGAAGATCAGCAGCATCAGGAACCAGATGTCGGCCGCGACGCCACCCGGCAGGAACTCGAACAGGGCGGTGATCAGGTCCTCGCCGCGGAGGCCGCGGAACGCGAGCGAGAACACCTGGGCGCAGATCAGGATGAACATCACCATCGCCGTGATCTTGGTCGTGGCCTGCATGGTCTCCACCAGGACCTGGTACGACATGCGCCGGGCCATCGCGGTGACCAGGATTGCGCCGAGGGCGCCCATCGAGGCCGCCTCGGTCGGCGCCGCGACGCCGGCGATGATGGACCCGAGCACGGACAGGACCAGCGCCAGCGGCGGCAGCACCACCTTGAAGAACTGCAGCCACAGCTCGCGGCGCGGCAGCGCGTCGCGCTCCGCCTTGGGCACGGCCGGGACCATCCCGGGGCGCGCCACGCCGAGGATCACGATATAGACGCAATAAATCGCCGCCAGCAGCAGCCCTGGCACCACGGCCGCCGCGAACAGCGTGCCGACCGAGAGCTGAAGTATGTCCGAGAGCAGGATGAGGATCAGGCTCGGCGGGATGATCTGCCCCAGGGTGCCGGAGGCGCAGATGGCACCGCACGCGACGCCCGGGTCGTAGCCGCGCCGCAGCAGCGTCGGCAGCGTCAGCAGCCCGAGGGTGATCACGGTCGCGCCGACGATGCCGGTGGTCGCCCCCATCAGCACGCCGACACCGATGATGCCGAGCGCCATACCGCCCCGCAACCCGCCCGCGAGGTGCCCGACCACGTCGAGCAGGTCCTCGGCGAGGCGCGATTTCTCCAGCATCACGCCCATGAACACGAACAGCGGGATGGCGAGCCACTGGTAGTTCGCCACCACGCCGTAGATGCGCGCCGGCAGGAGGTTGAACAAATCCACGCCGAAGCCCAGGAAACCGAAGACGAATCCGGCAGTGGCGAGCGTGATGGCGACGGGAACCCCCGCCATCAGCAGCGCGAAGAACGCCGCCAGCATCAGGAGCGCCAGTATTTCGTTGCCGCTCATCGTCCAGAAGCTCTCAAAAATCCGATTGGAACCGCAGATAAACGCAGATGAACGCAGACAAGATCAACCTCAAAACACTTGACGCAAAGGAAGAAGAAAGTCGCAAAGTTTTTCTTCCAAAATATTCAAGGAGGGTTTTCTTTGCGCCTTTCCGGCTTTGCGTCGAGAGGTTTTCGTCCTTTGATCGGCGTTCATCGGCGTTCATTGGCGGTTGTTTTGTCATGCCGCAGCTTTTCCACGCACCCGATGGCAACGGCGATGCTCTGCGCGAACAGCACCGCGAACCCGACCGGGATCAGCGCCTTGATGATGTAGCGATGCGGGATGCCGCCCGGATCGGGTGAGCCTTCATCGATGACGTACGCCTGCTGAACGTAGTGCAGCGAAAGCCACATGACGATCAGGGAAATCGCCGCGGTCAGCAGCGCGGAAGCCAGGTCGACCGCCGTCTTCGTGCGCTCGGAGAACTTCGCATACACGATGTCGACGCGCACGTGGTCGCCGTGGCGCAGCGCGTAGGACATGCCGAACAGAACGAGCGGCACGAGCAGGTGCCATTCGAGCTCCTGCGACCACACCGTCCCCAGACTGAACGTGTAGCGCAGCAGCACGTTGGTCGCCATGAGGACGACGATGACGAGCGAGATCCACGCCGTCGCGACACCCGCGAAATCGACGAATCGCTCGATGCCGGCGCGCAGGCGGCCCGCGGCTCGCGCGCCGGCGCCCTGCGGACGGTCAGGCACCGCGGATCTTGCCGTGATAGACCGCCTCGCTGTAGCCCGCCCAGGCGTCGTACTTGGCCTTGAACGCGAAATACGAGTCGTGGACCTTCCTCGTGACCGGGTCCTTGGCGATCCCCTCGGCCAGCACCTTGCGGGTCGCGGCGCGCAGCGACTTGATCACGTCGTCGGGCAGCGGCCGCGCGATGACGCCCTGGTTCTTGACGAGATCCTCCATCGCCTCGGCGTTGGTGCGCTGGCACCAGGCTTCGCTGATCACGTTGCAGGCGGCGCACGCGTTCTCGACGATCGCCTGCAGGTCCTTCGGCAGCTTCTCCCACGCCGCCTTGTTGATGGCGAGCTCGGACACGGTGGCGGTCTCGTGCCAGCCCGTCGTGTAGTAGTACTTGGCGGCCTTCTGCAGTCCCAGGCGGCGGTCCTGGTACGGGCCGACGAACTCGGCGGCGTCGATCACGCCGCGCTCCAGCGCCGGGAAGATCTCGCCCCCGGGCAGCAGCTTCACGTCGACGCCGAGCGTCGAATAGACCTTGCCGGCAAGGCCCGGTATGCGCATCTTGAGCCCGTTGAAGTCCTTCACCGACTTGATCTCCTTCTTGAACCAGCCGGTCATCTGCACGCCGGTGTTGCCGCAGGGAAAAGCGACCATGTTGAACGGCTTGTACACCTCGTGCCACAGGGCAATGCCGCCGCCGTCGTAGAGCCAGCCGTTCATGCCCTGGAAGTTGAGGCCGAAGGGCACGGCGGTGAAGTACTGGGCGGCGAAGGTCTTCCCAGTCCAGAAATAGCTGTTGGCGTGGTTCATTTCCACGGTGCCCGCGCGCACGGCATCGAAGCCCTCGAGCGCCGGGATCAACTCGCCCGCGCCGTAGACCGAGATCCGCAGGCGCCCAGCGGACATCGCCTCGATGCGCTTCGCAAGGTCGGTCGCGCTGCCGGGGCCGTCCATGTAGAAGGGCGCGCCCTTGCCGTAGGCGCTGGTCATCTTCCAATTGAACTTCTGCTGCGCGCGCGCGATCATCGGGAAGCCGGCGATCGCGGTGCCGGTCGCGGCAATGGCGCCGCCTTTCAGGAATTTTCTGCGGTCTTTATGCATGCGAGGACTCCCTTCTGGTTGAACGGTAGGCAAGAGCGCAGGTCACCCTAATCCCGAATCGCCCGGGATGCAATGACTAGGCGCGAGGAAACTTTTATCGTGCAGCGCAACATTCGGTCGGCAAAAATAAGCGCGGGATGAGCGGCGGCACCGTCCGCTCCATCCCGCGCAGCCAAACCGGCGCTGCCGGCGTCCGGCTTTGGCGCTTAGTAGGTCTTGTACTGCAGATACTTCCCGCTCATCATGATCTTCACCCGGTCACCCTTCGGATCGGGCTCGCGCGTGAGATCCATCTTGAAGTCGATCGCGCTCATGATGCCGTCGCCGAATTCCTCGTGGATCAGCTCCTTGAGGGTGGTCCCGTAGACGTTCACCAGCTCGTAGAAGCGGTAGATCAGCGGATCGGTCGGCACCGCGGTCGGCAGGGAGCCCTTGTACGGCACCTGCTGCAGCAGCAGCACGGCGTACTCGGGCAGGCCGAGGAGCTTGCCGGCCGCTTCCGCCTGTTCCTTCGCCATCTGCATCTGGCCAAGCAGGGCCGCGGTCGTCCACTCCTTGCTGTGGCCCACGGTCTTCGCGATCTTCGCCCAGGTGAGGCCCTTCTTGAGGCGGGCCATTACGACCATTTCCGTGACGGCGGCGCGCGTCATCGGCTCTTCCATGCCCGCCGCGGCGAGCAGTGCTTCGGGTGCGTCGGATTTCTTCATGTCACTCTCCTTCGGAAGTTGTCGGCCGTCAGTTGTCAGCCGTCAGTTGTCTGCTTCCTAGCCAATCTCGCATTCGCTGACGGCTGGCGGCTGATGGCTGACGGCTCAACGTCAGTGCCTGAGGTTCACGACCAAGGCCCTTTCGTGGCGGACCGGGCCCGCTGATGCCGCCGGCGGCGGCTCGTCGCGGCCGGGCGTTACCAACGGCGGATTCTTCGGGTTGTAGTCGGCCGGCATTTCCTCGTCGAATTGCCGCGAGCGGCTCACCAGGAAATCGACCAGGTGATTGCGGATCGGATAGTAGTGCGGCTCCTTGTGGATCGTGTGGCGGGTGCGGGTGCGCGGCAGCGTGTTGACCACGATCTCGGCGATCTTCGCGTGCGGGCCGTTGGTCATCAGCACGATCTTGTCGGCCAGCAGGATCGCCTCGTCCACGTCGTGGGTGATCATGAATGCCGTCTGGCGGGTTTCGGCGCAGATCCTCAGTGCCTCCTCCTGCAGAATGCCGCGGGTGAGCGCGTCGAGCGCGGAGAACGGCTCGTCCATGAGCAGCATTCTGGGCTGGATGGCGAGGGCGCGCGCGATGCCGACGCGCTGCTTCATGCCGCCCGACAGCTCGGCGGGTCGCTTCTTCTCTGCCCCGGTCAGGTTGACCAGGTCGATGTACTTCTGGCAGTGGCTGCGTACGCGCTCCCGGTTCCATTCCGGCCAGCGCGAGGTGACCGCAAACGCGATGTTGCCCGCGACGGACAACCACGGCATCAGGGCGTGGCTCTGGAATATGACGGCGCGGTCGAGGCTCGGCCCGCGGATCTCGCGGCCGCCGACGAAGACATAGCCGTCGGAGGCCGGCTCGAGCCCGGCCAGGATGTTGAGGATCGTGGTTTTGCCGCAGCCGGAATGTCCGATCAGGCACATGAACTCGCCCTGCTCGACCGAAAGGTGCACGTCCTCGAACACCGTCGAGACTGCGCCGTCGCGCGCCGTGAAGCGCTTCGCGATG